>JANODD010000257.1:0-37390 GCA_031412515.1 Planctomycetia bacterium | reverse complement strand
CTTGGCGGGTTCCGCGTTCCATACCTTAATGTCGTCGAACAATCCGTCTTTTCCTGCGACACCGAGCTCGATCTTGGACTTCGTCGCGTGCCCTATGCCTGACGACTTGAGATAGCCCGAAGGCTCCCCATCGATTGTGACTCGCATCTCGTCGCCAATTGTCTCGACAGCGAGCGTATACCACTTACCAGATTCAAGTTTCTTGGGATAAGTGACACTTCGACCTGCAAGAAGTTTCGCAACCTCAGCCTTCCGCGCCGGGTCCTTCTTCATTTCATAAATGTCATTACGCATGCCACCGTCCCGTTCATCTATGATTGTGACGCCAGTAAGACGTACTTGAGCTCTGCAAATGTGGCCGTAGTGCGCTCCTGTAAACTTGCGATCATCAAACTCGACATCGATCATCGTTGCACCTTCAAACCGGATTCTGACTTCGACAATGCTATCCTTGGTTGGAATCTCAAGGCCATGTACTGCTGCATGCGCTTTACTTGCAGGCTTTCCACCGGAAGCTTCTATGTCCTTGTCTCGAGTCTGGGTTCCTTTGATCACACCATTCTCGACCACAAACGTTGGAACGACCTCGTGCCAGACCTTGGCTGGTTCCGTTCCTCCGAAGTCATCTGAGAATAGCAATTCCTTTTTTTGGGCAATCGACTTTTCTGGGATTACGGAACGATCGGCTGGGACAACAAAGGTTGAGCTAAGGACGAAACTGGCAATCCATA
Source organism: Planctomycetia bacterium (assembly GCA_031412515.1). Lineage (GTDB taxonomy): Bacteria > Planctomycetota > Planctomycetia > Pirellulales > Pirellulaceae > Aureliella. The sequence continues at coordinate 36,659 of JANODD010000257.1, read as the reverse complement.
CTTGTACGAACATTGAAACCTCGGTGAGTAATCGAAAAAGATTTACGGAAAGTAGAACTGCGTGTTGAACTCGTCCGTATTAGGCCGAAAGCGGGCAGTGGCGGAAGCAAAAACCACAATGATAGAATAATCCAAAGCAGCTCTTTCATTTCGACTAGCATAACAGAGGCGAAACGGCGACGGAGCATACGAGCAATTCCAATCTGACGAGGGAAGAACGACGAATTGAGCTGGAACAGATTTCGCGTGGCAAAAATGGCATGCTAGAGCTTCATCGCCTGCGGCATATCGCTTGCAGGAATCACACCGATTTAATGCCCGTCGCTTGGGCGACGCCATGCGTACCGCCGGATCAAGGTGGAATACTGCATCATTTCTGTGAAAGGTAAGAATCTAGTTGTATCGGAAACTGACCCGTTAGCGTGGCGAAGTGCGTCGTCTTTCGGCCACATTTTTCGATGCACCGGTCACCCCAACCGGCGGCTTTTTGGAGGGATGCATGTCACACTGGCGCGTCCCACCGGTGGGAGTTACAAAAATCATAGTGTTGTTCCAGTTTCTCCCAGTTACCACTCGTGATGGCAATTCTTACTCGATCGCATTCTACTTGGCAGTTCGATTGCTTTAGTCATTGCTGAAAAGGATCGTTTTGCAGGTGCGAAAACCATTGGAGCTATAGCGGACGTCTGGACGGTTGACGTTGCGGTAAGCTGCTCGAGAGTCCGAAAGGGCATCCAGAAAAGAACCTCCACGAAGAAATCGTTCGGGGCGGTTCTCGACGACCAAGAATTTTTTTAAGAAGTTGTCTTCGAAGTGTGCGACGTCATAGCCAACGCGGATACTGGGATCGTTAACCCATTCAATTGCATTGCCAAGCATATCGAATAGTCCCAGATCATTGGGACGTAAATTGCCAACGGGCCATGTACGATTCTGCGCATTCTGCAAATACCAGACGTAGCGATCCAACAACTTGTCGCCATGACCAAAATATCTCGCTGTCGTCGATGAAGCTCTGCATGCATATTCCCACTCGGCTTCCGTCGGCAATCGGTATCCGATCAACTCCGTGTAGTTGGGCTTGATCTGCATGCCTTCGGCATATTCTTCATCGCCATTGGGTAGGTAGCACCATTGATCTTCCGGAATTCCTTCACGATGGCTCAGCCAATTACAATAAGCCACTGCGTCAAACCAATTTACACCTACCACTGGACAGGTATCTGACGGGCTATACGTCGTGATTCCCTGAAACTTGGGATTGAATTTTGCGTATTCCGAGCGGCTGACTTCATGTGTCGCGATCGCAAAACTTCGACCAATGCGTTTTCTGTGCGATGTCTCGTCCTCGAAGCGATCGGGTTCGATCGACGGAGAGCCCATCGAGAACTCGACCGGCCCCCTGACAATGCTATAAGTGTGACCTTGTTGGTTCACAAACCAATTTCGATCGGTAGGTATCGATGAACTACTGAGAACGCCTTTAATCCGCTCGATTCCCTCAAAACTAGATTGTTGGGACTTGTCCACGGGCGACGCAAAGTACCACTCGATCGCACTATGAATTCCCGTGTCCTGGTGCGACTGAAATAGAGACGTCAGCCGATTCTCGATCGCGAGGGTCATCGGTTCAGCCAGTGGTCGGCGACGTAGATCGCCAAGAACAAGGACGATCGATCGCTGTATCGAAATGTCAGTCTCAGAATTGAGCTCAGTGAATAGGATTGCAGGATCTTCAACCACTTCTCCGAGCCGCATGATCAAATGACTACGCGTCGTGCAATCGGGTCCCTGTTTCAACAACGGCCAAGCAACCGTGGGCTCACCGAGCATGAGCAGGGTTGCCGCTGCATTCGCACGCCGTATGCCTACCGCCTCGCGCGACAGCGGATCATCGGACGCGCTGCTCTCCTGCTGAATCAGACCCTTCAAGTGAATGGCCACAGAGTCGCAATTAGACGCCAGGGCTTCACGAAAGTAGGGGACATGACGAACATCGAGGAACTGTGCAAGGTCGGCGAGCGTCGCGGGATTCATGGCGACAAACTGTGCGAGCAGCCTTGCAGTGATCTCGTGCGCCGACGCTTCGGCAACCAGATCGGAAATCTTGATCTGTTCCGAGTCGAGTCTTTGTCTAGCAGCTCGATATCGAGCGACCAGAGGCGGTAAGAGATAATCGCGGATGGGATGCATCGCGGTGGCCCAATATTCGACTTCGATCGGATTCTCCTGGACGAGCCATTCGACAATCGGTTCGGCTACAGTTTGCCATCGGCTATCCTGGCTATTCCACGTCGCCAGTGCCGAAGCTGCCCTACCTCGCTCCTGCATGGATGTGCGATGATCCAACAGAGTCTCCCAAAGTGCAGGGGCCACTAAAGCAGAGCGTTCCGTCAGCATCACACAAAGTGTTTTTAGTTCCTGAGGTTTGCACTTCAGCAAGTAAGGAATCACTTCTTCGGATCGGATAGGCTCGCTAGGGATCAGAGCTAGTCGAGCATGAAGTCCATGTTTAGTCTCGATCGGTTCCAAAGCCGTTTGACGAAGCATGCCAGCCATGGAATCCCGAAACTCGGTCATTTCCGAAACAAGAAAAGGAACCGAAGCAGTATCTGCATTGAGCAGTGCCTGGACCAGTGACTCTGCGCGGGTTTCGATTCGCTGTTGCTCTAGTTTGGCCTCGGCAAGTACTTGATCCGTTTTCCGCTGCGCACGTTGATGTTGAAGGAGCAGCCCAAAGCTGATTGCGATGACGATGCTCGCGGTTCCAGCAAGGGCTCCTCCGGGATTACGTCGCATCCATTTCCCAGTTCGCTCAACGATACTGATCGGTCGCACGCGTATGGGTCGACCTTCGAGAAATGCTCGAAGATCGTATGCCAACGATTCTGCGGTCGAGTAGCGTTGATCGGGATTCTTTAAAAGACATTTTTCGACGATCGTTTCCAAATCGCGAGGAAGTGCGCGCGAGATACTTCGAAGTCGCGGGGGCTGGGCTGTCAAAACGAGATGAATCGCCGTCGATGCCGATTTACCAATAAAAGGCGTTCTGCCGGTCAACATTTCGAAAAAGATCGCTCCTAGCGAATAGATGTCCGTGGCGGTTCCAATGTCGGCGGTTCGACCCGCGGCTTGTTCAGGACTCATGTAGCTGGGAGTACCCATGATCGCCCCTGTAACTGTCAGGTCGGACTGCCCTATCTTCGCTAAACCAAAGTCGACAATCTTCGGGACGCCGGATGCCGTCAATAGGATATTGCTGGGTTTCAGGTCTCGATGCACGACACCTTTGGCATGTGCCGCGGAGATGGCTTCTGCAAGTTGGAGCATCAATTGAGTCGCTTCACGCGGTGAAAAAGCATGCGTACGAATGCGCGTCGCAAGGGAACCACCGTCGATGTACTCGAGGGCAAAGAATGGTTGATCTAAATGTCGACCGAATTCATAGACCTGAACGATGCATGGATGCGAGAGCATCGCTACTGCTTCAGCCTCCATCAAGAATCGAGCTTGTGCGGCCGGGTGTGTGTACTGTCCACCAAGGATCATCTTGATGGCGAGCGAACGATGAAGATTTACATCGCGCGCTAGGTAGACGACCCCCATTCCACCCCTCCCTAGCTCCCCAACAATTTCATAGCCAAGTGGCGCCGATGGTCCAACGATTTGTTCGGAGAGTTTAGCCGCCGACTCCTGATCCTCATCAGCCTGCCAGCGAGTAACGTCGACATTTGTCTCATTCGAGGATGTAGGAAGATCGAGCCGGTTCAACCGGTCCTGCTCGTCGTCGTCAAGTGTTTGATCTTGCATAGGAGGATTCATTAAATCACAAACGATTTCAGTTTTTGCCAAGCAGCATGCGAGCCTTGAGTTGCGGCCTTTTCCAGTGCTCAACAATCCGAAAACGGTTAGCGTTTTTGGCAATTTTAGTGTAGTTGCAAGAGCACGGTCGGACGGCTCCCAATCCCAAGCCTCCCACGGTCAAGAGTTCGCGTCGTGTCCAACCAGAACACAATCGCTGCGGTCTCCCATAGATTGAAAACATCTGCAAGCTTTACAAACGTAGGTGGGTAATGAGGCCGGATGACTTTTAGTATAACGCCGCAGCGCGCAGACTGCACCAGCGAAGTAAGACCAGCGCAAGATAACTTCAGGACGTTGATTCCACGCGATAGCAACTGGAGGCTGTGTGGTGCGGCGGTTGAAGACCGATCCAAGCTTCGCCATTGATCACCTGGGGCAGCGCCGTTTTACGTCGCGTGTGTTTGTTCGGCTTCAACCACCTGGGATCACAACTGCTGTAGGTGAACCGTAGGTCGCGACCACTTGTTTCCGTCTTGGGAAACGTACACCTTACTTGGTTCCACCGCCATGATTCGACAACGACAATCGACCTCTGTTCACTTGATTCGCCCGTTCCCGTTTATCCTCGATATGAACGATCCCTAACTCTATTGCATCACGATCACGCAACGATCGACCCAGTAACCCAACCGTGAGATTGGATTGCTCTCCACTTTGTCGGTGCTGTTCCTCCAACCCTTGAACCCCCACCTCGTGCTCGTGCTCCTGCTCCTGCTCGAATGCAGTTTGACACACCGTGGGATTTTCGGAAACCGATTCATTCCGAGCGACTAGCTTTGTGAGCATTGCCACGAAGCGCAACAGTTGCGATTTGCCGGTCAATTTGTCATCCGGATCAATCGCGTGGCACACCGTCAGTATGTCATGAATGGCAGCGCATTCTAGGGCGGAACCGCGAGCGATGTTGAAGAAACGGCTACGATCCTTCAAGCTATGCTTGCCATTTCCTTCCGCGATGTTCAGCGGAATCGATTGAGCTGCGCGAAGCCATCGATCGCGAGCATGACGATTGTTGCCAGTCAAACGAGACGCGATGGCGTACGAAAACGCTACGTAATCAATCGAGAGACGATACACATCGAGTTTCTCGTGATCGAAAACTGGTTCGTTCATAACAGTCCTTTCGAGCACGAGCACCGCTGCGCTGAGCACGAGCACGAGCACGAGCACGAGGAAATACGATTAGGTTTCCGATGCCAGAACTAGTAATTCCCGGGCGCATGCGCCGTTAAAACTCAGCTTTAGTCTACCTCATTTAGTTGGTCAAATGGGCTGTGAAATCCGTTAATTTGCGCCTCATCTGCCAAAATGTAGTTGTGTCATTTCTAGAGAACTAGGGATAAGTTGATGCGGATGTCCCTGCCACTTGGCGTCGGTCCCTACGTCTTGGCGGTACCGCTGTGAATACGGTCTATCATAACCTCACACGCCCTTCGCACATTCTTCTGCCGATCATCCTACTTAAGAACTGATCGCATTCGCGGCGGTGACATATCAGATTCAGCAACAAAACAGACTGCCCCTACTTAGTACTTACTCCTGCGGCACCCATAGAAGTCCCAATATGTTCCGCACTTGCACGCTTCCGTCGAAGAGCGAGCAAATGATCCTGCCTTAGGATACAATCGATGGAGGAAATACCGAGGTCATGAAGAATATACCCTAGCCGCCCGCAAGCCCAGAGCTTGAAGAGTTTTGGTGCAAGCAATGCGATCTTGATGGATGAAGCAATTGCGTATGATACCCTTGATTCGACGCTTCCTGATTACGATGGCTTTGATCGCGAGCATTGGTCACAAAGTAATGGCCGAAAACAATGCCGATGTCATTGTCTATGGTTCGACGCCTGGCGGCTTCTGTGCCGCCATCGCCGCGGCTCGCGAAGGGGCTTCGGTGATTTTGCTGGAACCGAGCGATCATGTCGGCGGGATGAGTACTGGCGGGTTGAGCCACTGCGACTCCAACCAGATGGTCCGCCGTACGGTGATGGGCCTGTTCGATGAATGGCACACTCGCGTAGTCAAGGATTACACCGGTCGTGGGCTTAAGGCTCCCTACGAGCCATCGGTAAAGGACCAAGCTCTATGGACCTTCGAGCCGCATGTCGCCATGCGGGTGACGATGCAGATGCTCGATGAGGCTGGTGTGAAGGTACTGACCAATCGATATCTAAAATCGGTTACGAAAGACGGCCCACGGATCACGTCGCTGGTCACCAAGAACGGAGCTTTTACTGCTAGGGTCTTTGTCGACGGCACCTATGAGGGTGACCTCATGGCGGCTGCGAGTGTGGACTGGACTATCGGACGTGAGGGCCGTGAGGAATACGGCGAGTCGCTGGCCGGAAAGCAGTACCCGAAAAAGAAAATGAACATCAACGGCTTCGACGACGAAGGTGGGCTGTTGCCCCTGCTCACAACTGATGATGGAGGGCCAGAAGAAGCCGGTGATAAGAACGTCATGACTTACAGCTTCCGGCTCTGCCTGACCGAGGCTCCAGACAACCGCGTGCCAATGCCCGAGCCGGCCAATTATGATCCGGCCGTATTCGAGATCGTCCGGCGAGTTTTGACGGCGGGAGAAAAAGGTGTCGGCTTTGACCTTTACCCTTTGCCCGGCGACAAGCTTGACGGCAACAACTCGATCGGCGGGCAATTCTCGCTGGGCTTGATCGGCGGTGGAAACGAGTGGCATTCAGCGGACGAAGAGGGACGAAAGAAGATCTGGGAAAAACATAAACAATACACGCTCGAGTTGATCCACTTTCTGAAGACTGATCTGTCCGTCCCCTCAAGCATTCGCGAGAGGTATTCCAAGCTTGGGTTGTGCAAAGACGAGTTCGCGAGTTACGACCACTTCTCGCCCGCGCTATACGTCCGCGAGTCGCGAAGAATGAAGGGGATGTATGTCATCAGCCAGAAGGACATACTCAAAACGCCAGAGAAGGATGACCCGATTGCAATCTCATCGTTCCCGATCGATTCCCATGACTGCCAACGCATCGCTCTGAAAGGCGGGGGCGTTATCAATGAGGGAACGATCTTCCCAGTAAGGCGAGCCAATCCTAAGCAGGGCTACGCTTATCACGTCCCGTATCGCTCCATTGTGCCCAAACTCGAACAGTGCGACAACCTGGTTGTGCCGGTGGCTCTGTCGTGCACGCACGTCGGAATTTCGTCGCTGCGGATCGAAGGGACTTGGATGATCATCGGGCAAAGCGCGGGGATCGCCGCAGCATTGGCAGCCAATATAGATGCGACCGTACAGGGGCTGCCGTATCCAAAACTTCGCGAGCGATTGTTGGCTCAGAAGCAGGTTCTGGAATTGCCAGACGTCTCCGAACTGCCATCAGCAGCCAGTTTCATTGATGCAAAGACGCTGCCGGGAATCGTGCTCGATGATGCAAGTGCGAAGTTGACGGGTGAGTGGTCCCACTCGGCGAATTTCAAACCGCACGTCGGAAGCGGATATGTCTTCAGCGGCACGCCAAGCGACAAAACACAAGGCGACGGTAGAACGACGGCTACGTTTCAAATCAAGGTACCGAAATCGGGTACCTATCAATTGTTGATGAGCTACTCAGCCCACGAAACCCGCGCTAAAAATGTTCCCGTGATCGTCACCAGCGGTTCTTACGAAAAACAATTTGCCGTGGATCAAACTCAGCCACTGCCATCGGGCCAGCATTTCAAACCTGTTGGCAACGTGCTGCTGGAAAGCGGAGTTCAGACGACCATCACCATCAACAACCATCAAACCGTAGGCTTTGTCATCGTCGACGCTCTGCAGTTGCTTTTGAATGCTGATGAGCGTCCCTTGCCTGTGCGAATTGACGAAGTGGTTGCTGCAGGATTCGCCGGCGGGCAGCCTGCTCCGCTTGCCGACGACGCAGAGTTTCTAAGACGCATTTGGCTGGATCTGGCCGGGCGCATTCCGACGTCTGATGAAGCTCGCCACTTTCTGGACGACACCAATCCCGACAAGCGCTCGCGAATGATTGACCAACTGTTGGCTGCCCCGACGTATGCACAGCGGATGCAGGAACTGTTCCATGTCGTGTTGATGGAACGTCGTGGCGACCATGAGAAGTGGAAGCAATATCTTCACAACGCATTTGAACAGAATAAGCCCTGGGATCAGATGGCTCGCGAAGTCCTGAACCCCGATCCTAATGATGAAAATCGTCGCGGCGCGGGATTCTTCTATGCCAAACGCATCGAGGCGAATGGGCAGAACCCCATCGATCATCCGGGACTCACGAGAGATGTCGGTCGATTGTTTCTCGGAGCCGATCTGCAATGTGCTCAGTGCCATGATCATCTGTTCATCGATGACTACAAGCAACGAGACTTCCAGGGACTGTATTCCGTGTACCTTAATCTTGCGGTCAAAAGCGGGTCGGATGTTCCCGCCGTGACGGAAAAGCCCATGAATGAGAGACTCGAATTTATTTCCGTTTTCGATCCCACGCAGAACGAAACAGGACCGCGTGTTCCGTTTGGTTCGGAGATACCAGTTCCTGAACAAGTAAAAGACGCCGCGCCGGTCAGTGTGCTGGCGTTGCTGGCCGGTGAGTTGCCCGCAGCTCAGAATGCATTGTTTTCCAGGAACATCGCCAATCGTTTGTGGTTTGTGATGATGGGCCGAGGACTCGTGCATCCGCTGGATTTGCATCATTCCGGCAACCCGCCGTCGCACCCGGAATTGCTGGACCTGCTGGCGTCGGAATTCGTCGCGCATCAATACGACATTCGATGGATGCTGCAACAACTGGCACTCAGTCAGACTTATCAGCGCAGCAGCCGTTACCCAGTTGCTTCTGCCAACGCTGACACTCCGGCGGACTCTGTGAATGTTGAACAGGTCCGTCCGCAGAGTTACCTACTGGCTAATGAAAAGCGAATGATAGCCGAGCAACTGCTGCACAGCACACTTAAAGCGACAGGCAATTTTGAACGTCTACAACAGGCGACGGTGGACGGAAAACCAAATGCGGAACTTACGGAACTGACCACACGATTTGTGGCCGCCTTTGCCAATGAACCTCGCGAACCTGAAGACCAGATCAACCCGTCCGTCAAAGGTGCGCTGTTCAGCCTGAACGACAATTCGGTACTACAATTGTTATCGCGCCAATCCGGTAATCTGATAGACCGTCTGCTGGCGATGACCAGCGATGAAGTACTGGCGGATGAACTGTATCTGTCAGTGTTCACTCGCCGACCAACTAGCGAAGAACGCAACGAACTTGCCGCATGGCTAACGAAGCACAACGACCGTCGCGAAAAAGCGATCGCAAACTGGGCCTGGTCAATGCTCACCTCGATGGAATTTGTGGTCAATCACTAATAACGAAAGCGGACGTCGCAATGAATCAACGACAACTCTGCAAACCATGGGAACATCGGCTTTCAAGGCGACAGATGCTCGGCGCAGCGAGTGTGGGAGGACTCGGCCTGTGCACATTTTTGCAACCTTGCGTGGCCCAGGAACTGGCGAAGAACGACAAGCAGGTTCTGCTGATCTGGCTGGATGGTGGCATGAGTCAACTGGAAAGCTGGGACCCGAAGCCGAACACTGAATTCGGAGGTCCGTTCCGGGCAATCCCGACTTCAGTGCCGGGGATACACGTGAGCGAGTTGCTTCAGCACACGGCCAAACAAATGCATCACCTCGCCGTGCTGCGTAGCGTATGTACTCAGGACAACAGTCATTCCGCAGGCGTCGCCAGAATCAATCGCGGTGATCCGAAAAATCGAGGCGTGGAGTATCCTTATCTGGGTTCGGCGGTGGCCAAACTACTTGGGCCGACAAGTAGCGGCATGCCTCCCTATATCTGGATCAAACCTTATGGCGGTGGTTTCAAGGCCAGCGACGCCGGGTTTCTGGGAGCTAAGTACGGTGCTCTGGCCTTAGGCGACGGCAAGCCACCCGACAATCTGCTGTTAAACAAATCCATCAGCCCGGAGGAAGACGAACTTCGCAATGAACTGCGTCAGAAGTTTAATGATCGCTACGCTGTCGGACGTTGCAAGGAATGGACCGACGCCAACAGCTATGTCTATGAACTGGCTCAGAAACTCATGGAACGCGATGACCTGTTTGACGAATCCTCCTTCACTGACAAGGATCGCCAACGCTACGGGACTCATGAACTTGGACGTCATCTGTTGCTGGCTCGGCGGACTCTGGAAACGGGCGTGCGGTTCGTAAAGGTCAATTCGTATCATTGGGACAGTCATGGCGACAACTTCAACGCCTGTGAGAGTTTGATTAGCCAGTTCGATCAGCCGTTTGCGGCACTCATCGAAGACCTACACCAGCGCAGTATGCTGGACAACGTACTGGTGATTGTGATGAGCGAATTCGGGAGAACTCCAAAAATCAATTCGCACGTCGGTCGCGACCACTGGCCAGAAGCGTGGTCGATCGCCATGGCCGGCGCGGGAATCAGGAAAGGCGTAGTCGTTGGAAAGACCAATAATCAGGGCACTTTTGTCGAAGACCAGCCGTATGACATCGGGCATCTGTTTCATACGTGGTTCAAAGCGATCGGAGTGCCTCCAGACAAAATGGAATACGACAACCAGGGTCAGCCACTTCCGGTGGCTCACGATGATTGCGGTCCGATTGCTGAGTTACTGGCGTAAGCCTTGCGGAGTTATTCAATGGACGACACAACCTTGCTTTCCGAATTCGCACCGAAGCCCACAAAGCAGGTCATCGAATATGATCGACAGCTCTTTCAGGCCAGGTTCAGCCCATGCGGAAAGTTCCTAATTGCCAGCGGATACGACGCCACTATCCAGCGCTGGGCTGTGAGCGGTAATGAAATCAAGCGGTTGAATCCGTGCCTGGGCCATCACGCCTGGGTACCTTGTCTGGCATTCATTCCGACAACCGAACGGATCGTTTCGGCTGATTCATGGGGACAGATCGCCGTCTGGCAATACGCGGACGAAACTCCCTCGCCTGTCTGGAAAAACGATGCTGGTCACGATGGTTGGATTCGAGCTGTCGCCGTCAGCCCGGATGGACAGCGGATTGCCTCGGGCGGCAATGATCGCATGCTACGCATTTGGTCGGCTGCCGACGGCAAGTTGCTCAAGGAGTGGCCACATCCCGAAAAGATCTTCAGCCTTTGTTTTCATCCGCGTGGATCATCGCTGGTGTCCGGCGATCTGAAAGGCGTGATTCGCGACTGGGACATTGAGACCGCGACGGTTCGCCGCGAACTTGACGCTCGCGTTCTCTATCAGTTGGACAAAATTCAGGAGTGCGGTGGAGTTCGTCATCTGAGCTTCAACCATGACGGTTCGCGACTGGCCTGCGCGGGCCAGAAGACTCCTGGCGGCGGATTCTGTACCGGCTTTCCTTGCGTGCTGGTCTTTGACTGGGATGACGGCCGGCTTTTGCGAGAAATGCAGATGGGCAAGAATGACGATGGTTTTGCTTACGACGCCATCTTCCATCCTGCCGGATTCGTGATGGCTACGAGTTGTGCGTTTCCGGGCAAAGGCTTTGTCTGGTGTTGGACGCCACAAAACGAAAAGCCGTTTTTTGAAAGCACATCGATTCCAAACGGCCGCAGCCTGAGCCTGCATCCCGACGGCCGCCGCATCGCTCTGCTGGTCTCAAAGTCTGCCAACGGCAATGGACGAGTTCTTGTGCAGGGAGTCTACCAGGAAGGATCGGCCCAGATCCACATTTTGGAGTTTTAAGTCAACAGTTCATGCACGAGGCGGCCGTGATCGAAAAAGCTGCGAACTTCTACGGTGCAGAGCTAAATGGTCGATCGAGCCAAACGCTGCAAACTCGCTAAGCCACACGCTTCTGATATTTTATTAAAACTGAGATTGAAGCGCAACTAAATGTGGACGAGCAGAACACCTTTCGGTTGTACAACCCTGTAGATCCGCGCCATTTCTAACTTGCACCGCTGGGGGTGACCGGTGCGGCGAAACACCGTATTCGATGAGCGGAAACAAGCAAATTTATCGTCATTCAGCTGTGCGCTCAGTTCACACCCTCCTGTTTTACTCCGAAGCAGTCCTCGTGTGACGCGAGTTCGATCTCGTCCGCCTCCACTAACCAGGCCACCGCAAGGTGACCTCAACCATAAATGACCCGCTGGTTCACCCCAGCGGGTCTTTGCATTTCTACGCGGTTATTTGGGGGTTTTTTGCGTCGTCAAACTTTGAGGGGGTCGAAACCTCGGGACGTGCTCGACGCTCGTTGGCACCCCCAAAGGCTCAAATCGGGGCCAAAGGCTCGAAACCACGGGACGACCCCCAAACACGTCCCGAACTTAAAAACCCTACAAAACACGGCACATTCGCGATTCCTCTCCAATACGCTGTTTTAGCGAAAACGCCAGTTGGCAGCGGGATGAAAAACCTAACCAGCACGTCCCGCCGTAGTAATCGCCCGCACAAGCGGCGAGCTCACGTTACGTTCTTCGCTTACGCTGTTCTTACGCTCTGTTCCTCCGCTACGATGTCGCCCAAAGCAGCATCCGAAATGGAAACAGGGCACTGATCCTCGTCGCAAACACAGAATAAGTGCCCGCCAAAGTCGGGAATACTGAAGCGCCGCCGGTTGAGAGGTTTTGGTAAACCCAGAACAAACAACTCGCATCGGGTTTTGGTGACGGGAGTGAGTTAGGACGACGTTTCAACCAGAAAAAAAGGTCCAACCTCAAAGCAACTGTGTTTCTTGTTTGCAGATTGTCAGATAGTCGTCGCCATGGCTTACCAGACGTCGATTGTGAGCAAGAGTATCACCGTTTTATATCAGCCGTGGTCAGGACTATTCCTGATCTAGAAACTGTTTTGCGTTCAAGATCGATTGTGGACTCGGTGTGTACTCGAGAAACTCACATATTTGTGTGACAACAGACTCCGAGTCGCTTTTGAGGGACGCGTAGGGGATGGTTAATGTTGAGCATTGAGTTGTGTTTCGAAATCGATCGCATTCTTCCTGCAAGACTCGCGTAACTTGGATGCAGGCCTCCAACGGCCAGCCCCAGCGGCGAGTAGCTAGAGTGTCTAGGACGGCTTCCGGCTGATGATCGACGAGGATGAATTTGGGCTGATTCCAGGCAACCTCGAGTTCTCGCCCCAAAAGACTTAGCATGGCATGGTTGCCACCAACAATTTGCCTTTTGTCACGAATTTCTTCGCACCTGTCTGATGCCCAAATTCGCAGAAGCAAAACACGTTTGTCAAAAGGCAGCTGTTCAAGCAACCAGGGCTCTTGAAAAAGTCTTTTGCACAGTCGAGTCAAGCTGCTGCACTCATAGGCTGCATGCGGTTCTGCTGTGCCGGACGTATGGTGTGCAATACCCATGCTGACTCCGAGGTGATGGAGTGCACCAGCGACAAGGTTTGCGCCACAGCAGTATGGCCCTAATACCGCAATAAATTGCATGTCAACCTGTGGATTCAATACTTCCACTGCACCGCGAAACTTTCGCGGCGGTTGGGATTTGAGGTTAATGTTGCTCATGCCTCCCGTTTGACCTATGAGCCATTGCTTTGGAGCATAAAGTCCCGTGTTCATTTTTTTATGCAGTTCGCCAAGGTGGTGATCGAAATGGTGATCGGCCTTCCAATTCTTAGTGTCATGTAAGTGGTTGAGGATTCGTTTGATCATAGGCCGTCCTTTGACGGCATATGCATGCGCACGATTTACATTGAACGGACGGTAGACCCACTCGCTAACCGCTTGTGGTAAGCCACTCTCAAGCTCTATGTGCTGGCCGCCCAAATATAGATACTGCCAATCGCTGGGTAGTTGATTGAAGAAAGCGTTCCAATCCGCCACAAAGTTAGGAAGAAAAAGCGCATCGTCTTCAAGGATTAAGACACTCTCAATGCCGTCGTTGATGCAATCTTCCAGAATCGCCGTGTGTGACTGATAGCAGCCCCATGCACCTTCACCTGCCGTCCACCACACTGGAATCGTCATTTTCCGGCCGTCACGCGCCATGAACCGAAGCGGGGGACGGAATGGCCAATCTGATGGAAGCCGGCGCATGAAGTCGAACCACCGGTCCTCGCGGTCAAACAATGTTATGACAACTACACGGTCAAACAGCTTATAGAAATCCACCTGTTGCCGCCCCACTACTGGAAATTCACACCCACCTGGTTGGAAAAAATAGTTTCCAATATGGAGCGTTGCCTTAATTGTAATCAAGGTCCGTTTAGGCTCAACTCACGTCCCAAAGCACGCCCATTCCTCCCTAATTCCTAGATGGCTGCATCAAATGAACAACCAGTTTCGCAAAGCAACGTTCCAAATCAAGAAGGTTCGCCGACGTAGGTTGCAACGGGCAATGAGACACGAAATACTCGAGTCAAGGATGATGCTTGCGTTCGAGCCCTATCAAGCTTACTCAACCACCCATCCTCAGAATGGTTTGATTGCGAGTGCGCTAACAACGCCAACCAACGCAAGTGCTGACGAGGTTGAGTTGCATCGAGACACTGCAATTTTAATCACGTCCGCCGACGCAAAGGTTGTTTCGCTCGATTATGGTGCCAGGAATTCGTTAGACGCCTTATCACCATCGGAGGACTTCTATTTTGATCATGCGACTCGCGAAATTCCGTTGACGAGGACGGAACGCTTGGTAAATTTGAGCAACCTTCCCTTTTCGCTCATCGTAAGTAACCCATTTATATTCCAAACATCGCCGTACATTAACCAGGAAGGGAACCTGGTTTTCAAGCCTTCTGGAAAGCCAGGCGTAAATGCCGTCTCTACGATTCGATTTATGCATGGTGTTAGCGAAGTCGAAACGCTGACGATCGCAGTAGTGAATGAAGAACATCATCGCTGGTCGTTGGTTTCCCCTATGGAAAAGGGCAATCTCGCGTTCGACACTATGGACGCAGAAGGCGAAGGTTTTTATGGCTCGTTTGGCGGAAGCTCAGATGGGGGCGGTTACGAGTCTTCGGGCTCATACTCAAACAGTGGAAGTTCAAGCGGAATTTCCAGTGGAAGCGGCTCATCGTCCAGCAGCGGTGGTGGCTCGTCATCGGGTGTAGACCATCAAAGCGGTTCGTCGGGCAGTTATCACTGTTCCGGAATCGGGTATTTACAGCCATACGACGATAACGGACATCTTTTACCAACCACTGAAACAATAGGAAGCGGAGATCCGTATCACGGTGAATTCGCTTGCGGACACACTCAATACACTGTTGGTAATCGGTTTTTCATCGGTACATCAAGTGCGGTTGGCGGAGTAAAGTACATCCAAGAATGGAATTTACAGTCGAAGACTGCGTCAAATCAAAGCGATATTTATGTTTATCATCCAGACGCCGGACAAGTCAGTTTCAATATACCCCAGCCCTTGGGCTACCGTCAGGATTTGGCTGGCATACGTGCTCTAACTGAAGGCTGGAACACAGCTGCGAAGAAGTTGGGGATTGACACAAATGATCTATTTGGCTTTAGGTACAGCACTTACCAACAGATTCCAAGTTCAATGCAAAATGCGATTAGCATTTCTCTTCCGGCGGGCCCCTTTTTAGATCCTGCGAGAGATCTTACCGCTGCTGAAACTAGCCAGTTCGTTCAACTTTTGTCAACTGCCAACGGCAGCCAATATGCCAAACTTTACAATTCATTTACGCTTTTGGTTCACGTTTTTCAGACTTCTGGAGACTTGGTCTCGGATCTTGGGTTTTTGCCCTATGCAACTTATAACTCTGAGTTCAGCATCTTCCCAGCGAATGAACATCCGATGCCTTCTGCGAACGGATACACAGTTGTTCCGACGTCTTCGCCTTCCGCGATCCCGCCAACATCGGCAGTTACAATTCCAGCATCAACTGCATACGCATCCATGGGACGCGTAAACTTAGCTCCAAACGGACTGGAAGGAACTCTTGGCTGGCAAGCCGTTGGGATTGAGTCCATCGCTCTGGCCGGTAACAACTATGAAGGCGAGCAGCTATTTAGCATTTCAATGGGTGAAAACCCAAATGGAATTCAAATTGGCTTTGAAGGTCAAGTTGATGGTGCAAGAGTTTTATTTGCCGCCGATCAGTCTGTCACGCCAGGAGTGTACTATGGGGTTGCGAATCTACAAACTCTTACCATCCCGTTTGCACCCAATGCCGCTGGAGTTCCTGAAATTTCTCGCTCGCCCCTAGCGGCAGTCACCGGCAGTTACCGTCAATTTTCATGGGAGTCCGGAGAACGACAATCGAGTTGGTCTTACGTTCCGGGTGCGATCACACCCTATCTAGCAGTTAATCCTTTCCTCGCAGATGCGGCGCACGCGAGCCCGTACGTCGTTGACAGCAGCGGTAATGTACATGGCGAGTACTTTGACTATCAAACGATTGTTCCCCAACCTTTTGCGCTCGTAGTCGGTTCCCTTTCTGCAGGGAATCATGCGCCCGTTATTTTATCGAACCCAGAAACCGAAGCAAAATTAGGCATCGAGTACAGTTACACAGCATTGGGTGTAGATGTCGATGGCGACCCAATCACGTATTCAATAATCAACGGACCTTCAGACGCAACGATTGACTCAATAACCGGTGTCTTGAGTTGGAAATCTCCAATCCCCGGGGATCATTTCTTCAGGGTTCGAGCAAGCGACCCCTATGGACTATTTGCCGAGAAAGCATTTACCGTATCGACGTTATCACTGAATCGGGCTCCACGAATTGACTCTACTCCCAATACGGACGCAAAACCGGGCGATGAGTACTTATATTTAGTTACAGCTGTTGATCCAGACGGTGATGCAATTACTCTTAACATGGGTTACGTGCCTGGATGGGAAATTGAAGATCATCTAAACGGAACGGCTACTATTCGATATTCCCCAAAAAATGCAGACGCGGGCTTGCGGTGGCCAATCCAGATAACGGCCACAGACAGATGGGGCGCTACCAACTTGCAAAACTTTACGGTGACTGTTGGTTCACAACTTGACGACAATAATCTTCCACCCGTTATTACGAGCGAACCCAAAGTGCGTTTCCAGACCGCCGGTTCAGGCTTGACTAGCGTTGGCGACGTAACGGTGACCTCACCGCAAAATCAAAGCGGCAAGAATCGACTTTGGTTCAACCTCGAAAGCGAGGAAACCGCTGATATTGGACTTCAGTTCTCAATCGCAGCAGGGCCACCAAAAGTCGATGTAATGTTGCTACTTGATGATACGGGCAGCTTTGTAATGCTCAATGCGCTCCTGCGTAACGAGTACACTGAGATTATTAAGAACTTGAGCGCCAACAACCCTGGGATCGATTTCGGGTTTGGAGTTTCGCGTTTTGACGACTTTCGTGTAACTTACGATCCACCCTTGGGAGGGCGCGATTCCAACTTTGAAACCGGCATACCGTTCACACTCAATCAGCCAATTATTACGCCAAATGAACCGAGATTCACTTCTGTAATTAGATCTGCACTCAACCGCGCCTCCATGGGAAGCGGCGGCGGAGATGTTGGGTATGAAGAGGCTCTCGTCGAGGCGCTTTTCCAGCTCGGAGCTGGAGTTGGGAATGACGGAAATGGAAACGGATCCAGCCCTACCCAGAACATCCAAACATGCTGGGAATTTCCATAAGTTGGTTGCCGTACTTCGCACCGGACAAAGGAAATACGTCATTCCTCGAAGTTGAAAAGACTCCCATGTTCCGCATCGCTAACGGCGATTCATGGGAGTATATCTCCTTTACTGGAGCGGACTCGTTTCATCCTGCTTCCCGCGCCTTCGGCGGTTTCTGGAAGTTGTACTTACAGGATGGAACGCAAATTCATTTGGATGCACGCAACGCGAATACCGCATGGATCGAGGATCGCAATGGCAACAAGACAACGATCACGCCTGACGGCATCGAGCATTGGTCCGGTCGGCGAATTAACATCACTCGCGACAAGAACGCTGGTAATCGGATCACCAGCATTCGGGACGCGATGAATCAGACCGTCTCCTACGGCTATGATGCACTCGGGAACCTTACTTCCGTTACCGATCGCATGGGGAAGACAACGACTCTCGCATATCACTTACCAGATGCAAACGTGGTGGGTAAGGAATTCTTGCTCAAATCCATTTCTGATGCGGCAGGCAGAGAACAGCTTTTAGCTGCTTACACCGACGACCGCCGCCTGGAATCCCTCAAGGACGCTGGGAACTTTTCAACAAACTATAAATACGACATTCGCAAACGAGAGCAATCGATTGACGTTGGTAATAACGGGGCGGCAAATGACATTCAGTTGCTTCTCGACCGCCGAGGTAATCCAATCAAGTCCATCGACGCAGCGGGCAGCCAGACTCTTAACGCTTATGACAAAGATGGACACTTGCTGGAGCAACGTCAAGTCATTGGCACTGCGGACGGAACAACGGGCATCAAAGACGACTTGGTTTCCAAGTACAGCTATAACGAGTTCGGCCAACCTGTAATAGTGACTGACGCTCGGGGTAGCACAACCCAGTACATTTACGATGACAAACTCCATCAAGTGACTACGGTCGTCACGGCGGGTGGACTGGCGACCAAGTATGACTATGACACCAAGGGCAATCTGCTAAAGGCAATCAGTCCGACCGGCGACAAAACAATGCTCAGCTACTTGACGCGCGGTCAAGTCGACACAGTCCGCAATACCGATGGATTGCTACTAGTTGACAATGAATACTACGCGGATGGAAGCCTCAAGTCGACCAAGGATACCGAAGGCCGCATTACTGAATTCGAGTATGACAGGAACGGAAGACAGACCGCACGAATATCCTACGAAAAAGACGTTAACGGAGCTCCGCTCACGATTCGTAAGGAAAAAGAATACGACTTCAACGACCGGGTTGTTGGGACGAAACTATACCACGGTGCATTGCTCCAATGGTCGGCTAGCACGACTTATGATCCAGAGACGGGCCTAGTTCGCAGCGAGATGGACCAGCACGAATTGCACACGGAGTATTTCTATGATCGGCGTGGCAGTCAAATCCAAGTTCGCCGTGAAGTTTCGACCCGAATTCCTGGCGCGAACGGTACCTTTACCAACCAGAACGTTTGGACCAGCCAATGGACCGTTTACGATGATCAAGGGCGTGTCTTGTTGTCAACGGACACTGTTCGCGAGAATGCATTGCAGTCTGCGACCAGTCCGGAAGTAGGTGGAAACAAGACCATCTACGATGCGGCTGGACGTGTGATCGGTACTCAGCGTTTATCAAACGTGGTCGTCAAGGTTGACGATGCGAGCGGTGCGGCACCGGATTCTACTAACTATCACAGTTTAAGATCTTCGGTCATTGCAAATGGTACTGTCATTACCAGTACTGAAACCGTCTACGACAACGCGGGTAGAGCGTTCCGAACTCGCGATGCCAACGGCCTGTGGTCGGAAACATTCTATGGTTTTTCAGGCGAAGTTGTTCAGAGCCGCACCCAATCCAAAGTCGGCGCAAATCAGTTCGTTTGGTTAGTTTCGCGAACGGCGTACGACGATTTGGGACGAGCCATCTTGACCGCTGACTCGGCTCTTGAAACGACAACAAGTGCAACCGGAACACGCACGTTTTATGACGAGATGGGACGATCATCGAAAGTGGAACGACGGATCGGTGTGCAACTCACATTGCTCGACCGATTTGGCGCGGTGGTTCGAGACGCGTCTAATTCTCAGGGACCCTACTCGATTCGAATTGACAACCAAGGATTAGATTCAGGCGGGAACATAAACCTGATCAGCCGGTCCCTTTCGACTTATGACAGCCAGGGTAAGTTGATTAAGACAGTCTCAGGCATCGGTCCAGGTCATGATGGAGTTGAAACTCGCTATGAGTATGATGCTCGCGGGCGTCAAGTGCGACAGATCGGTGCAGCGGTGCAAACCGTAGAAGCCAAGGAAAAACTTCGGTTGATCAGCGAGACTGAGCATGACAACCAAGGTCGAGCCTTCCGCACCACGACCAATATTCGTGGCCGCGATGTCGGTGGCGAAATGCTGATCGATAAACGCTTCGCTCAGTCGACCACGCAAGTTTATGATAACGTTGGCAGGGCTTACAAGACGATTCAACCGGATGGGTCATTTACTCAGGTTGAATTTGATGCGTGGGGAAATGTCGTCAAGGAATCGCCCACCGTGGCCAGCAATGCGACTGTCGCCCAGATCAATTCTCTGTCGAAAGTCATGTCCTATGATTCCAACGGACGGTTGATTGCTGTCACACTGCCTGCGGTGGCTGATCCGCTGGACAGTGATGGTGACGGCAACGCGACCGCTGACTCACCGCGCTTTGATTACGCTTTTGACTGGGCAGGTAATCAGACCGTGCTCCAAGACGCACTTGGTCGGCGCACGATGTTTGCTTTCAACGCCGCTGGCCAGCAAATCACGAGGACATTGCCAAGCGGAATCACCGAATCGTTTACTTACAACGATCGCGGCCAACAGGTCACGCATACTACCTTTGAAGGCATCAAAGAGGAGTTTGTTTACGACAACGGCACAACGAACCTCGCGGCCACTGATCCGGCCTATCATGTTGGATCGGGTCGATTAACCGAACAGCAGTTTTACGATCCGGCCTTTAGCAGCACCGTTGCCAAAGAAGTTTGGAAATTCAATTATGACGAGTTTGGACGCAAAACCGCCGTTGAACGGCCCTCGCGTTCAGTACCTGATGCGGCATTGGTGCAAACCCGATTGGAACAGTGGTTCTTCGACTCGCAGGGGCGACTGATCCAGGAAGCTAAACCCGAAGGCGTCATTAATTACGCTTACGATTCTGTAACTGGGCAGAAGATTCGCATGTGGACGACGAAAGCGGTTGGGCTGGCTGCCGCCAACTTGGCCGATGCGGTGGATGACACTCGCTACAGCTACAATGAACTGGGTTGGCTAACTGGAGTCACGGTTGTCGAGAAGAACGATGCGGTACTATCTGCCGCCAATCAAGAGAAGACCGCTTACGGTTACGATCTGCAAGGACGTCAGTTGCGAATCGACTTGCCAGATGGAGTCATTCAGACGACTGAGGTAAATCAACTCGGCGCTATCACTCACATGCGTCAGTATGCGCCGGACAAGACGCCGTACGACTTGGGTGATAATGCGATGTTGGCTGACTATCTGTACACGCTCGACGCCAGCGGCCAGCGAACGAAGATGGTCGAGACATTTTGGTTCGACGCTGATAATAACCCGGCAACACCGACGGTACCGAAGTCCACAACTTATGACTGGACTTATGACAATGACAGTCGTTTGACGAGCGAGTCGATCGATAGTTTTGATAACGCGGTCGATCGCACCGATTCGTTCGTGATGGACCTGTTTGGCAACCGGCAGAAGCGGACAACCGATTTGGCTTCGACGCCGGGTGTCGTGGATGCGGTAATCCGTTATTGGTACGACTCCAATGACCGTTTGCAGAGCGAGGCAGTGGATTATAGTAACGACGGTCAGAACCAGAAGACCACCACCTATTCCTGGAATGGAACACAGCAAGCAGCCAAGACAGTCGAGCAAAACGGTTCGACGGCTTCAACACAGCAGTTTAGCTATGACCTACAAGGCCGGCTTGCATCGGTCGTGACCACGCCAGTCAGCGGTGCGAAGACTCGTGTCGAATATGGTTACGATTCGAATAGCATTCGCATCTCGGCGACCGAGTTCGCAGACGCAAACGGCGATAATGCATTTTCCGCGAGCGAGCAAACATCGACGACCGAATACCTGATAGATGACAGCAATTTTACCGGTTATGCGCAGACGATCGTCGAGACCAGCAAGAACGCCGCCGGTCAACCGACGAAACGCATCTCTTACACGTTCGGCACCGACGAGGTCACGCAGACGACCGTCACGTACGATTCCGCCGGGCTTCCGTCTCCAGCCTCCAGCCTGACGTTCGGCCACGATGCTCACGGTTCAGTCCGCGTGCTCTTCGATGCCGTCGGCGCGTTGTCTCAGGCGTTTACATATGCAGCCTACGGTGAACTCCTTTCAATTCACAATGGAATTGCCCAAGCGGACGGCACTGTTGGCGCAAACGGCTTGGAAGCTCAAGCGTTTACCAATTTGCTCTACTCCGGTGAGTCGTTTGACTCACGGATTGGGCAACAGTATTTGCGGGCACGGTGGTATCAAACGGAGATTGGGAGGTTTGAAAGGTTGGATCCTTATGCGGGTAACAATGGAGATCCTCTGAGTTTCAACAAGTATTTATATGGGCGATCCAATAGCATTGCCTTTAGCGACCCAAATGGAGAAAACTATGCGGTAAGCGTCACTGTTGGATTCGCAATTGTTGGTGCCATCAGTGGTGGAGTTACAGCGTATTACGCTGGGTACGATCATCCATTGGAGATCGCAGGCGGTGCAGCGTTAGGTGCCTTACTTGGAGCTGGGGTGGGATTTTCTTTTGTAAGTGGGCTTATGACTTTGGGAAGTGCTAAATCTGCTCTTGCGGGTGCTACTCTAGTCGCAGGACTTCTTGGCTATGCTTACTACAGTGAAAATTCATTCGGTAGGCCCGCAAATGCCAAGGAGACTGCGACTATTGGAGTGATGAACGCAAGCATCGTAGCTTCTCCTAGCTCGACGCGTTGGGCAACTCTCGTAACCAAGGTGCCAATTCAGGTGTTTGAGAAAAGCAAGAATGGTGGCGAAGACGGCCTTCTTGATGCATGGGGATATGATCCCCACTTCGTTTTGAACAAAATCTATTTGTCTGATCAGTTGCTAGCAAACGTTCGGCCTTCACTTGGCGCATCGACAATCGTCCATGAGCTTGTACACACTCAATGGTCGCCATTGTTTAAAGCATCCTATCAAGGTGAGAAAGCAGCATACCAGGAACAATCGGACTACCTAAGAAGTGTTGGAATCTCGGGAAGAGTGATAGACGTTGTACGGGCGAACGGAATGAATGACCATGAAAACTCATACCTCACCGATCTCGCGGAAAGTTTTAAGAAATATGAGATTGAAAATGCAGCGGTACTAAAATGAAAACTCGGAATAATAATAATCGGTACCCCGTAGTACACTACGCCTTTTTTTTACTTACATGTTTTGGCCTGTTTGCGCTTGTTGTGGCTTCAGACCGGAACCTTGCAATACTATTCGCATTTGCATGGTCAGGAATCATGTTGTTCTCAACGGCAAGTGCTGTAATCCGATTTGGATTTTTGTTGCTCACGATTCTCAGTCTATTCTCACCGGTCGACCTTGAAATCGCGAGCATTGGCGAAACTTCGCTGAATGTAGTGCATGTAATTCAATGCGAAAACACCAGTCAGACGGTGAAGAAATTGAAGGATGCGGGGAGTGCTGAAGGACGAGATTTCGCGCTGCGGAATCCAGGAGTGGGCTTTCGCAATGTTCGCTGGAGCGTCGTAATCAGTTGGCATTAGTGACAAGCCCTTAGAGTACATTAGTCGCAAACAAATTACATCAGTTGCGAATTGACTTGCGGTATGGAGTTATTCAGACGACTGAGGTGAATTAACTCGGCGCGATTACTACCTTGCGTCAATACGCACCGGACAGGACGCCTTTCGACTTAGGCGATAATGAGATGTTGGCTGACTACCTGTACACGCTCGACGTCAGCGGCCAGCGAACCAGGATGGTCGAGACATTTTGGTTCGACGCCGACAATAACCCGGCTACACCGACGGTCCCTAAGTCCACGACTTCTGACTGGACTTATTACAATGATAGCCGTTTGACGAGCGAGTCGATCGATCGCACCGATTCGTTCGTGTTAGACCTGTTTGGCAACCGCCTAAAGCGGACGACCGATTTGGCTTCCACTCCGGATGTGGTCGATGAAGTGAGCAGTTATCTCTACGATGTCAATGATCGCTTGCTGAGCGAGTTTCTGGACAGTCGCAACAATGGTTTGGTCGACAAGACTGTTACGGGCCGATTTGTTGTCGCATTTTTGACCGAATTGTGACTGTAGGAATTTTCGGTTCTTCTGTGGGGTATGTGACCGAATTGTTGAGAATTCTGGAGGAGCAGCGCGCTGTTTGTTAAATAGTTCGATTTATCGACGGCTGAATTGTGGTCGTAGTCGTGAGGCGCTCATGGCCGAATTGTGGTCGTAGCCTTTTAGTGGCTCACCAATTTGGCCGAATTGCCGTCGTAGTGTAAGCGGTTAGTTACTAACCTGGCCGAATTGTGATCGTACCCTAACTGTTAGATGATGAAGCGTCACTTGAGCTTTTGCATAAAAAAAGTGCGATCGCTTCAGTCGAGCGATCGCACTTGTGTTGGCTGTGAGCAGCGAGAATGTTAATTGGCTGCAGATTGCGCCGAAGACGTGCTACGACCGAGGTCGCGTCGGTACTCCTCTAGCCAGTTCTTGAGAATTTCCACTGCTGGCACGAAGTCGTGCCCATGAATCATCATCAGGTCGATGTTATTAAAATTCTCGCCGCAGCTAAAACAATGCGCAAGGTTGTTGCTTGGGTTCACGGTCGCCCTTAGTTCACTGCATCGGGGACACTGAAAGCGGAAGTAACCATCACTGTGCTTTGCGATTGGACCGTGACGACCAAGCCGCTGTATCGTTAACGTCATCGGCAAGTCATTGCGTATCTCGCGGAGTAAATCTTTTGTGATCATATCAAACTCCAATCTTTGAGGAAGTAGTAACTCGTTCAACGATGTGCGTTTAAAAATCGGTTAGATCGACCTGGTTCTGCCAGTGCGGTTGCATCAAGACGCGATTGACAACGTCGATGTCGATCGTCCGACCGGCAGCAGCGCGGACCGCATCGAGCATGGCTGACAAGCAGAGGTTGCGGCACCGCCGAAGCACTCCATCCGCCGAGCGAATGATCAACTCGGTCGCGCCGCTGGTGAACGTGCTATGCGCCAGGCCCAGACGATCCAGTTCACGATGTATAAACTCACGCATCACATCGTCATGTAGCCGACGGGTCACGACTGAGTAGGTCACGCGGCTTTTGATATCCTGGTTGATGCCCAAGTCTAGATTCGAGAGCAACTCGACTTGGCCGATCAAGATCAAGTTGTGGTTCTTGGGAAAATCCTCCAGTAGCAACCGGAGCTTGCGAAGGTTCTCCATCTCCATCAGATGAGCGTCGTCGATGATGGTGACCAGCATCTTGCCGCTACGGTTAAGGTTAAAAGCCTCCTGGATCAGCTTGCGTTCGCACTTGAACGCCGAGCTCTCGAACTCGATTCGAAAGGCTTCGCAAAGAATCTTAACCGTGTTGGTATAAGTGTGCAGCGTTCGTGCAACTGTGGCGACCAGATGCTCTTTTTCAGGCAGCCGTTTGAGTGACTCTTTGATCACACTCTTGCCGGTGCCGGGCCTGCCAACCACCAGACACAGCCCGCCTTGTTGACAGTGAACTCTCAACGTGTCGTGGATTTCTTGCTGATGTTCTAACAGTTGGATGTCGCGCAGCGCGAACGGATTGTCGGTGAGACCGAAGTAGGAACGAATCATTTTTTAGCCTTGAGTTATGAGGGGTGAGACTTGAGGGAATACGAAGTTTGAAAGGTGATTACGAACTGTGAGTCTTAAGCCTCTTTCCTGCGAGCCAAGCCGTTGGCGACTGCGTCCAGTAGTCTGGCTTGTCCGAGGCGTCGCCCGTTGTCATAGACAATCACAGCGCCTTTGCGATGCCGCTCGTAGCGCACTATGATCTGCTTGCCACGCAAGTCGATCGGCGTTTCGTAGCGGTCACCCTGAAAGCTGAACGTGTTGTCTTTCTTGACTGAGCGAGTCGCCTCGGCGTAAAACAGTTCGTCGGTGTCTTGCGAAGGAGTGAGGAAGCGAATGCGAGATAAGTCGACACCGAAGCGATCGATCGGCTTCATGCCAAGGGTTGTATGTACCGTAGCGTTGTAATCTTGTTCGACCCAATTGGTGAACTGCTGATTGAGCCGTTGGATAGAAGACAGGTCGAGATTGCGAATCAGGAATTGATCGCGAACTCGGCGAAAGAATCGCTCGATCTTTCCTTTCGCAGCCGCATCGCGGACTGCCGTGTGCCGCAGGATACAACCCACACGGGGACAGATGAGCGTGATCTCTTGCGAACAGTAGATTGAACCGTTGTCGACCAACAACTGCTCGGGCAGTCCGCGTTTGTAGAACGCACTTCGGAGCGCGCGAATCATCGAATCGGCATTTTCATCCAGGAAGAATTCGCCGTGACACAAGACCCGACTGGCATCATCGATAAAGGCGATCAGCTTGGTCTGCCTACCACCGACTTGCGGTCCGAACATGGTGTCTGCCTGCCAAAGCTGGTTGGCGTACTGCATGCTAAAAGCCAGTCGACGTTTGTTGTTCTCGCTCGGATCCGCTTTGAGCAGTTCATACTTCTCGACCATTCGTCCAAACGTCGTCCGTGCGATCTGACTGGCATGAAGCAATCCTTTCTCGATGCAGAACCGATAGATGGCCGTTTTATTGGGCATTGCGGAGTTGCCATTGTTCTTCTGACGGAAGTGTGGCAGAGCCTGATTGATCGCTTCGAGCACCTCCTCAGGCGTGACCTTGCGTGGAACTCCTTTGTCCGCGCGTGAGGCTGTGTCCATGGCTGTAACACCATGATTTTTGTAGCGGTAATACCAAGTCTGAATGGTTCGCCAAGTGAACTGATATTGGTTTCCTTCCTCGTCCAAAAAGGTCATCTCGGCCACGTTGCGGACTCGCTCGTCACGCGTCTTGCCTGGGGCAACATCAATCGCACCGAGGACTTTCATTTTTAGATAAATCGATGGATTCTTCACTGCATACGCTCCGTTTGTGTTTGTGTTCTGAAGTGGGAATGAACAGCTACGAAAAAATCTAAGCTGGTTCCCAAGCAGGTCCATCGCCGAGTTGTGTTGTTGGCAATTTTGGGTTATTTCGTGTCGCGCACTTGCGACGGCAATTCGGTCACGTTCGCTGCACGAAGTTGTTCGCCATCGAGATTCACTCGCGCCAACGCCGTCGTTTCGATGAGTTATTCTTGAAGAAGACATGACAAGCTTGTGGCTTGTCAAAACCTTTGGCCAACAGCTAATCACGACTCAGATGAAGAAGGTTTGCAGAGCGGCCCCGAAGGCGGCAATTGGCGAGAGCAGATGCTCTTTGAAGGCACAAGCGAGATGCGCCAGTGTGAGCTTGGCAGGGCAGTCCGGTTCAATCTTGGGTGGCTCGCAAAATCCAGAGAGCGTTGATCGGATGGCGACCTGAGCGTTAAGAAATCGTCGCCAGATATGGTACGCGGCTGAATCACTCAGTCCGCTATTGAGATTTCGAAACGCTTGCAGCTTATTTCCCGAGCTTACGGCGGCAGTGAGAAACTGCCACAAGCTATCGGCAGAAAGAAACAAGTGTTTGATTTTATCAGCGATCCAAACGCTGAAGGTTCTCCCGCAGTCCGTGGCTCGCCCATACACCTTCGGCACTGACGAGATTACGCAGACAACCATCACTTACGATTCCTCCGGCCTACCGTCTCCAGCCTCCAGCCTGACGTTTGGCCACGACGCTCACGGTTCCGTCCGCGTTCTATTCGATGCCGTCGGCGCATTGTCGCAGGCCTTCACGTACGCGGCTTACGGTGAATTGCTCGCCATTCACAACGGCATTGCCCAGGCAGTTGGCACCGGTGGCGCACCCGGCTTAGAAGGTCAAGCGTTGACAAACTTGCTGTACTCCGGTGAGTCGTTTGATTCACGAATTGGCCAGCAGTATCTGCGGGCAAGGCGGTATCAAACGGATGTGGGTAGGTTTGGACGGTTGGATGCTTTCTCTGGGAATTTCAATGAGCCGTTAAGTTTCAACAGGTACCTCTATACACATTCAAACTCCGTTGCGGGAACGGACCCAAGTGGCGATAACCTGCTTGGTGGACTAGTCGGTGCAATTGGCATGTTTTCAACATTGTCGTCGGGTTACGCTGGTGCGGGCTTAGCTGTTGATGCAGGACTAACTGCAACGAACGGTGTATTCAATCTCGTACACAAGGCTAACAAGGCAATTGCGTTGGGAGTCGGCGGATATGATGCAACGGCGCGGCTTATCGAGCTTCGTAAAGAACTTCTCGCGACGTGGTACGGGGACGGGACTCGAAGCCCGCTTTCACGTGCCAGTAAGCAGGCAATCGCGAACGCGCTCAACAATCCCGTAACTGGGTGGGATATCGGCGAAATGGTATTCGGAAGGAAAGCGGAATGGGCAATGCCCGGCATTGCCAGCCTCAATTTGACTAACACGTTGACGTTTCGCGAAAAGGTCTACCCCGTATCTGAAGTAAATTACATTTGGTGGGGAATGCTAAATCGGCTGCTTTACGAAGACGGAATAACCAAATCTAATAAGTCAATGACGCTGGGGCTTGTTTCCGTATACAGAGTCCTTCTCGGTGGATTCGTTGGGTTCCGAGGGACATATACGGATCCCTACGAGACAATTGATGGCAAAATTACGTGGACTGACTTTGGGTGGGAATGGATTTCAAACGAAGGATATCAAGTTGATGGAGGGGATCTGCCTAACGCAGTTGCGAACTCGACACCAACTCCGTTCCGACTGATCGGAAGGGTCGGCCCCGCAGGTAGCGTCTTGCGCGTCGATACTTCGGGAAAGTTTCTGAACTATCTTTGAAAATTGGTGAAGCTTACTACGGAGCGACAAGATGGTATGGGTAATTCTGATTGGGACGGGAGTATCGTTGCTCTTCAACTATTTGACGCCACCCATCTTGTTCGTTTCGGTTGTGTTCAATGTTTCCAAAATTTGGAAAGCCTGCGTGACTCGTCGCGATCAGATCTTTTTCATAGTAATTATATTCTTTTTATTCTGTTGGGTCTGCCATTGGGCGAATCAGATTATCAATTTGAACCTTTACGGTATTTAGGCACTGCCAGCAGACTAGTGATCGCGTTTCGACGCAATGAGCAAAGATAACTTCATGGAAAAATACGGAAGCAATTTCAGAGCAATAGAAACGAGAACTTTCGGAGCATCGAAGTGGTTGTGTCATAAACGGCGTCATTCAGACGACTGGAGGTGAATCAACTCGGCGCGATCACTCACATGCGTCAGTATGCACCGGACAAGACGCCGTACGACCTGGGTGATAATGCGATGTTGGCTGACTATCTGTACACGCTCGACGCCAGCGGTCAGCGAACGAAGTTGGTCGAAACATTTTGGTTCGACCCTGATAATATCCCAGCGACGCCCACTGTACCCAAGTCCACGACTTATGACTGGACTTATGACAATGATCATCGCCTGACGAGCGAGTCGATCGATGGTTTTGATAACGCGGTCGATCGCACCGATACCTTTGTGATGGACCTGTTTGGCAACCAGCTGAAGCGGACGACTGATTTGGCTTCGACGCCCGGTGTCGTGGATGAGGTTATCCGTTATTGGTACGACTCCAACGACCGTTTGCAGAGCGAGGCGGTGGATTACGGTAACGACGGTCAGAATGAGAAGACCACCACCTATTCCTGGAATGAAACGCGGCAAGCAGCCAAGACAGTCGAGCAAAATGGTTCGACGGTTTCAACACAGCAGTTTAGCTATGACCTACAAGGCCGTCTCGCATCAGTCGTGACGACTCCAGCGAGTGGTGCGAAGACTCGTGTCGATTATCGTTACGATTCAAATAGCATTCGAATCTCAGCGACCGAGTTCACAGACGCAAACGGCAATGGTGTCTTTTCAGCGTCCGAAAAAACATCGACAACTGAATACTTGATTGATCACAGTAATTTCACCGGTTACGCGCAGACGATCGTCGAGACGACCAAGAACGCCGCTGGTCAAGCGACTAAACGCATCGCCTACACCTTTGGCACCGACGAGATCACTCAGACAACCGTCACTTATGATTCCTCGGGCCTGCCGTCCCCAGCCTCCATCCTAACGTTCGGACACGACGCTCACGGTTCCGTTCGTGTGCTCTTCGATGCCATCGGTGCACTGTCCCAAGCTCTTACTTACGCCGCATACGGGGAACTGCTCGCGATACACAACGGCATTGCCCAAGCGGTCGGAACGGTCGGTGCGAACGGCTTGGAAGCTCAAGCATTGACAAATCTGCGTTACTCCGGTGAGTCGTTTGACTCACGGATTGGGCAACAGTATTTGCGAGCACGGTGGTATCAGACGGATGCAGGAAGGTTTGGGAGGTTAGATCCGTTTGCAGGTAATCCTATCGAGCCTTTAAGTTGGAACAAATTTGTTTACGCGAGATCTTCACCGGTCAACGGAATCGATCCAACCGGACTGGACATGCTCAGCACGATGGGTTCGCTCGCGGTCGGAGGTACGGTCAGCGCACTTGTTGGTGTAGGCATAAAAGTTGCTTACGGACGGGCAAACGAAATCACGGTAGTTTCAGTAGGTCGTGACTTTTTCATTGGTGCAGCAGCCTCGGGTATATTCTTGACAGTTGGGTGGGGCTGGAAGGCCTTCCAGGCGTGGCGTGCGGCAAGTGCTGCAGGGGCAGCCGCCGCAACGGGGAGCGTTGCGACTGCGATTCCTGCGGCAATTCGCGGCCTATCGGAGAAGCCGCTGGAAGTAATCGTAAATGGCGCGATTGTCCGAACCCCATTCGAATTTGTAGGCAGTAGCTGGCAGAAGCAAGCTCTTCTAGAGTATTTAGAGTTTGCTTATAAGGAGTATCTTAAAAAAGTCCCCACCGGAATTGCTCAAAGTGTCGACGAAGTAATTAAAGAGGTAAGCGGAACGACGATCAGGTACGCTGCAGGCAAAACAGTAACGAAAACTGGTGAGATAGTTCTTGCAAAGTCGGCGAACCTAGGCACTCTAGCCGAAGAGATGATCCATTTCATGCAACTCTCGAGTCGAAATCTGATTGGAACAAATATCAGCAACGCAACGAAAGCAACTATGGACTATGAGGCAAAAGTACTGCTAAAACTTTGGGGATTCGTCGGTGTAAGCTAATTCAACCTTCAAAACCAGAGCATGCAACAGTAACGGGAGATCGCAATGAATGGACTGATATTATTTGCAAACAAGCAAACAGCAATTGGTGCTCCCTGCATGCTTGGAGTGAGCTTTTGTGCAAGTCTAATAGAGAGCCTTTTCGATAGAAATGGGGAAGCAGATTTCTTCAGTCAAGAGCACGAAACAGGAGCAATTCATTTGAAGTATCTGGCATCGGACGTTTGGTTTGGGAGTGAGCTGGTTGAAGTCGGTCGAGAAAATGAACTGCGCTTGCGGAAATTACAAGAAAGGTTGCATGATACAGCCACGATGAGTTTTAATGCGATTGAACTAAATGTTGATCGGGATATTGATTTCCAGGAAAGAGGCTGGCTTGCAGTTTTCTCAGAGCCTTGCGGATGCGAATTTGTCTGTCGTGAAGCAATCGGCGAGTTTTTGGTGAATCATCCTGGAGAATTGCCCGATCGCATAGCGTTTGATGAGAGCTTCGTTCAAAACGAGCACTCACCGTTGAACCAATACGTCAGCCAGCAAGTTCGAAATGACACTCTACGACTGCTCCAGACACGCGGTTTCCAAACTGGTGATACCATTCCGTTCAATGGCTTGGCAGAGAACAATGGAGGAGGCGTCGTGCGAGTACTTGACAAGTTGGAGCGTGGTATCGTAAAGGTTGAGATGTTTGTACCTAAGGACTTTATGCCTTCAACTTCGACTAAACTAACTAAATTGACGACATGGCGAAAGCGAAACCGGATACAGAGTATTCGAAAGGAGATCTTTAGAATTATTGAAGTGGTTGGCATGTGAGTTTACCTTTAGCAAGAAGAAAAGGGACTGAGGTGAATTAACTGGGCGCGATCATTCACATGCGTCAGTACGCGCCGGACAAGACGCCGTACGACTTGGGCGATAACGCGATGTTGGCTGACTATCTATACACGCTCGACGCCAGCGGCCAGCGAACGAAGATGGTCGAGACATATTGGTTCGACGCCGATAATAACCCGGCAACGCCGACTGTACCTAAGTCCACGATTTATGACTGGACTTATGACAATGATAGTCGTTTGACGAACGAGTCGCTCGATAGTTTTGATAACGCGGTCGATCGCACCGAAACCTTTGTGATGGACCTGTTTGGCAATTGCCTGAAGCGGACCACCGACTTGGCTTCGACGCCGGGTGTGGTCGATGAAGTGATCACTTATCTTTACGACCTCAATGATCGCTTGCAGAGCGAGTCGCTGGACAGTGACAGCAACTGTTCGGTCGACAAGTCAAGGACTTACCCTTGAAACAACACGCAACAAGCAATGAAGTCGGTGACGGCTGGTGGCTCAGCAGTCAGTTCGCAAACATTTTCGAGGACGGAATCCAAAAAGATTTCGTTCTGCTAACTCGCACCGGTGGGGCACACCGGAGCGTCGAAAACTCCCTGTTTGGGTTTTCACTTCAAATCACACAGTGCAGTCTGCTGCTTGGTCACCTGAAGGAGATGCATCGACCGCATGCATACTATGAGCGGAGGATGGTACTTAGCGGATGTCAGTTTAACTGAGCAGAACGGTTGGATCTTGGCGCCACTGCGTCATGGTTTCATGCCCGATGGCGAACCGCCCTGATACTTGGTGGTTTTCTTTGCGTGGTCAACTGATCGGCTTTTCCTAAGTCTACATCGATTTGTTTATCGCTTGGAAGAGGCTATTCGTAGACGCGGATATCACACTTACGCTGATTTCAGGACTCGCCGTTGCTCCTCCCACGAGACCGGGATGCCCTTCCGGAAACGCTGCAGACTGATGTCGGCAAAGGCCTTCCCTGCCAGAATCGATTCCACAATTTCAGGCGCAAGTGAGGTCAGTTGCAGCATTCGCCCAACATAGCTTCGGTCGACGCCATTCTCCTTGGCAATGTCCTCGAGGCCTTCGAATAGCCCTGACTCCAGTTGCTCCTGCCACACATATGCCTTGGCAATCGCGGCCAGAAGAGCACTGTTTGGAACCGCGGCTTCCGTGGCGTTTGCTTCCGATTTGAGGCTATCCGCCAAAATCATCTGCCGTCCATTGCGGCGATAGAACCGGACGGGAACTGAGACGATGACCTTGTCGCCGTCACGACGAACAGTGATCTTTCTGTCCGGTGGCGAATCGGCGAATGTTGAATCCTTCTCGCCGGCTTTAACATTCGTTGCTTTCGAAGTGGGTTTCGGTTGAGTCGCCTGGGTCTTTTCTCTTTTAGCCATTACTCCGCTCACTCAATGGGTTTAGCTCGTGGACAACCTGTTCGATGCCGTTGGTCAAGAAATGGATGTCAACGCTGTCCTTGGAAACAGTAATTGATTCAATGAGCAGTTCCATCACGCGGGATTGCTGCTCCGGGTAAAGGGCGTCCCACACGGGGTCAAGTCGCTGCAACGCATGAGTAACTTCGGATAGCTCAATGGCTTTTGGGGAAGTGAGGCTTGATTCGAGGCTGCGAATAGAATCGCCAAGTGACTTCATTTCTCCGTTGAGACGCTTAAGTTCCGTCTGAACAAATGAGCCTTCTGGATCTTTGAGATTTAGCAGAGACCGTGCCGCCTGTTCCGCCTGTTGGCGGCGTCCGCGTAGATCGTTCAGTTGCGATACCGTACTGGTATCCGGCAGGCTCTGCGAACCGGCGCAAACCTGGCGGAAAGTGTGGGCAATCACATCGGGATGTTTCAGTAGCGACCGGAGTTGGTCCACAACGATCTTCTCAAGTTCGCCAGCGGGCAATGATGGCAGGGTGCATTTCTGGTAGCCCGTCTTAACTTTCTTCGAGCAGGTGTAGTAGCGATACTCGCGTCCGTGATTCCTTGTCCACGCGGGCATCACCAAGCTGCCACACTCGCTACAACGAACCAATCGACGCAGGATGGCAAATCGCTTGGATTGGTGCTTGTGCGTATACGTCCGATTGGCGGCCAGGATCTTGCGGACCTGCTCGAATAGGTCGTCTGCTACTATCGCTTGGTGATCTGCCTGGTAACTGACACCTTTGTGAACGATTCGGCCAATGTACTTTTGGTCGACCAAGGTTTCGTAAATCCGTTTGCCGCTCCAAAGTTCGCCGCCGAATTGCTTTCCGGTTTTGGTTTGGTAAACCTTGGTCCGCAGACCTTCTGCGTTAAGGGCCTCAGCAACTTTCTTGCACGATTGCAATTGCACCGACAGTTTAAATATTCGCCTCACCAACTTGGCTTCATCTTCGTTGATCACATAGCGGCGATCGACGATGTCTAGTCCAAGTTTTGGCTGCCCCCCAATGTACTTGCCTTGGCGGGCGGTGAGCAATTTCTTGACGCGAATTCGCTCGCCGATAATCTCCCGTTCGAATTGGGCAAACGAAAGGAGTATGTTAAGCGTTAACCGCCCCATCGATGTCGTCGTGTTGAACTGCTGCGTGACCGAGACAAACGATACTTGGCATTCATCAAATAACGCGATGATCCTCGAAAAGTCCAACAACGATCGGCTCAGGCGGTCAACCTTGTAGACGACCACGCAATCAATCTTTCCGGCGCGGATGATGGTATTAGCACAAAACGCTTCGCCGAGTCGCTGACGCTCAGCTCTCGCGATGTTGCGGCCTCAGCGATAGACCAGCCCAAGGTCGGCTAAAACTCTTTGGCCACTTACCCTAACGAGCGATTTCTTTAGTGAAAAGCATAACGATCCGCCGGGCAAGCCGGAGGTATTCAAACTCAACTATGGAAATCCTAACTCTCACCGGTTGGGCACGCCGGAGCGCCGAAAATGACGAGGCTACCGAAACGGTTGCATCACTGCGGTCACCATCGACGCGAGATTCACCTCCTGTCGACGTGGCTGAATCTAGCTCGCTTTCGTGCGCTTTAGAATTCGGCTTACCATTATGGGCTTGCAGTTGATACTTCCGATTTTTGTGAAAATCCCTCTGCTCATCTGGCAAAACACAAAAACCTGTCTGAAGATTCTTGGAAACGGCGGGTCGGGTGGCGCAGCTGCGGGCTATTCAGTCTTCCCCACGGCTGGCGGCGGTTTTGAGTAATGTGCGTTAGACCAGGCATTACAGAACTTGCCACAGGTTTATGAACACTATTCAGAGACTGAATTGTGTAATCTGTATTTGGAGCCATCAAGGTTCGCTCGTGAAGAGTTCAGTTGCGTGTGGTTCTTTTCCAGGCGGTGCAAGACTTTCTGGAGTGTGAATCAAAAGAATTGACAGCTGCCTTCGAAGTTCAGCTATAATTCTGACTGCTTGCAAACACAACCCGGCGACAATTTACTACACCAAGGAATATCACACGAATACCGGACGTCAGATCACAAGCGTGCGCGAGGGAGAAGTGATCCACAAGCTGTTCAGCTAGGTAAGTGCCGGCTACAAAAATGCTTGTGAAGTGTTTGCGGGTGCGATTTTGCCCAACTGCGACCAGGATCTTGAGTATGCTCACACTCTACCAAAATCGAAGGAACTTTTTACGCGCGGGGTTTTTAGGCATTGGTGGGCTGACACTGCCCTGGTTACTGCAAACGCGTGCTCTTGCTGTGCAAGGAGGTAAATCAAGCGTTTTCAAAGACCATTCGGTTGTCTTGTTGTTCCTTGGGGGCGGTGCCAGCCATATCGAAACGTTTAACCCCAATTGCGGCGCTGCGGACCCTTATCGCAGTGTTACCGGCGAGGTCAAGACAAGTCTGCCAGGGGTCACATTCGGCGCTACATTCCCCGAACTTGCCAAACGAGCGCATCGCATGGCTATCGTCCGGTCGATGCAGCACGAGCTAACGGATCACGAACAATCGATTAGCATGTTGCTGACTGGTGGGACCGACACCAATGGGAAAAAGAAAAATGGATTCGGAATGGCAGCAGCATGCGCCAGAGTGCTCGGGGCCAACAACAGTAGCGGTTTACCGAACAATATTGTGCTGACGCATCCACACAACGATGGGCAGTACCGCAAAGAACTGGAACGCGTTGTCTCTGGATCTCGCGCTGGTCAACTTGGTTCACTCTATGCGCCTTTCATTCCAGATTCGGGCGGCGAATTCGACAATTCCATTCGTCTGCAGTTGCCAATGGAGCGTTATCAAGATCGACGCGCACTCTCTCAGGCGTTGGATAATTTTCGACACTCACTCGACGATGCTGCCGGCATGGCGGCTATGGATGAGTATCAGCAACAAGCCTTTGAAATCCTGATGAGCGGCAAAATCGCGAGGCTCTTTGATCTGACAACTGAGAACCCAAAAACAGTCGAGCGTTACGATACCAGTGCCACGCAGATTGGCTTCAAGAAGCTCGAGCCTTCCATGCTGGGAAAACAACTGTTGATGGCCAGGCGACTGGTGGAAGCTGGGGCCGGGTTTGTGACTGTGCAAAGCGCAGGTTGGGATATGCATGCCGATGGCAATAATCCCAACATGGAAGTCGGAATGAAGATGCTTGGTCCAACAGTCGACAAGGCGCTTTCGGCTTTCATGGATGACTTGGAGGAACGAGGACTGAGCCAGCGAGTGTTGACGATTGTCACTGGCGACTTTGGGCGTACTCCTAAGCTCAACAAGGGCGGCGGGCGTGACCACTGGTCTGGTCTATGTACCTTAGCATTCGCAGGAGGCGGTCTTTCTATGGGACAAGTCATCGGCAAAGCTGGCCCCAAAAATGATTTGCCTCATTCCGAACCGATACGCATCGAACAATTACGTGGCACAATATTAAACTACCTCTTTGATGTGGGTAGTCTACGTCTCGTACAAGGCTTGCCTACTGAGATCCTCAAATTGACCGAAGAGACTAAGACCATTAGTGAGCTTTT
>JANODD010000256.1:0-33541 GCA_031412515.1 Planctomycetia bacterium | reverse complement strand
TTTTTCGGCTAGCGCCTCAGGCTCATGCTACGCAAAGCGGGCCTTGGTGGCGGCTGCAAATGCGGCAGCGGCGGCATCGATCTTTGCTAAAGTCTCGGGCATCGATTGGCCGGGTGCACTTCGAGCTGCTGCGATCAGCGTTTCGCATTCGTTGAAGTCCATGAAACGGGCCGCTTCGAGCAATTCGGCTTCGTCGCTTTTGGGAATCACGATAAAGCCATGCTTGTCCCCGTGGATCAGTTGCCCTGGATCAACGCGAGTCCCGAACACTTCGACTTGGGTACCCCATCGAACCGGGGCACTGTGCGCGTGACCGACACAAAGTCGTCTGGCGAGCGCCTTGAAACCCGCGTTATTCATTTCATCCAAATCGCGAATGGCACCGTCGGTAATCGACCCTACGCAGCCTAAAGTGCGATGAATGTTAGCGTTGACTTCGCCCCAGAATGAGCCAATGACGCGCGGCCGATCCATATCTTGAACGACGACAATTTTTGGCCCTGGTTGGCTTGCGATGTACTTGCGATAGTCGCTCCAACCGGTTGGATTATCGGCTTTATGCTTACCTTCACTCGGCTCGATTACAACCGTGACTGCGTAACCAACCATAGGTCCCATCTGAGGCATGAAGTCTCGAGTTTCATCGAGGTTGCAAACAGGAGATGCCGCATCCAGGGCCGTAATTTGCTCCCATCCGTTGTAGATCGTAGGCGTGTTCCAGCGTTTCAGTTGCAATACTTGTGAATGCGTCAGCGACATGGGAAGCTCTGTTTTTAAAGAAGCAACAAAGTGGACTGTGAGCCGTCGGCGCTCGCCGCGGGTTTCGAAGGGTTAGTCCAACATAACACTGAGACCACTTTAATCCAAGAGTTCAGAAGAGACATCTGCATTGGTCAGACAGTGAGTAATTGTGAACGCCTGACTTCGACACCGGCGAGTAGAGACGACGGCTCACTGATTCGACTGCCTCAGTTGTACGGTGATCTGCAGACAGATACGCAGCAGACCAATCAATCAAGTATGAGCAAGCTGTTTGCGAATCTCCCTCGCCTTTTCAGCGGCACTTCCGGCGTCATCATCGAGCACGGTGACGTGACCCATTTTGCGCCCCGCACGGGCTTGTGATTTTCCATAGAGATGCAAATGTACAGAAGGTTGCACAAAAGCTGCGTTCCAATCCGGCTCGCCAGCGGACCAAACATCACCAAGCAAATTCGACATCGCGGCGGGACGTAATTGGACGGGTTTAGCGAGCGGCAAGTTGCACATCGCGCGGACTTGTTGCTCAAACTGGCTGCAATTAAATGCTTCAATCGTCAAGTGACCCGAGTTATGCGGTCTTGGGGCAATCTCATTGATTAACAGTTCGCCCCCGGCATCCACAAAGAACTCAACGCAAAACAAACCTTCAACTTCAAAACGGGACGCGATACCACGGCAAATTTCCGTCGCGTGGGATTGCAAGTTGACAAGCATCGGCTGAACTGGACAGCGCGAGACATCGAGGATGTGGTTGGCGTGTTCATTCTCGACCAGCGGATAGCATTCGATCTGGCCAGAAGCGTTTCGCGCGGCAATCATGGATACTTCAGCTTGATATGGAATCCACTTTTCGGCGATCAAGTGATTCGAATCGAGGCTTTCAAAGGTCTCGCGAATTTCGGCTGAGCTACGGACCACTGCTTGGCCCTTGCCGTCGTATCCGCTGCGTGCTGTCTTGAGGACAATAGGCGTACCAAAAGCTTCGATCGCTTGCGCAACGTGCAACTGAGACTGAACAGGCAGGAAAGGAGTCGTTGGAAAGCCGGCTTGAGAGAGCGACGATTTCTCAAGCACACGATCTTGGCAGATCTCCAGGAACTCAGCTCCAGGGCAGACTCGCGATGTCATGGCTGCGGTGCGCAGGTAACTAGAATTGATGTTCTCAAACTCGATCGTAATCGCATCGCACAATGTTCCGAGTTCACTTGCCGCGCCTGCTTCTTCATCGGGACTGGCGGGTTTAAAGTGGCGATCAGCGGCTTGAGCGGCGGGGCAATTGCGTTCAGGTTCCCAGACGGCTACGTGATAACCTAAGCGCTGCGCAGCGTGAGTAAACATGCGGCCCAGTTGGCCGCCTCCAAAGACGCCCAACCAACTGCCGGGCTGTATGGAATGATTCTTTGCGGTGATCGATGTGCGGTCGGTCATACTGTTTCAGGTGGCTGAGAGCGTGTTGAGGGAGGTCGATTACACTTTTAACTCAGCGCTCTGATGTCAGCGGATTGAAGTGTAGGGCCGTTAGCCTAGTTTTAAAGAACGTTGTCGTCCATGACGGTCTGAGTCTGTTTTGCAACCCACCTAGCTAGCCGATTACGCAGTTCGGGGTCGCTGGTCGCAAGAATTCGAGCGGCTAGTAGCCCTGCGTTCTTTGCTCCAGCAGACCCGATTGCCAACGTACCGACTGGAATTCCGCCGGGCATCTGAACGATCGACAGCAGCGAGTCCAAGCCTTGAAGTGCGCGGCTTTGGACTGGCACACCAAGGACCGGTAAAAGAGTGCACGACGCGACCATCCCAGGTAAATGCGCCGCTCCGCCGGCTCCGGCAATGATTACTTTCAAGCCCCGCAATTGAGCGTCACGAGCGTATTCGAACATCCATTCGGGAGTGCGGTGCGCCGACACTACTCGGCGTTCGTTTGCGATGCCGAGTTCGTCGAGCACTTCAACGGCAGCACGCATCGTTTCCCAATCGGAACGACTGCCCATGATGACACCCACCAGGGCATACTCGTTTGAGTTTGCGACGTTCGAATCCTCGGTCATGTTTTTATTTTGTTTTTGATACCGCGTGTTGTAGCCGGATTCGTGAGAATCCGGAGTGGGGCACGTAGCCTGGACTTCCAGTCTGGGAAATGAAATACAAAACGAAACTCACCCCAGGCTGGAAGCCTAGGCTACGTCGCACTCATTGTAGCGATTGACTTGTGGTTGGGTATCGGCGGCTAGATGCCGGGCGATCTGCGCGAGGTACCGTTGAGCGATTTGATCGTGGGGGGCATGTTCATCAAGTTTGCTGGCGCGGGCCGCTTAGGGGTTCCGATCATTTGGATGGCCTGAATTGCGTCAGCGGCCGGGTCGACATCAAAGGCTGAATCGATCTGACCTTCCGGGGGATCTTGCAAACCACGGTTAGCTCGAGCGGCAGCAAGTTGTTCGGCACGGAACTCGCCTCGTAAGAACGTCAAATGCTCAATGAGAATCCGGCGTACTTCTAAAATCGACTTGGGATTGCGGTGAATGTCTTGATGTTGTTCGGCAACAACAACTTCAGACACCGCATCGTCAGCGTGCGCGCTCTCAAAGCTGACAACGCCATCGCCGGTTGCTTC
Organism: Planctomycetia bacterium; assembly: GCA_031412515.1. Taxonomy (GTDB): domain Bacteria; phylum Planctomycetota; class Planctomycetia; order Pirellulales; family Pirellulaceae; genus Aureliella. The sequence goes on along the minus strand of JANODD010000256.1, from coordinate 30,168 downwards.
AACTTCGTGGAAGAATTTCTTGGTGGGAGTCATACCGACGATGTTGTGATAGGTTACCCACGGTGCGTGCGGGGCTTGTAACATCGCTGGGAACACCGGAGAGTCGGGGCTCAATGAATCGATGCTTGTACTTGTGGTAAGCAGCTCTGTATTTTGGAACAGTCCTGGGTTTTGTGTAATTAGCGCCTTGCCGGTTTGCACCATGATCGTCGGCAACTTGATTACTTGACGTCCAACCCAGCGTGTAGTGCTATTGGCATATTCGCTGCCTCGCAACGGAGTACCCAGCGTTACAACCTTGCGAATGGACTCATTAGGGTGGAAGAAGGCGGCCTCGCGCAAACCGGCGATCATCTCTGGATCACCTTGGACTTTCTCGAAGGGCTCATCGCTCAGAATTTTCCAGAACTGATCGCGCGAATCGATCGTTTGCATGCGGCTTACCAAACCACCCATACTGTGAGCAACAAGCACCGCTTGATCTAGGGCCGGATAACGATGATCGGGATCAAGCTCGACTCGCAGCTTATTCAAGTCAGCACGAAACTGGGTAGCGCTCAACCAAAACGGCTGCCCGGTGGGGTATTGGTAGAACCAAAACTGATAATTTTTTCGCAGTTCCGGAAAGCTGCGTAAGTCATTGAACATCGGCATCCAAGTGCTTGGACTGGACCAAAGGCCGTGAACCATGAGAACCGGAATGCGGCTGGGGTCAAACGGTTCAAGCATAAATACGCCGCGGTGATTTTGTGTTTTGCGAGGATTGAGCAGTCCATCCGTGGCTCGGTCCTTCTCTCTGAACTGGTCACTGTCGAGGAAGAATCCCAGCGATGTACTGAGGTCCGATTGCATCGGTACAAGTCGATCTGCAATTTGCAAGTCACGGGCAGCAAGCGGATCGTGAAGCTCGAGAACGCAATGATGTCGATGCATTGCGCCATGACCCGGCATTGAACCGGGCTTAACAACTCGCAGCACTGCCGTTACGGGGAAACTCAAGCCCTTTGGATAGTACTTTTCGCGAGGATCCTCGGGATTGCCTGCTTTGCGAACGGCTATCAGTGGGACACCGATGCCGTAAGTAGTCCCTGTCCCCACTAGCTTATCTAACTCGAACTCGCTAACAAACTCAAAGCGCTCGAAGTCCTCGTTTTTCCAATTGCCACGTGAAATGGTCGCGACTTGGTAGGTCTGTTTGCCGGTGGTTACTTCGTAGCTGGAACCGGGCTTTAACTGGCCTTTGGCATTGACCAGTCGAAGGGAGGACTCCAGCGAGCCGTTATACAAGTCACAAGCACCGCGAAACTGAGGATCGTAGGGGTTTCGAGAAGCATCGAATTCACCTGAAAATAAAAACATGTATGCGTTGCTAACTGCAACTCCGTACATATCTAGCGCTAAAGCAACGTCATGATTTTTCTCAGCCCGCTGGCCGAGAATGTAAGCCATTTCGCTAACACCATAAACCAATTCGCTGTCGATTTCGACGTCCAGCATCTGCTGGAGACTTTCTAGGCACTTTGCGGGATCTTTTTCATATTGTTCACCTAAAGCATATCGGCGAAGCAACTCTTTGGTTCGAGAGCTAATCTGCGGCCCAGCACTACTGGTAAGTTGCAGAGGGATCGCCAATGGGTTGGCGGGCGTATCGCGAAGAATGAGGTACTTCTGCGAAGCACAACCTATCGAAAGCAACAAGATCAGCCCCAATGGCAAAATCTTTGTGGCTCTTACGGTTGCCCGAATAAGGCATTGATGAAGTGCGAACGCGGACCAAAACCACCCACTTGCGGAGGATCGTGCAATTTTACAATCGTGGGGGGGTACGCGTAACACGTCCGTTTGCTACCGCACTTTATTGATTGGTATAGTTGATGGTTAGTGGCTGGCTTGCGAATCTGCACCCAGACTGTCGATAGTACTGCTGAACAGTAGAAATTCGGCTTCACAGATGCAATGTCAATCTTGTGAAACGCTTGCATTGCGAGGCGGCTGTCGCATAATACTTGTAGATGCATTAATGTATCTTTTCCAATAAATTGTTTTTTTCTTAAGCAGTTCGAATAACCCGCCGTTTGGCTTCAAATTAACGCAAAATCATGGGGCTGATTTTAGTTAAGATGTCGTTTCGGTATTTGCGTCTGGAGTTAGCCCTTGTTTCTTGTCGTTAGTACCCCCCCAGGTGGTGCAGCATGGATTTAATGCTAGCTGAGCTTGAGAGGGGGTTTCGTGAGAATTGGTGTGGCTTTCGACCATCCGCTTATGGACCGTATCTCGAACAAGTGGACGACGAACTCCGAAGCGACCTGCTAATCCGCCTTCTATGTGCCGAGATCGAGTTCAGTTATCAACCGCCCGTCGTGTTCCGCACCGAGTCTTCATCGATCCCACTTTGCGACGACGATGACCAGCGGGTTCGCCCTACACTTCGTTTATTCTTGCTTCGCTTTCCGGAACTGCGCAGTCGCATTGATGGCATCATTCAGCTTTCGGTCCTGGAGTATGCGCTTCGAATACGTTACGACACCAAGCCTCCGAACATCGCCTCTTATTTGGAACTATGTGAGAGCGAACAAGAACGCTTGGGCGGACTACTGCAACTGACTGAGCTGCGGATCGGCGACAATCGAGAAAACACAGAGCAAAGTTCGCTACCGGTTAAAAGCGGCGATTCCACAGAACCGGAGCACAGTACAGAGAAACCCGTTGTCCTCGATCAACTGCCTTGTAACCTCGGTTGTTTCTTGCTGATCCGTCAGCTGGGAAAAGGAGGAATGGGTAATGTCTATAGCGCGATCGACTTGCGCAGCACTGCACATGTGGCTGTAAAAGTAATGCGTCACTTAGACTCGTGGAGCATCTATCGATTTGTGGAGGAGTTCAGTTGGTTATCGCAGCTTAATCATCCGCATCTTGTAAAATTGTATGACGCGTTCAGCCAAGGGGACACTCGATATTTTTCGATGGAGCAGGTCGAAGGGCTTACCATTCGCAATTGGTTTCAAACGCTAAGCCCAACGGACATGAGTCGCTGGAACATGCTTCGCCAAGTGCTTGCTGAAACCGCCTCTGCAATTCGCTTCTTGCATGATTGTGATGTTATTCATCGCGACGTAAAACCATCAAATGTAATGATTACTCCGGGTCGACGAGCGATGCTCTTAGACTTAGGCTTGGCGATGCGATCTGGTAAATCCGCAGCTGGTCTACAACTAGTCGACGGGTCAAAGATTGTCGGAACGATTCAGTATTTGCCCCCCGAGGCGCTGCGCGGCGAATCCCAAACGTTCGCGAGCGACTGGTACAGTTTTGGTGTGCTGATTTTCGAGACCATTACCAATTCATTTCCTCCCATCTCAGTTGACCCTAAAAATAAGGAATTGTCTCTTCGCTATCAACTGAATGAACAATCGCTGCGAGCGAAACTGAATGGATTTCCGGACGATCTGATCGGACTTTGTATTGATTTGTTATCCGTTGACCCACGTCTTCGCCCGTTAGGTAACGAAATTATTCAGCGTCTCGGGGCGGAAGACTCGCAGGCACTTTCATTTGCCGCAGACACTCTTTGTCTGGGCCGTGATGAAGTATTAAATGCGATTACTCATAGTTTTCGCGAGCCCTACCCTTCGCGCAAGTTGATCTTGGTACGTGGTGAATCAGGCATTGGTAAAACCACTGTTTTAAAATATTGGACACGTTCCCAGAAGCTCGACGACGAGTCAACGCTGCTCCTGCACTTCGCCTGCCATTTACAAGATCACACGCCGTTGCGGGCTCTAAATTTTCTGGCTCAACAGCTTGTGACGTTATTGCCGGAAGTGCCGCGAGAGCTTTGGGAAGATCTCACGGCCAGTGAAGGTGCGGAGATTGTCTACGGATTTCCGCAAATGCAGCAGTTAATAGAAGCCCAAGCCCGGAGTAAGGATCCAACAATCGGTGTGCAGGAATTGGCTGCTCGCCGGGCAGCCGGTTTGCATGCGCTACTGTATTGGTTGCGAGAGTTAAGCAAACGATGCTCGGTAATCATTGCAATCGATGACGCACAATGGGCCGACGCCGAAAGCGGTCGATTGTTGTCACAGCTGTTTAGCACATCAAGTGGATTCCAGGGTGTGCTGCTTGTTGCTGACCAAGGGCATCTCGTTAAGTCGCCATTGGTCGAGACAATGATAAATCTGGTTGGCGGTATGGATCACCCAACCGTTATGCAGCTTGAACTTAAACCCCTTGGAAAATCCGTTTGTGCGGAATTACTTGAAAAATGGTCGACTGCGGTTGGAATTCAGCTTCAACCGGCAATTTATACCGATCTTACAAGGCGTTCGGCGGGAAATCCATTTTTGCTACGAGAGGTTCTATCAGCATACGTGTGTCACGTATCGCAGTTTGCACTCGACGATGACGCGTGGCTAAAGACAGCTAGAAACGAAAGGCGAGGCGGCCACTTGCGTAGTCGTTTCTCTTTATTGCCGATTTCCATGGAACGCGTACTTCAGTATCTGGCAATCGCCGACGAACCGCTGGGATTTCACCAGTTACATACCGTGTCAAGGGTCCTGCCACATGAGCTGCTTCCACTGATCAATTATCTTGCGTCGCAGGGTTGGATTCGCATCAACGGCACTTCGCTTGATTCTGAATTGGAAATTGCGCACGATCGTTTCCGCGACGTCGTTTTAGATTCCATGCCCGAGGATCGCATCTACCGTAGGCACTATCGAATCGCACGGACTCTGTCGAGCGAATCGCCGCCCCCCTGGTCGCGGATTGCTCATCACTATTGGGAGGCCAAGCGTTTTCGCGAGGCCGCCGCGTGCTACATGGAAGCCGCGCGATGCTCCGCTCGCAGCAGCGCAAACATCGAGGCGCTTTGGTTTTTAGAACGAGCCTTTCATCCGAATGCCGACCGGTCCGCAATTGAGCAACGCAACGCATTGCGCTTACAAGCCGATTGCTTTGCAGCAAGTGGAAAATCAACTGAAGCAATTGAGTCGTATCGTACGCTAGCTACAACATGCGATGATAAAGACGAGTCACACCTTCTCAATTGCCTCATGGGCGAACAGTGGCTCGCACAGGGTAAACTGACCGAAGGTATAAGATGCCTTTCAGGAGCGCTCGATGATTTAGGTGTTATGGCAGACAAAGGAAGGTCATGGTTTTCTTCCATGCGATTGTGGATGGAAGCTCGTCAGATGTCTGCATCGTATAGTGGTATTCGAAGAAACGACCGCGATTACGAGCCCTTCTCGGCGACAGAGCAATGTTTGAATCGCATTGGAACCGCATTAGTCTTTTTGGACATCGGACTGGGCACTAATCTCATTATGGCACTGGCCAACGCGTCGGCCCATCGTGGCTCAGAAAGTGATCGCGCGATCACGATGCTACGATGGGGCACGCTCGTTGCCCTAGGAAGCCGACATGCGCGATTAAAGTCCTCCAAGTGGATTCGCAGCGGTCGCCGGCTCGCAAAACTTTCAGGCAATGCCAATGCCATTGCACTTTCCCAAGTTTGCACTTTCGTCTGGTTGTTTGCCCACGGCAGGTTCCATCGAGCTCAATTTCACGGACTTAAATCGCTTAACTTTTATCGGGCTGCCGGCCTCACGCACCAATGGGAATACGGTTTCATTCAGTGGATGCTGTTGATTCAAAACTGGTATTCTGGCGAACTAAAATCTCTTGTTGACGCCACGAAAGAGCTGCGGATTCAATGGCAAGACAATCGCGACGTCATGTGGAGCTTCTGGATTCACACCCACTCGGCTCACTTGGCCGATCTTATTACAGACCAGCCAGCTGAAGGCCGCCGCGCGATTTGCATGGTCAAATCGGAGGTGCAACAAGCTTTCCAGTCGCCAAGTTATTTCCTGTGGGTTTCTGAAGTGCGTCAGGAGCTTTATGAAGGCAATCTTGAATCCGCATTGAAAATAAAAGAGGAGGGATGGAGCCTCTTCACTGAGAGTCGTTTGTCTAATTTGACCCATTACATATGGGTCGCAAATAGCCTCCGCTTATGCTGCTGTCTCGCATCTGCTAAGTCAAATCCGAGAGCAAAGGAGGCTTCACTTAGGGAGGCCAACAGCATATGTAGACAATTGCGGAGCATTCAAGATCCGCTGTTTTCGTTAGTCGCTGAAGCTCAGGAATTGGTCGTCAGGGCCGCACAAGGAAAAGTGGCACCTCGAAATCGATGGAGTAAAGTGATCGAAGAATTGCGTCGGTCTGATATCAGCCTATTTGCGCTCGCTACCGCTTGGCATGCTTCTCTTCATTGGCCCCATGACGATTTTATCGGTGACGGCATTTCCGCTGAACAGCGATTCCGCGACCAAGGATGCCCCGCTCCCGAAAAGCTCATGCAAGTCATTCTCCCATTGCCGTGATTAGTGGGATATGCTTCCAGCTGGGATGGCTGAAAGTCGGTAGCGGAATGCGTCAAGCATTTCGTTCATGCGACTTCGGCCCTGCAAATTCAATCTCCGAAAGCCTTAACGGCTTCCGCTACGGTATTCATCCACGACTTTTATCCATGCCAGCTTCCAGCTGGTGTGTCGGAAAGTTGGTAGCGGAATGCTTCAAGCATTTCGGTCACGAGGGATAAAGCCTCAAAATCAGCTCCGAAAACCTTGACGGTTTCCGCTACACTTTACTTTTTCGCCCGTTACCAAATTACTTCCAATAAATTGCTGCGGGCGTCAGTCCAGGTGATAGGGCGCCCGACATGCTGAGCGGATCCGACAGCAGGGGTCGTAGAAGAGTCATTCAATACTTCAAGCGCCTCTGGATTCCTCGCAAGCAAAGCCCACACAGCCGGACGAGCAGCGGTATTAACGTCAGCCGCATTCCCAATAAACGTATACGTCAATCCACAGTCACTAGCCAGTCCAGCAATCACGGGACGAAGGTTGAAATGCAAATTCGAGATATGACAGGCAAGCACGCCGTCGGAACTCAGATGCTTCAAGTACACCTCCATGGCTTCGCGTGTCAACAAATGGACTGGAATTGCGTCACCTGAAAAGGCATCGAGTACGAGGATATCAAAATTCTGCGGCGATTCGAACTCGAGCGACAATCGCGCGTCACCAGTCACAATGGCTTGCTCGGCTGACGAGTCTTCGAGAAACGTGAAATACCGTTTGGCAATAGAGATTACATCCGGGTTGATTTCATACATTCGAAAGTAATCGCCGATGCGGCCGTACGCAGCCAAAGTTCCGACGCCTAAGCCAACGATTCCCACGCGGCGCTCCGCTTGATTCGAATCGCTGAGCATCAATCGCCCAATGCCCGTATTGTTTGCATAATAGGCCGTTGGAATACTACGTTTACTTGGATCGATAAACTGCGAACCGTGAGCGATGCGGCCGTGAGCGAGCTCAAGCATCGGCGAGATCGACTCCGCAGGTTTGTGAACTTGCTCAACTTTCAGCATGCCATAAAAATTTCGGCTGGCAACGATCGCGTTTTTCGGATTCTTGCTCGCCTGTGCCAAGCCAAAAATGACAATGGCCAGCATGCATGCGACAGCGATGGGCCTTATCCAGTTAGGAAGCGGAATCCGCAGACCATCTTCGCGGGCTCTAAGGCACATAAACGCAACCAAGAAGCACAAAATGCCAACCAGCAACTCACTGTAAGTGACAAACAGAATGGGTGCGAGCAAACCGACGAACAGGCCACCGGCCGCACCGCCCGCCGAGATTGTTAGAAAGTAAAGTGTCAAGTAGCGCGGATGCGGCTTAAGTGCAGCAAGTTCGCCATGGCAAGTCATGCAACAACAAAAAAGTGCACCGAAGTACAGAGTAACTTGCAGCAAAATCGGAACACTTGAACCTTGTGTCGACAGATACACTGAAGCTATCTGCAACACAACAGTTGCAACAACATAGGGCCTTCGAACGTACCAACGATCGCTGTCAAAGCACAGAATGAAGGAGACTAGATAGAGGGCCAGAGGCAAAACCCACAAGAATGGAATGACAGCCACATCCATGCAAACTTGATTCGTGCTCGCAAGTAACAGCAACGACGGTGTCATCGCCAACAAAAACCACAAGCCAACTAAACCGCCCGTAGGTCGCTGAACACTCGAATCACCGTAGCTGGTTTTGTGAAAAACCGGTTGCTTGCCGCTAGTCAGGTACCGAATTCCTTGCTTGCAGCTGCCAACTTCTTCGCCTTCCTTTGTCCCTGTTGTTTGATCTACTTGCCGCATGCCCCAGCCGCTGTAGGCACACAAGCAAACGAATAGGGCGAACGCAGCCGACCAGATCGTGGACTGCGAATACACAGAAAAATTGGGCTCAAACAACAATGGATAAGTAACCAGCGCCAGCAACGACCCAATATTCGATAGTGAATAGAGTCTATACGGTGAAAATCCCGTGTGTGTACGACTAAACCAGCCTTGAACAAGTGGCCCAGTGGCGGACAAAATAAAGTAGGGCATGCCGACGCAGACTAGCATCAGCAACATGATGCGAAGCGTCGGTGTGTCGCTGTTCGTCGGTTTCCAACTAGCATCCGGAGCGATTGGCAACATCGCAATCGCGGTCAACATCAAAAGCATATGAAGTGCGATTTGATGTTTCGGTTTGAGATACTCAGTTGTCAGATGTGCGTACGCGTAACCGGCAAAAAGGAGGACTTGAAAGACGAGCATGCAAGTCGTCCAGACAGCGGGCGAACCCCCGAACCATGGCAAAATGAATTTGCCAATCAGCGGTTGGACTTGGAAAAGCAAGAAAGCGCTGAGGAATACGGTGACAGCGTACGAGAAAGCAAGTCCGCGAGGCGAAGAGTGGGCGTTCATGCGTGCGGCAGAATTGGGTTATAGGGACTGGGCCAGTCAATCACAAAAATCACTCCACAAATCCGTTCGCGGAAGCATACCTTACCCAAATACAACAGGTTGCTAGAATCGCCGCAAAACGCAATCTAAATCGACGACTTGGGGGCAACAGAACGACTAAGCCGATTGTGCGAAAGCGGCTCGAGCAATCCGACATCGTTCCAAGGTTGAATCTGCTGCCGCATCCACTTGCTTATCTCGTTCGTGTTGTTGGACACGGTCGATTGCTCAAGCCACCTCGTCGTATCGTGCATGACGCGCTGCAGTTTCGTAGACCGAGCCAGTAAAAAGCCGTCCCGCATTTCGCCAGCTAGAGCCATCTGTCGCTCGCACTGTATGGCGGACACAAAGTACAGTGAACTTGCGGCGATGAACGCTTCAAAGTTCTGTGAAACCGCAGTGTAGCAATTGGCAACCATCTGATCGATCCAACGTACTTCCTCCACGACATCCACCGAGTATTGAGCCAGCATTTCTACCCGCCTCGCATCCGAAACTTTTGCGGTCAGCAAGTCCGCCGCACGCAGCACTCCGCTCAACGAATGTGCAATACCCGTGCTATGCAGTGGATCGATGATCCCTGCCGTTGTGGGCAACATCAACCAGTTTTTACCAGCTGCTTGAGACCATAGGCGACTGATGCGAGGCATCCAAGCCATGCGTGGATTGCCATGTGAATCATGGGGAGCAACCAGTGAAGCGCCGCGGAGCAAATCTGCCACAGTTGGAAAGCTCTCGATTAACTGCTTAAATGCTGACAATCGATCCGGTGCATCGACCAATGCGTCGGACCAATCCTGGCAAGGTTGAACAAGACCTACCGAAGTGGTTCCATCAGCAAACCGAAGAAACCAAAGCCAGCCTCTGCCGACCCAGTGGTGCTGGGCCGCATCGTCGCCATCGAATGGATCATCGCTCGTTGATAAACCATTCTTCGTCAGCCACTCCGTCATTGGCTTGACATGGCGAAAGTGCCCGAAAAGCGCGCCAGTTCGAGTTTGAAGTCGATCGTCAAGTGAACTCAAGCTCAGCGCATGGGCTAACGTGTTTCCGTTGCCGCTCGCGTCGATGACCTTCTCGACTTCAAATGTCAGTGGAGCATCGTCTACTTCACCGGACAAATCCCATCCCTGCGAGGTTCGTTTAGCGGTGATGGCGTCGAAGTTGGATATCAGCCGCGCTCCAGATGCAACCGCTTGTTCACAGAACCATTGATCGACGTCGCTCCGCATCCAGTGCGTGTCGCTCAGTTCATCCGACGAACTGGCCGCGACCAGCAAGCTGTTTTCATGCGACGATGTTTCATGAAAGGGCTCGTTCACTTGGTGGGAGTAGTAACTAAAGCCACGTTTCTTGCCAGCTCGCAGGAATGGAAAATCTCGCTGCCAAGTGCCCCAGCGGCTAAGCGATCTGAGCTCGGGTAGTGAGTATCGATCCGCGATCTGTTCCAGTAGGAAATCAGCGAGTGGAGTTGACGATTCACCAATCGCGAATCGCGGATGAGGCGATCGATCGAGCAGGATGACCGAGTATCCTCGTTCGGCCAGAATCCATGCAAGCAGACTCCCTGAAAACCCCGAACCGATTATACCGAATTGAAAACGCTGGTTCATATACTAGGTGTTTTCGTTAACTCAGTTTTGATGCGATCATAAGAATTAAAGACAGCAGTTTAACTGATATTCTACTTGAGCCTGTGGCGCTAGCCGATTAAGCCGCAATAAATCGGCGGCAACGAATCGGCTAGCGCCTCAGGCTCAAGTAGCGAAAAGCGTCCAAGAAACCGCTAGTTTTGACCGGCAAAACGACTGGCTTCGCGTTTCATTGTGATCGTTCGCACAATCGATTTGCCCTTGAAAAACTTCGCTGGCGAGAACGTATTCCTATCCAATGGTAGATCAACTTTCACGCTGATCGTTTTCGAATTGAAGAGAATTGGATTGGGTTGGACCGTGACATCAGCGACTTTTACCAGTGAGAATCCAAGGATGTCGCGGACTTTCTTTTCAACTTCGGTAGCAGTGGCTCCTGGCGTAATGCCGAGTCTCGCTCCTTCGTAGATTGCGTTGTCGATCGTTCCGCGGATCATCGCGACCCGACTGAATTCAAACGCGGCGAAGAAGAATAGGAAGGCAAGCCCCGAGGTTACGGCAAACTCGACCGCCACGGCGCCTTTGCGAGCATCGCGTCGCATCCGACTAGATGTTTGTTGCGTTGTATTCATTAAAGATCTTTCCAGCGTTTCTACTCGGTAATGACCGTACTGAGTGTCAGGGCAAGTTCGCGGAAGACGGTGTTTAGTTGTGTACCGTCATTCGCCTGAAACGACTTTCCATTTCCGATCTGTGCCATCTTTTGCATTCGAACAACGTCAGCGTCGGCACCAAAACCAATGGTATGGATCACAATTCCCTGACGGGCGAGTGCAATTGCAACTGGCTCGGGTTCGGGTCCAGTGTTATGTAAGCCGTCGGTCATCACGATCATGGAGCGTTCAACGATCTCGCCTGATCGAGCGAGCTTCATGATATTGGCACCAGCTTCCATGCCGCGCGAGATGCTTGTAAACCCGCCAACTTGCATGCGTGACATGGCCAGAGTTGTTTGATTGAGAACCGTCGTTAGCTGAACATCTTCTGTAGCGAATGTTGAGTAGGAAGCCAACCCAACGCGAGTCTGCAGATCCGCGGCTTGCAATGTGTTCACAAATGTTAGCATGGCTCGTTGCAAATCGGCAAATTTTTGGCCCGCCATCGATCCAGAGCGGTCGACGACGACAACTAAATCACGCTCGACAAACGTGGCCCTGGCGACTTCCTCGGGTGAAAACGACTTCGAACCTAGCACCGCGCCAAAAAATAATCCGACTGGTCCAGATCGCGAACTAGCAGTGCGCTTCCCACGGACTTCGACACTGTTGATTGGACGCTCATTCACTCGAAAATCAAATCGATCGGTGTTCAGTCGCTTTGAATTTCCAAATTTGAAATCGGAGGTATCGAGTTCCAGTCCCTTTCCAGCGACAAGGTTCTCGCGAGCGATTTCTTGTCCGCGAGCGATGGCCTGATTGATGTCTTGAGTCCTAGACAATGTCTCGGAGGCTGCCTTCGTCGCTGCGTCGGTGGCAGTGCGAAGTTCACCGCGAACAAGATGCATGTAGGCTATGTCTACCGAAAATGCGACAGCGACAAAGAACATGATCAACATTGCAGCCAGCAGAACCAGCATCGCTCCGCGTCGAGGGCTGTGCCGTTTGTTTAAATATCGACGATTGCGGGGATTGGTTTTACATTTCATGGAGCAATTCCTAGCGATCAATTCAATATCAGGTGGTTATTCTCTGACCATTACAGTTCGAACTTTGACGATTCGATCCTGGATGACGCGACCAATAAACGGGCTGTTCATTGAGATTGGCGCTGAAACTTCGACGGTAATTTTCTGTCCCCGCGGTGTGGTTTCAGCGTTGGAATCAAAGGCAATCGTTGCACCTTTGACCAACCGCGAGTCGAGAATCGCTTTAGCTTGGTTAATCGCGTCCGCTTGCTTGCTGCCAGGCTCAATGGCCACTCGCATCCCTTCGTAAGCGGCCGCACTCAGTGCCTGCTTGAGGAATATTCCGTGCGTCGCTTCAATGGCGCCAAGAACAATCAGCATCAACAGTGGCAAGCAGACTGCAAATTCGACTACGGCCGCGCCGCGACGGCGCGATCGTATCGTTTCACGGATTTTTATGGGGCCTGTTGTGCGGCCGGATTCGCACTGGATTGAAGGTTGAATCATAGCGATGGTTTCTCGGCAGCAGCCGTGACAGGAGCAGCTTCAAGCTTCAGCACATTGTTCAAGTCATCTGCCAACGAACGCCAAAAATCGTTTTCGCGAAAGTGCAGCGGCTTCACTTTGTCGCCCCGTGCTGCTTCGGCAAGCGCCCGACGAACACGAAGAATCGGACCCACGAATCGATTGCTCAATTTCGCAGCGTCCAATAGAAAGACTGGCAATAAAGCGGCTGAAACGATAAGCACTGGCAAGTAGAGCTGCAAAAAGTGAGTCATGTGGCCGCCCAGCGAATCTTCCGCACCGCCGATCAGATAAGTCCAGCAGTACAAAGCCAAAGAATTAACAAACAGAAACGCAACCCATTGCAACGCCATTCTGCGAAGTAGGCTGGTTTGAACTTCGAAGTCGACAAAGTTTCGTTTGCGGCGGAGTAAGGCCATGATTGATTCCAAGTTTAGTATCGAGTCGGCAGGATTTGCCGACAGTTCCGGGGCCAGGTTCATCGGACCTGCAGTCCAGGTCGTTTTGAACCCTACCTTCGAAATCTAAGGCAAAAGAGCGCAATTTGTGTTCCGGCGCGCAACTTTGCCATCCGAAGTGTCGGTTGTAGCGATTTTGCGACCGTGAGCTAACTTGTTCTGATAGCTGGTTTCGTTAGAAACCGGATGGTTCTTCTCTAACGCGATGCAATCGTCCCGCCATCCGGTTTTTTACAAAACCAGCTACTTGTGTCCATAAACGCGCGCTCACTAGGGTGCTCCTTGCCGAACTGGACTTTGCTAATAGACTATGGAATCGAGAGTTTGGAGCAGAAAGACCCTTGGGGAACGACTTAAATGAGTAACACCAGACAACAACTGCTTGATAAACTGCGGACGCAGATGATCGAAGACCAGCCGTTGCCGGAGGTGATCGAGGGAAATTGGATCAAGTATGACGATCCGTTTGTTCAGTTCGCCGAGGCGATCAAGTTTGTCGGCGGCGTCTGCACGACTCTCAATTCCATCAACGAATTGCCGGGAAAGCTGGCTGAGTTTGACCAGTTTCGCGCTGCTAAACGCGTCTTTTCCGCGATTCCAGAAGTTCCCAGTAATGTGGACTTGAATCAGACAAATGACGCGCACGATTTAGATAATCTGGATTTTGTTGTGTACCCGGGTGAGTTTGCGGTTGCTGAGAACGGAGCGATTTGGCTGACTGATCGCAACTTGAAACATCGGGTGATTTTCTTCATTACGCAGTTTCTGGTGTTGGTCATCCGCCGCGCCGATATGGTGCAAACGATGCACGAAGCGTACACGCGGGCAAAACCACCTCGACCTGGTTTTGGCTTGTTCCTGTCCGGCCCGAGTAAAACGGCAGACATCGAACAATCGCTAGTCATTGGGGCGCACGGCTGCCGCGAGCTTCAAGTTTACATCGTGCCATAATCAGCATTGATGACTCAGCCCGAGGCTCTGCTTCTAAAGGGGTCTGACACTTTGGAGGGCACGCTCGATTCCCTGATGACGTACATTCCCGGAGAGGGTTAGCCCCTTTTAGAAACAGAGCAGGCGATTGAAGGACAATCATAAGATGGCGACGGATGTGATGAAAGTTGACAAGACAGGTTCGCGTGTCCAGGAAATGTTCGCTCAAATCGCCCCACGCTACGATTTGATGAACCACTTGCTATCGCTGGGTATCGATATCTTGTGGCGCAAGCGAACGGTGCGAGAATTGCGACTTGATGGTGACTTGCCAATACTGGATTGCTGTACCGGCACCGGCGATTTGGCTCTGATGTTATCAAACCGTGTTGCAGGTCGCGTCGAAGTTGTCGGGACTGATTTCTGTGCGCCGATGTTGCAACTTGCAAAGAAGAAACACGAAGAAAGCAAGAGTGGTTATCCAGTTCGATTCCTCGAAGCGGACACGCAATCTCTGCCATTCGATGATGCAGCGTTTCAAACGGTTACCGTTGCATTCGGATTGCGAAACGTTCAAGACACCGATGTAGGTCTGCGCGAGCTAAGACGTGTGTGCGCACCCGGCGGTCAAGTCGCGGTGCTTGAGTTTTCGCAGCCAACCGTGCCCGGCCTAAAGCAAATCTATCAAGCGTACTTCAAACACGTCTTGCCGCGAATCGGCCAACGGCTAGCGAAGAACCAGCAGAGCGCTTACGAGTACTTGCCAAATAGCGTGCTTGAGTTTCCTTGTGGCCAAGCGCTGGCTGAGCGCATGCAGGCGGCTGGGTTACGAGATATTCGCGTCATGCCGCTGACTTTCGGCGTTGCAACGCTGTACGTTGGTGAACGATGAATATCCCCACGCCACCATCTGCAGTTAAACCAATTGTTTTGGCTATAACGGGCGCCAGCGGTGCTGTTTATGGCGCCCGCTTGCTTCAAATTCTGTTGCAGCAAGAGATACCAACCCATCTAACAATAAGTGATTCCGGCGTAGCAGTAGTTGCGCAGGAGCTGAATGTACGGTTAGATCTAGAGAAACTCGATGCGGCAAAGTTATTACAAGCCAGCAACGTTTTTTTGAAACAACCGGCGGTTAACTTTGAACTGTTAGTCAACGAAGCGATAACCGACGAACGTTTGGCGATTCATCATTACAAGAACTACTTTACACCGATCGCGAGCGGTTCGTTTTTGACAGCGGGAATGGTTATTTGTCCTTGTTCAGGGAGCACGTTAAGCGGCATAGCTCATGCAGCAAGTCAAAACTTGATTCAGCGAGCGGCGGATGTGCATTTGAAGGAACATCGCAAGCTAATTGTTGTACCTAGAGAGACACCGCTTAGTGTATTTCAGTTGGAGAACATGCAACGTTTGGCTCAAGCTGGTGCAGTAGTGTTGCCCGCGGCTCCGGGGTGGTATCACGGCGCGACGGAGATGGTTGACTTAGTGGATTTTGTGGTCGCTCGCATTTTAGATCAACTGGATGTTCCGCACACGTTGATGCGACGTTGGAAAGAAACAGAAGAATAGTCATGGTGAATCAGGTGGACTCTACATCGACCGAATCCGCTGTGAACTGTACGCTGCCTGGGCCTGCCAATGGGGAAACGGGCCTGGTGCGGCGTTTTTTGGAACTGATTCGCTTTAGCCATACCGTTTTCGCGCTTCCCTTTGCCGCGCTGGCTTGTGTGTTGGCGGTTGTCGTACCGCGAACATTTGAATTGACGACCGCGCTCTGGTACAGCCGTTTGTTAGGTGTCCTGCTGTGCATGGTGACAGCTCGATCAGCCGCGATGGCCTTCAATCGACTGGTCGACGCGCGGATCGATGCTATGAATCCGCGGACCGCGCGGCGGCACATTCCAGCCGGTGACTTGAGTGCCAGCCAAGTTTGGTTGTTCTTCGCGGCAACGAGCATTCTGTTTGTGCTGGCTTGTTTGCTATTCCTTCCGAACTGGTTGCCGCTTGCGTGTTCGACGCCAGTTTTAGCTTGGATTTGCGGTTACAGCTTTGCGAAACGTTTTACATCCGCGGCTCATCTTTGGCTTGGATTTGCGCTGGCCTTGTCACCGGTTTGCGCTTGGGTTGCACTTCGTGGCGAGATGGTGATGACCGACCCGACCGATCTATTACCCGCTGTATGTCTGGGGCTGGCGATTGCGTTTTGGGTATCGGGGTTCGATATTATCTACGCTTGTCAGGATGCGGAATTTGATCGAAGTCAACAACTGCACAGTATTCCTGCTCGTTTCGGAGTCGCGGGCGCACTTCGTATCGCTGCAGGCCTTCACAGCCTTATGCTGCTGGTGCTATGCTGCTTGCCGAGGTTTTCTGAATTGCGACTCGGTTGGCTTTACTGGGCCGCGTTGGGCGGAGTCACCGTGCTTGTGATTACGCAACATGCGTTGGTGAGCGCGAAGGACTTGGGGCGAGTGAACGTCGCGTTTTTCCAGGTCAACGCGGTTATCAGTTTCGGGTTTTGTCTAGTTACAGCGATCGATAGTTGGATGGGATAGAGTTCATCGAACCACAAGTGGATTAGCGGATGCAAATTGATTACGCGTTGGAAAAAAGTTTGACATCCGCTGAGTTCATCGATGTGCTCCAGCGAAGTACTTTGGCGGAGCGGCGGCCGGTTGACCAGCCTGAAACCATCGCTGGAATGCTAAAGAGTGCGCAGGTAATATACACAGCCCGACACAACGGCTTGCTGGTGGGTGTGTCGCGAGCGATCACGGATTTCGCTTACTGCACTTATCTCTCGGACTTGGCGGTGGACGCCGAGTTTCAAAAGCAGGGTATCGGCCGTGAGCTGATTCGGCTGACGCATGAAGCCGCTGGAGTGAAAACGATGCTCGTTCTTTTGGCTGCGCCTAAGGCGGTCAACTACTATCCGCATATTGGAATGACCAAACACGATTCGTGCTGGATCATTCCGCGCAATTAATTGGGTACCGAAGAACTGCGCAGTTTGTAGCTGGATTCTTGAGAATCCGGATGCGGTACGTTTGAGTTGCTTGGCGGGTGCAGCCGGTTTTTTACAAAACCAGCTACCTAAGAACCTCGATCCAACCACTTTCCAAAATCTTCACACAACCTTAACAATCGCCCAGACGCAGGTTTGTTGTCTTATGTCAGTAGGGTAGGTGGCGATTTCGCAGGATTTATTTACCACACTGGCAATTCCCTAAGGAAAACGGGCTTCTATCGAAAATTGACCTGCAAGCCGGTGAGTTTCGAGTGTAAAAATACTGCGTTCAGGACCGGCTTCGCAGTCGTCCGCAAGTGGGTTAAGACGGCTGGCTGAAAAGTAAAATGATGGGATACTATGGGCGCTTTGAATCCCATATTTCAGGCGTTTTAGTCGAGAGTTTTTTGTAGGGAATCTTTGTGACGGTAGATGCCTATGCTGGAGTTCGCCGCCGCAAACAAACACCCTGGACGGTAAAGTTCGGGGACGCGTTTGCTTCTAAGTTGATCGCGGTCGGTGGCATTGGAACCATCGCGGCGATCATGTTGGTCGTGCTCGTCTTGTTGGGAACGGCTTGGCCACTTTTTCAGAGTCCACCCGCCCCCAAATGGCGCACGTTTAATAGTCCCGCGTTCAAGCATGTCGGCCTAGACGACCACAGTTTAATTCTCTGGGGTTCCGACGATTCGGGGAGGCTCACCGTGTTGGCCACCGGAGTTGGTGAACGCTTGGCCGAGTATCAAAGTCCGGCGACCGACGAGCGAAAAGTGACCGCGTCGCACTTGTCGATCGATCGTTCAACCTTGGTGCTCGGATTCAGTGACGGAAGCTATCAAGTTGCAGAGCTAGGTTTCAAATACGATTTGTTGAACATTGTCGATTTGCCGCCGGATGTCGAGGTCACACAAGCTGAGCCCATCGCCGTTCACGATGGGCAGGTCTATCAGCGATTTGATGTCACTAGCGTTCGTCGAACACAATTCGCGGCACCTGTGTGGACGCCTCCCAAAAGTTTAGGGAATGCCCCGGTGAGCATGATCGATTATCTGGGAACACCCTCATCACAAGCGACGCAACAATCGAAGTCCCATGTGATTGCCGTTCTCGGTGACGAACTGGCATTTGGTACTGTGACTCGCAAGAAGGCTCCCGTCGGGAAAAAATTCACTGAGTCGCTTTCAGTTAAAAGTTGCAAGTTGAATAGCCGCAATGCGAAGGGCGGACCACTGTCACTTGCGTTGTTAAACGGCGAAGATCACGCTGTGGTCGCGTGGCCTAACGGAACACTTGATCGATTTGCATTGGATGGGGATAGTCCGCAGTTGGTTGAATCAGCCAGCGGCTTGGTCGGCGGCGGTGAACTCACGGCTGCAACACCTTTGCTGGCTCGTCAAACACTTCTCTGCGGCGATGACACAGGACGAGTAATCGGCTGGAACATTTTGCGGCCCCCGGAATCCGACGAGTTCGCTGATGCGAGAACATCAACGCCCGATGGTTTTCAGTTGGTACCAGCCCATGAATTAACAATCTCCAATTCTCCAGTTCGCTCAATCACGAGCAGCCAGAAAAATCATATGGCTTCTATCGTTGACTCCGCTGGGGAAGTGAGCTTGGTGTTTGTAACGACGAACGACATGTTGCAGAGTACCAAGAATCCGCTCGCTGAGAAGACTCTATTCACTGCGTTTGATCCCGGCGACGATGCACTGGTGGCAATCGGCGATGAAAAAGTTGCTATCACTCCTTTGAAGATTGCTCATCCTGAATCGTCGCTGGCTTCTTATTTTGGTTCAGTGTGGTACGAAGGCTATTCAGCACCGCAGTACGTTTGGCAGTCTTCGGCGGGAACTGAAAAAGCCGAATCGAAGCTAAGTTTAATGCCGCTCGTTTTCGGTACACTCAAAGCGACCTTATACGCAATGTTAGTGAGCGTTCCGCTGGCCCTCATGGCCGCTATCTATACCAGTGAATTTTTGTCGGCAACGGCTCGATCGCGAGTTAAACCGATCGTTGAAATGATGGCGAGTTTGCCGAGCGTGGTGCTTGGCTTCGTGGCTGCACTGGTAATCGCACCGTTACTTCAAAGCCATTTATTATCGGTTTTGATGGCATTCTTAGTTGTTCCTTTTAGTTTTGTGCTCGCCGGGCATCTGTGGAATCTCATGCCATTGGACAAAATAGTACGTTGGGAACGCATTCGCTTGTTCGCTCTCGTTGCGTGTTTGCCGATCAGTATTTGCTTGACGTCGCTGCTTACGCCTGTAGTGGGACGCACTTTTTTCGAGGGCGACTTAGTCAATTGGATCAATAGCGGATCGGGAAGCGCAGTGGGAGGATGGGTCTTAGTGTTCATTCCCCTCAACTGTTGTTTAGTCGCGTTTCTATTGCTGGGACCATTGGCCGAATGGACAAGATCTATTGCAGTTCGCTGCACCCCACGCGGCTTTGCAGTTTATAGTCTATTGCGATTGCTGTTTGCCACGTTTGCAGTGATCGCTTTGGCAGCGCTGGTTGCTTTGACGCTGAGCACATTTGGTTTGGATGCGCGTGGTTCGGTGTTTGGTAATTACCAGGATCGCAACGCGCTGCTGGTCGGTATTGCACTCGGCTTTTGTGTGATTCCAATTATCTACACCATCTCTGACGATGCGTTGCAAGCGGTGCCTAAACAGTTGCGGAGTGCTTCGCTCGGTTGTGGCGCGACGCCTTGGCAAACGACGATGCGAGTCGTTGTACCGAGTGCGATGAGCGGCTTGTTCAGTGCGATCATGATCGGTTTGGGGCGAGCTGTAGGCGAAACGATGGTTGTGCTGATGGCAGCTGGCAATACGCCAGTCATGGATTGGAACCCGTTCAATGGTTTTAGAACGTTGAGCGCTACACTCGCGACGGAGCTGCCGGAGGCGGCCAAAGGGAGCACTCACTTCCGAACTCTATTCTTAGCCGCATTGTTGCTGTTCGTACTGACGCTGATTGCAAACACGATCGCTGAGTTTGTTCGTATTCGTTTTCGCAAGCGAGCGAGCCAATTATGAGCAACATGACTACTTCAGCGACTTCGCAGGAACAAACGGAGCAGAACAAACAGCCTCGCCGCCGTGCGCTGCAAAGTGGGTTTTCACTGCTGGCACGAGCCGAACCGCAAATCTGGTTCACCGGCGGAATGCTGGCGGTTTGTTTGGCGATGGTGGTCAGCTTGATGGCTTTGATTTTAGCCTCGGGCTTGCCAACTTTTTGGCCGCAACCCGTGGACTGGCTGGCCCTGCGAGACGGAACATTGGATGCAGGCGAAGCGAAAGCGACCTCCGTTGTCACACCAAGCAAAGAATCAACGGAAACGGAAAACGAAAGCGGTATAAGTTTTTACTACCGCACGGAAAATTTCGACTTAACGAAGACCCACTATCGCTGGTTCAAACCCAAGGACCTGCTGACGTCCGGAATTGTACGTATTCCTCAAACAACTTTGATCGAGCGTTTTGAATGGGGGCATTTGTACTGTATTCCGTTGCGAATTCACGAGCCGCTTGAAGCCAACGAAGCTGATAAGACGAGCATTGACTCCTTCGCCGCAATGGACGAGTTGTTAAAATTTCTTTCACAGTTGCCTTCTTTCTCATCCGGTGACGATGCCCTCGGTGAGGCGTTCACAAAGGGAACTCAGCGGACAAGAGAACTGCTTGACCGTGCAAAAAGCGATGCGATTCACCGTAGTATTTCGCAGGCTGGTTCGCAAAATGTCCAAGTTCGAGCGGCTGGTGAGCAAGCCTGGCGCCCCAAGTCCGAGCTGGAGTTGAGTGCACCTCTTGAAGCAGCCAGAGCCATTGTGACGGCTCCAGAAGACATTCGTACCCGCGTCGCAAAGGTGCTTCCAATCGTTCGAAGCCAACGCAAACGCCTTGATCAATTGAAACGTGAACTGAGTCGCTTGGATGTCCGGATCTCAAAATTGCGAATCGCTGTACGTCAGGCTGAATTGGATACGGCCAGTGTTTTGCCCATTCAACTTGATGGCGCTCACTATCTGCTTGAACAACGGAATCAATTGAAGCAGATTTCGGCAGCCAAAACTCAAGTGCTCAGCGTCCTTAAAGACTCAAATGATGCAAAGCTCTTTGAGGATTTGTTTAGCGAGTTTGAACAGAAGCAAGCGCCAGCTGAACTGGCGTCGATTGAAAAGCAGTTATCCGACTGGCGCAAACCCCTTGGCGTTTCACCACAACCGTTACGCGACGCAGTTACCAATTACGAGGCAGGCTACAGTGAGGTAATCTCCGCGAAACAGCCAATTCAGAAGCAGATTACTAGCTTGCAGGCGGAACTGGAGCGGGGCGAATTGATTGTTTGCGTTCCGAATGATGCTCGGAGGATAGAGGATGTATCCAAGGATGACTTATTACAAACGGCGAGTGGGAAAATTGCCCAACCGGTCATTGATCTCTTGAATGCGATGGATACTCCCGTGACAGAGGATTCGGGCAACGTTCTTTTTGCGAGTGACGCACTAACGTTGGTATCGTTCAGCGACAATCTGGCTACAAATCACATTTTGTCAGTCTCGGATAAGCTCAACTTCTTAGCAGAGCACCCCGTTGGCTACCACGAACTAGTGCGAGTTCTTCCAGTCAATGAGTTGACAGTCGGCGGCAAACTATCGGTTTACTTCAGTCGATGGGCGGAGTTTTTATTTGAAGAACCCCGCGAAGCGAACACGCTGGGAGGGATTTTCCCGGCGATTTGGGGAACAATTGTGATGACGCTGATCATGACAATCGCTGTCGTTCCGTTCGGCGTTATGGCCGCGCTGTACTTGCGAGAATACACCAATGGCGGAACGTTAGTTGCAATCATTCGGATCTCGATCAACAATTTGGCCGGGGTGCCGTCGATCGTTTATGGCGTGTTTGGTTTTTCATTTTTCTGTATGACCATCGGTTCATTTATCGATGGAGGACCAAAGGGCGCCGACATAGACGTTTGGCCGTCGGCGACTTGGTATCTCGTTTTATGGTCAACGGTCGCAATCGGTACCGCAGCATTTTTGTTCAGCTTCTTTAGCAGCGGACCGTTCCATGCGCAGACGAAATTGAAACATGGCCTCGCACGAGCCGCCTTTGCCCTTTGGCTTGTCTGCTTGATGGCTGCCATTGCTCTAATCGCAAAAAGTCCGTTCTTTGATGGTTTCTACGCGGCTCAGTTGCCCAACCCGACGTTCGGCAAAGGTGGTTTGCTGTGGGCGTCGCTAACCTTGGCCTTATTAACATTGCCAGTGGTTATTGTCGCGACAGAGGAAGCCCTTGCTGCCGTTCCCAATTCGCTCCGCGAAGGTTCACTTGCTTGTGGCGCGAGCAAGTGGCAGACGATCCGACGCATCGTATTGCCGCATGCACGTCCAGGAATTTTAACGGGTGCGATCTTGGCGATGGCCCGCGGCGCAGGCGAAGTGGCTCCGCTGATGCTCGTTGGCGCACTGCCAAATGCACCGGAGTTGCCGATGGATAGCGAGTTTCCTTTCTTCCATGGTTCACGCAACTTTATGCACCTCGGTTATCAGATCTATTCGCTTGGTTTTCAAAGCCAAAATAGTGAAGCAGCCAAACCGATGGTCTTTACCTGTACACTGCTATTGATCCTAATCGTCGCGACGCTGAACGTTGCAGCTGTATTTTTGCGTACACGCCTGCGTCGACGGTTCCAGGGCAATCAATTTTAACGACATCTGCATTTCGATATGAACACAACTTCGCAAGGCGCTACGGTGATGAAGCCGATTGGCAACGAGAAATCGAAGAAAAGCCGTTTGGAAATGATCGCTGCGGGCGAGAAAGTCGACGCGGTTATTCACGAAGAGCTGCTCAACTGCGAGCCTGCGGTCGAAGTACAGCACTTTAATCTTTGGTACGGTAAAAAGCAGGCGCTGCACGAAATAAGTATGTCCATTCCGCGTGGAAAGGTAACTGCATTGATTGGGCCGAGTGGCTGTGGCAAATCGACGTTGTTGCGAAGTGTGAACCGCATGAACGACTTGATCGATGGGCTATCGATTCGAGGCGATATTCTGCTGAGCGGTGAATCGATTTTTGCACCCGGCGTTGATGTCATCGAGTTGCGAAAACGGATGGGGATGGTTTTTCAAAAGCCGAACCCGTTTCCGATGAGCATCTTCGAGAACGTTGTTTATCCATTGCGAATCGACGGTCAACGAGATCGCAAAACGCTGAACTCCGTGTGCGAGCAGAGTTTACGAGGGGCTGCGTTATGGAACGAAGTCCATGAGCGACTGAGCGAGAGCGGTCTGGGACTGTCCGGCGGCCAGCAGCAGCGGCTTTGCATTGCGAGGGCCATCGCCAGCGATCCAGAGGTCCTGTTACTTGATGAACCGTGCTCGGCGCTTGACCCCCTGGCAACCGGCAAGATCGAGGACCTCATCAACGATTTGAAGGGCCGGTACACGGTATTGATTGTGACTCACAACATGCAACAAGCCGCTCGGGTTAGTGACTACACGGCATTCATGTACCTTGGACGCTTGATTGAGTTCGGTGTGACATCGCAGATGTTTCAAAAACCGTACTTGAAAGAAACTGAAGATTACGTGACGGGGAGGTTCGGATAACAATTTTAGCTGCGTATTCAGTGCTGTAGGGTATCTGGTTTCGAGAGAAACCGGATGCAGTGCGGCGGGTCACCGCTCCAACCGGTATCTCACGAAACCAGCTACATAGGCGCGATGGACGAGTAAACTGCATTACCACGCCTCGGGCATTCTTTATACAAGCTATCGCTACAGACCCTACTGCTGTCAGAGCCGCCGCTGAGGACGGACGTTCTTGTAGATCTGTGCAACTCTCGCCAATCGTCAAAGGCTAGCTTTTCCGAAGATACACCGCAGACGGTTTCGATCAGCCCAAGGATGAGCAGTGAAGTCCACCATGCAAAAACTCAGCACGACAAACAGTAGTTCCGCACACATTCAACGCAACAGCCTTGAATCAAAAGTAGCGAGTAACAAGTTGCCTAGCAACAAAGTGCCCAGCATGTGGCGTTTGGTCATTCTGCAAAACGGTTTGCCTTCGTCGAGCAATAACTCGGATTTAGCCCTGCGACTGCGGATCGATACTGCCCATGGCGCAGCGCCAAGTTCACGTGACTTGAACTGGTCGACCCAAATTGGGATGCCGACGACCAGTGACTATCCAGCTTGCTCGAAGATTGACTGTTTGGCTGCATCGGCGCTGCCCGCCCCTAGGGCGCACCCTTCGCCCGCCCCTGTGGCAGCCAATGCAGCACCGCCGTCAATCGCCGCCAAATCGGCTGTCAACAACGACGAATCGCAAGCCTTTGGTGATCGTTACCGTGCGATGTTAGCCGAAGCGGCGCATGATATTCGCGCGCCGCTCGGCGTGGCTCGACAAATCCTCAATCGAATCGCGACCCGCGTTCGTGAAGATGGCACTCTGAGCAATCAAGACCAGCGTTTACTTGCTTCGGCAAACGACCGCTTAGAGCAAGCCACAACTTGGGTCGATGGAATCCTGCTGCCAAACCGATTGCAGCAGGTCGCTGTTGGAACGATGCGACAAAGATTCTATCCCCATCAGTTGCGAGGAATTGTCGAGCCGGTCGTAATGGACATGGCAAATCAACGCAATGTGCAGTTGGACTGGGTTGGCTGGGACCGATCACTTCCGCGATTGTACTTGGACCCAAATCAACTTGGCCGCGTGCTTATGAATTTGATTAGCAATGCGATCGCATCCAGCCCACGTGGTAGTCGATTGAGCCTGCGGATCGCTTGGCAAACCAACGTAACTCAACGACTCGTGATCGCTGTCGAAGATGAAGGTCGAGGATTATCGTCAGGATTGCTGCGATTTATTAATTCAGCTCAGGTCGTTCCTCCACCTACCGAAGCCGGTATAGGTCTGAAAACCGTCAAGTCGCTGATCAACGCGATCGGTGGCTCGATCTCTGCGCAGGTCGGGCAGATGGGCGGAACACTTTTCCGTGTCACCGTGCCGGTCGACAATCGACTTTCGTTAGTTCGCGGTTGGCTTATTCAGCAATCGCAACGTGCAGAGCGAGGCGGCAAGAAAGCTCATAGCAACCTGCAACTGCACATGTTACGCAGCAACGGCCTTGATACTTCTGTCGTTGATCAATGGCTACAACAATCGGCTGCACCTGAGGATTTTGTATACCGCGTCAGCCAGGATCGGTGGCTATGGTTGTCAGTCGGAAGTAAGGCAGGTCCGTCCGGTGTCGCTATAACGAGTGGGGCTGCGGCAGCAGTCAACAAATACACAGCCCTGGCGGAAGCGCAAAACGGCCAGCTCCAATGCCACCTCGCCGCCGAGTGGCTGAACGTTGAACTCCAGTCGCTCCATAGCACTACCACCCAACGCAATTTGCTGCCTCAGCTGGCTAACGCAATCGCCGATAAGTTTACAACCCTCACAGGAAATCGCATTCCGCCTATCGATGAAATTAAACAACGATTAACCTCCGAAGTAAAGCCGCTCACACGACATCGTGGACTAATGCGAGTCGATGAAGTCGCTGGTCAAGTCCCCAAAGCTAAACTGCGGCCTGTTGCAAACGACCGGTTGAACTTGCTTACCGCTGATCCAGCTATTTTCGCTGAACTAGCCCATGATTGGCGTGAACAGCATAGCCAACTCTAACGATTGATAGCATTCGCAACATGGCGGGATTCTCCGTAGCTACCGCCGAACGGGTTTGATAAGGTGCCGAGGCAAAGAGGGAATTCTTTGCAATCGAAAGCACGCATTTGCTCGTGCTTTCCAGCAGACATTGCCTGGACCGAACAATAAATCTGTTAAAGCACAGTGCTACGGATGGCAAGACGAAGAACGAAGGCGAAGTGGCAAATCCATGAATCGTCACAACGAAGTTTGTGTCGAGCCGCGTTTGTATTTCTTGGCGTTGTGCCACTATTTGTTGCGATTGCTTTTTCTATCGCCCAGTTCATCCCGGCTTATCAAGAGCATCGTGCAATTGCATGGTCGACTTGGTTATCTGGTCGATTAGGTGTGGATGTCCAAGTCGCAGCGGTTGAATTGCTGGCGCCAGAAAGCTTCATCCTCCATGGCTTGAAACTTTCACATCCGGAATCGCAAGCATCTCTAGGTCGAATTCGTTCAGTAGCTGTCAGTCGCAAGGCCGCTATGTGGTCCATTCAACTTGACCAACCCGAATTGGAAAGGCGACAGCTATCGGCAACTTGGCGGATGATTCACGATTGGTTTGTCTGTCGACCTCAAGCCGCTCAACCTGCGATTCGCATTGAGTGTGCGGGTTTACAGTTACAGGAGTTGGAGCAGAAGCAAACGCTTGAAAAGATCTCCGTCGAGATCTACTCGCAAGCGGACCGGACGATCGTAGCCGCAGAATTTAAAATGCCGACAACCGATCCGAATTCCAAACCCAGTCAATTGCGCATCATTCGCCACCACAGTGATCGGCAGTTGTCAACGATTTTGGAACTTGAAAGTGAACAAACGGCTTTGCCATGTAATTTAGTCTCGCCAATATTTCCATTCGTTCAGCGACTCGGCGATCGCGCCATTTTTCAGGGCAAGCTATCGCTTTACCAACGCAACAACGCTTGGCAAGCTAACGTGACACAGTCTTGGCTAGGAGCTGTCGACTTCGGCCGAATGACATCAAGAATCGAATCGTATGATACAAATAAAAATTTGATTTGGTTTGACAATCTTAAAGTGACCGACCGCGGATTGCAAAACGCAACAGGTGGCATACAAATCATTCACGGACGCATTGACTGTGATTTGCTTGCCGCCAGCCAGCAAGTACTAGGTGTAGTGCTTCCTAGATCCGTGCAGACGGCTGGAGAGGCACAGACTTTTGAACAGTTTCTCGCGCTGTTTGAGATATCACCTGGAACTTTTAAGCTGAGCGGTGGACTAGCAGAAACGTTAGGTAAAACGCGACAGCTAGCATCCGGCACATTGATCGCAGATGCGACCGGCGAAATTGCCGTTCGATCTAATTTTGCCGAGCCCATGCCGCTTCAGAGCCTTGTCAATGCGTTTAGCAATGGTCAAGGGGTCACGACCGCATCGGCAACTTCCACTGAAACTACAGACTGGTTTGCCCAGCGAGCTGTCTGGTGGCTGCCCATGGAAAAGCCGCAGTCCCTATCTCAGTCCCGTAGCACCACCGAGCCGAATTTGCGTTAACCTCGTTTGACCCATAGCCAGCGGCGAAGGGGTCGGCTTGCAGTTTGCAGTACGAGCGGGACAACACGGTACTGACTGTCTCCAACGCAACTCGCCATCTATCAAAGGCCACCATCCTATCACGTTCTCGCGTCTCTATTCGTAAACTCGTTTAGCTGGATGGCCAACTGCGGCGCAAGCACCTGCAACTTATGCTTACTCCATAAAGCGAGTTGTCGGTAGGAAAATTACTGGTTAGAAAATTCAGACAAAGATCTCGAGTCCTGTTGAAATATTCTTACCAACAATTTTCCTACCTCCCCGCTGTATGCATTCGAGGTAACTCGCATTCGACGCTTCCTACAACGTTCCTACCGTTTGCTTAACTTGTGGTTTTGGCTGTAAGCCGTCCCGTCTCCGCTGGCTTTGAGTCAAACGAATGATGGCAAAGACAAAAAACTTAGCCCACAATTTATCTCATTTTTGCGCTGCGGGTATCTTTGCGGTTTGTTGCTTTACCTGTATCGTGAAAAGCCAAATTCTGTTTCTCAGCGACCCTCGTTTAGGCAAAGTGAACTCGAAGATTGTTCAATGCGACCCTGGTACCAGCTTCGGTACGTAGTTGTATGGACGTGGCGGGACTCAATCACCGACCAATTCTATTTTCCATCGATACGGATATCGGACTTAACGGAAATCCAACCTTGCAATGGTTGGTTGTCACCAACGATCACCTCTCACTCATCGGCGAACCGCAGGCGCTGCAAGTAGAACGTGTGGTCGAATGGAAGCACGTCGAGAAATTTCGTACAAACTCCGGCACCGGCAGCGGCTTACTGCAAGCAAAACTGAAGGATGAAGGCTGGGTTGATATCCTTCGCTACTCCAACGGACTAGCGGGCCGATTTCACAAAGTCTCTCGACGCTTAGAACAGCTACGCGAAGCGGAATTGTCAACAACTGCACTAGCCGCAAGCTCACCGGCCACCAATTCGCAGCCTGCAAGCTTACCGGTTGACCTCAGCAGGGAGTCGCTCGATCCGGCTCGATGCTCAAGCTGCCAGTTGCGATTGGCGCACGCGCATGAAGCTTGTCCGCGATGTTTGCAAAAAGGACAAATACTGCGTCGCGTCATCGAGCTGTTACGTCCACACCTGCGCGGAGCCTTGTTCTTAACAGGTTTGACTATAGTAGGTGTTGCGGCTGAGTTGATTCCGCCTAAGCTTCAGCAGTACTTGGTAGACAACATTCTCTCTGGCGATGCAGTTGCCAACCCAAACTTAAACTTTACGAAAGCCTTATTAGTTGTCGTCTTGGCACTCGCGGCTTCACGGATCGTATTGTCGGGCGTTGGAGTACTGAAGGGTCGGCTAGCAACCATCATCGGGACGGGGCTGACGAGTACTCTTCGGTCGCAGATGGTTCAAAAGTTGCAACAGTTGGCGGTGGTGTATTACGACCGACATCAAGTTGGTTCAACGCTAAGCCGTGTGGCGCACGATAGCGAAGTGCTTCACGGCATGCTTCATCAGATCACGGGCGGATTTTTGTTGCAAGCCGTTCAGTTGGTCGGCGTTGGCGCGATGCTTGTTTACATCAACCCGAAACTGGCTCTGTTCACGCTAATTCCTGTCCCGCTTGTTTTTCTCGGTTCGTGGATCTTTTGGCAAAAGGTCTACCCTCGCTACTATCGCTTGTGGGATGCATCGTCGAAGCAAATGTCGGTTTTAAACGGGATGCTCTCTGGTATCCGCGTCGTAAAGGCTTTTGCGCAGGAAGATCGCGAATTTAAAAAGTTTCAGACAGCCAGCGACCATTTGCGGCACTGGCGGTTGTGGGTCGATCATACGAACTCGTACTATTCAGCCGCCATGGGCTTGGTGTTTAGTCTCGGAGGTTTGATTGTGTGGTACGTCGGTGGCCGTGACGTGATCGGTCGCGACATGACGTTGGGTGAACTGATCGCGTTCTTGGCTTATCTTGCCATGTTTTACGCGCCCCTTAGCGCACTTTCAAACTTTACAACTTGGTTGACTAGCTTTCTGTCAGGAAGTAAACGGGTCCTGGAACTGCTCGATACGCCACTCACAATTCCGGACGCTTTGAACCCAGTCGACTGGAACAATCCGCGCGGTGCGATAACTTTTGATCGAGTGACGTTTGGTTACGATCGCAATCAGCCCGTTTTGAAAGAAATTTCGTTTGATGTAAAGCCCGGAGAGATGATCGGCATCGTCGGTCGTAGCGGTTCTGGCAAGACGACGATGGTCAATCTGCTGAGCCGATTTTATGATGTTCAAGAAGGTGCGATCGAAATCGACGGAATCGATATCCGTCAGTTATCGATGCAGCAGTTGCGTCAAAACATCGGCATTGTCTTTCAAGAATCGTTTTTATTCCGTGGGACGGTGTGGAAGAATCTTTCGTACGGACGACCTGGGACATCAATTGAGGAAGGTTTGCAAGCTGCCCGAGCTGCAGGTGCGCACGACTTTATTTGTAGGACTCAGTTAGGTTACGAAACGCTATTGGGCGAGCATGGTGCCGGTTTATCAGGCGGTGAGAAGCAGCGGTTGTCGATCGCTCGTACATTGCTTTACGACCCGCAGATTTTGATCTTGGATGAAGCAACCAGCAATATTGACGCTGAATCCGAGCGCAGCATTCAAGAGGCGCTCGAAGTTTTGACTGAAGGCCGCACGACGGTTGCGATCGCACATCGACTGTCAACGCTTCGCAACGCAGATCGGATTCTGGTTTTTGATCGCGGCCAGTGGGTCGAGCAGGGCTCGCACGCGGAATTGTTGGCGTTGGACGGTACTTACGCGCGGCTAGTTCGTATTCAAACGCAAGTTTCTAAAGACCAGGATGTTGACCGCTTGTTACACGCCTTCAAAC
>JANODD010000255.1:0-5081 GCA_031412515.1 Planctomycetia bacterium | reverse complement strand
CGATATCGAACTGCAAACCAACAGATTTAGTGCATACGACGCCGACGGTCTGCGCGTATCGCGAAAAAACGCTTGTCTACACCACAGAATCGCGTTACGCTGTCCCTGCGTCGAAAAACTTCGACCCAGTTTCAACCAATTCTTAGCCACAAATTCCGCTCCAACCCAATTTCCGGACAGACACTAGACTAGGGCTTCTCGAAGCGGATGACTACGGCGCGAATGCAAAAACAACACGGACGCGACAATCGACTGCAACTCACTTGGTGCCACAGATCCCAAGCATCCTAAGCTGCCCGTGCTACGAAAGAAATGCAGTTTATGGGTGGCACCGGGGGCAATATCATCTGACGCAACATCAATGCACATTTCTCTGCGACGTTCAAAGAACCGATACGAATCGCTATAATCGCTTCTGCGGCCCTGAAAAAACCTAGCACGAAGCGAGAAACAAGATGTTGAACATTCAAACAGAGCCCGGCTCAACCAGAACGGCCGGCATGATGGATACGGATGAGTTGCTTCGCAATCTTGGGCGGTTCCCTTCACCAATTTTGCCAGTGGGTCTGCTTCGCGAATTGCAGTCGCGAGGGGACGCAATTCACGATTCTCTGGCTGCATTGATTGGCCAAGCAATCGATTCGGTGAGCGACGGCGTAGGGCACGAATCCAATAGCGTTTTCTTCGCTTTTGCGCTGCTCGCTCCGATTGCAACGAACGACGATCGACCGCTGATCGAGTCTTTATTGACGTTGCCCGACAAGTCCATCGATCTTTTGATCGGTGACCTAATCAGTGAGGCTATGCCACGTTTGATTGCAAACTTTTTTAAAGAGCAGAGCGCATCTGAGTTGATCGATTGGATCGATCGTCTTGCGGATCACCCGAAACTGATGAACCTCAATTCGTGTTCGCTTTTCCGAGCCATGACGATGGCTGTTGCGGCAGGCCATCTCGATCGGGAAACAGCGATCGATGTCCTAGTCAATCGCTTGAAAAAACGTGCTGACCTGCGTTATGACCAGCAATCTGCTCTGGTCGTCTGTGAATTGATGGACTTGTCCGCTCACACCTCGGAAGCAGTCGACGCAGTTGTCCGCGCGAGTTTCGGGCGAGACCAAATCGATCCAGACTACGTGGGGATTGATAGCTGGGACGAGACGGGCTCGAGTTTGCTATCTCCCGGCAATGAGAAAAAATGGATCGATCCAGCAGCGGAGCTGAGCACATGGACCTACGAGTATGTAAGCGACGACTTAGATCCGATTAACGCAACGTGCCGAGCCAATGAACGGGCTAATCGATGGTCTCGCTCAATAGAGTCTTCCGTTCCCACCTTGATTGATCAGATTCGGCAGTCAACCGATACGCACTTCCCGCGAGACGCTGTTAAGTCGATCGACCGTGCGTTCGCCGATGCTTACCATGCGACAATTGATCTGATTCGCGAAGAGGTGGCTCGCTACCAAAGTGATTCGGATTCGTGGAGCGGTAACGGAGCCTATTTGGGGTTAGTGCTTACGGTCGCCCATCGGATGCCATTGCCCACGGATTTGCTGGAAGCGATCCTGCAAATGCCAGAAAAGGCGCGTGAACAAGTTTTTGGTGACCAATTCGATTTGATTGTGCAAGCAGTTGCCCTGACGCCGCTCAAACAACATGATTTTATTGAGCAGTGGATCTGGGATGCCGACTGCAGCCGAGCAGATCGCCGCGATATGATCGATGCTTACTCGAGTGCATGCGACTACAGTCTTTTGGATCGCGAGCTGGCAATCAACGCACTGGTCGCCGGGCTGCGTCGAGCCCTGCTCGAGGAACCCATCTTGATCGCGCCTTATGCCCAGAACCTGGCTTTTCTGACGCCGCGCAAGCATTCTCAAGTGTTGGACGAAGCATTTCGGCGAGACGATGTCGAGTGGTGCTCGCCGTTGCGAGACTTGCGTCGCATGGCGCAAGACGCTGAGTTTGCAAACGACCAGTTTCAACAACGCAGCCGAAAATATCGCGATGTTATACGGACAATAACAACTGGCGTTATGTTTGATCTGGATGTACTTCAAGAGAAACCGCGGAGTATGCCAACACCAGTCTACCAACCCCGACAAGAAGTCTCCTCGGCCACGTCGATTCGTAACGAAGTCCGCACACCGCGTAACGCCCCATGTCCTTGTGGCAGCGGAAAGAAGTACAAAAAATGCTGTCTAAATAAGGGACGGCTGTCAGCCAAATGACGGGATGGATTGGGAACCTTGAGCTCGGTCAGCTTGCTAGCGACCGAGATTGAAGAGGCAGCGATCTTTGATCGTGATCATCTAAATCGACTTCAATTGCCAATCGTTTATTAGAGGCAGGGTGTGAATATCGAACTCTCCAAAAGCGGCTAAAGCCTGGACTCCAACTTAAAGTGGCGCTGTCCGTTGTCAGTAATCGCCGGGAATGTCGCCGCGATCACGTGTTAGCAGAGCAACGAACGTTGCACCGTTGATCGACTGCGAAAGAAACTGAACCGAACCATCACCGAATAGGAATTGCGCTCCTCCGCTGTGAAAGGCGTACAGTTCGGAATCGTTCGTACAGTTCATAAAGCAGGTACCGTTCGCAACGAGCGTCGTAGTGCCGCTGCTGCTGGTATCGTTTTGAAGACCAAGCGTGTTAGCACCGTCGATGCTGAAACCACCATTGATGTCAGCCCATCCCCAACCGTCAGCCGTGAAGGGCGTACCGAAAGCGATGTTACCGGTTCGTGGGTTTGCGACTTTCTTGCCGGATACGAAAACGCCAGGACGACCGGCCCCCTCGGCGACAACAACTGTATTCGAGAGGCCATCGGTGATCGCTGCAAACTTGACGCCCGCGGGACCACGAGCCATGGCACCGAAAACTTCCCTTGTACCGAGACTAGGCAAACCGGAAACAATGAACGCCGAGTTGCGAACTGCGTTGATCGAACCGTAGTCTGAATAGCCCCAGATGGGTCGTGCTGAAGTTCGCGTGTTATTGGTAATTGCCGAGTACAGGTTTTGAGTTGGATAATCACGATCCGACGGGGCCGAGGGACAGGTCATCGTTGGCAATTTTACCGTGGTCAACGGGTCGTTCACGGCTGCGTACCATGGCTGTCCATGTTGGTAAGCCGAGTAAACGTTATTTTGCTCAATATATGGTAGAATCATTGACACCCACGACTGTTGAAAGATAACCGGTGTCGTCACACTAATACGACTTGGCGGAATGACTTTATGAGCGCTCTCGTAGTTATGAAGAGCAAGGCCGAGTTGGCGGATATTATTGCTGCAAGACATCCGTCGAGCCGCTTCTCTAGCCGCTTGTACAGCGGGCAATAACAAGCCAACCAAGATGCCGATGATAGCGATTACAACCAGTAACTCCACCAATGTGAAGGCGGATCGAATGCAAATTTTGGCTGGCAAACGAGTCTTCAAGATTCTTTCCTTATATTCAACAAAAACCATCGTGTCCGTGACCGGACTCCACGCTGTGCCAAGAATATTCCGATTCTATTAATATTTGGTTAAGCAGATGTGAATTTTTTATGAAGATGCAGGTACACTTGACCGTGCTGCGTGGTCTAGTTAACTGTTTGCGTGTGTTGTTAATGCAGCAGGTTTTGGGTGGTACCTGCGCGTTTCACCATATGTTGACTCCAAAAACGACCGCCCCCAGGCCGGTCAATCGGGCACACTACGATCAAACGGACGGTCAAACGGACGGTCAAACGGGGACACGCAAGTTTTCGGTCTAACGGGGACACACATATCTTCTGGGCGGTGCATAGGCAAAACAAGTGGGGTGCCAGTTTCGCGTCGGGGCTGCCAGACAGAG
Source organism: Planctomycetia bacterium (assembly GCA_031412515.1). Lineage (GTDB taxonomy): Bacteria > Planctomycetota > Planctomycetia > Pirellulales > Pirellulaceae > Aureliella. The sequence continues at coordinate 1,235 of JANODD010000255.1, read as the reverse complement.
TGGTAATCGGTCGCTCACGCAGTGCTTCGCAATTCAAATGCAGCGAGACAGAATTGGAACCGTTTGATCGGTCCGTACTTTGAGCGGAACGACTCTTACGAAGGCATCGAGCGGCGTTCGTGGACAATGACCATGAAAATGGCCTTCATTGGTCGGTCGGTACACAGGGTGGAATCAATTCAAAACCGAATCCAATGATTTGGAAATCGGTTATGCACTCAATAACTCTCGAGCGGCTTGGCGGAGGTGGTAGCGCTTCTTGCGTAGGCGCCCGCGATACTCGTCGACGCGATGGGGTTGGCCAGCAACTAGGCTGAACAACTTGCCAAAACGAGTCACTAGTTCGTACCACACCTCTGACTTGATTTTCAATCGCTCGAATATCGGCGGAGTATCTTCGGGCGGTGCACCGCGGCGGGGGTGGCACTGTCGACTTCGTGTGCCACTGGCTATGCCAGTGCGAACGATGTAGGTTATTTTACACAGTAAGTGGTTGACCCAATACAATAGCCTCATGCGAAAAGCCGTCGAGGTAATGCGGTCGGAATCCGCAAAGACTATCAAATACGTTGCTACTGCTAAATCCAACGGCGGTCCCGCATCGATGGAGATTTGCGAAATCAAATGAGTACGCAACCACATCAAAAACGAGTCAAGCATCATCACAATCCCGGAGACTTTCACGAACTTACATTCTCAACTTATCGCAGAATGCCGTTGCTTACTAACGACCTGTGGCGCATCGAACTCTCTCGCTGCATTGAGCAGGCCAACCAGACGCACCAGTACGAGTTGGCGGCTTTTGTGTACATGCCTGAACACTTACACTTGCTAGTGTTTCCTTTGACCGTACAGCCTGATATCGGAACCTATTTAGCCAACATCAAACAACCGTTTTCAAATTTTGTGCAAACTTGCCTCGAAGAAGCAAAGTCGCCGCTACTTGGCAAGTTGACCGTTCGCGAGCGGCCTGGAAAGTTCTGCTTCAGATTCTGGCAGGAAGGACCAGGTTATGATCGCAACTTATTCACGGTGAAAGCTGTCCAAGGTTCGATCGACTACATCCATCGCAATCCTGTCGAACGCAAGCTATGCCGACGAGCGATCGATTTTCGCTGGTCCAGCGCTCGCTACTACTTGGCTGAACCTTCTAAGCAACAGTTCGAAGGACTACCGACAGTTCACGGTCTTCGTGCCCAAATATTCGACCCATCAGTCGCACGTTAATGGCATTG
>JANODD010000254.1:0-3448 GCA_031412515.1 Planctomycetia bacterium | reverse complement strand
CATATAACAGAGTACAAACTCATTTTCCCTAACCGCCGCGCAAGCCAGTGGGATCAACCAGATTCAAAGGTGTACTGCGCACCATCTCCATTAAATTCCATTTACTTCCATCAAACCCGATAGGATCTCTGGACGCGAAACGCCCCGGATTCGCACCATACATTCGCGCCCGATGGTGATACTGAGCGATCGTAGTATCCCATCGTCGAGCAGTACATGTAACGAATAACCCCTCGACCTCAGTACAGGGCAAGGGGAGCAATGACCAAGTGATCTTTGGTTTACTAAACCTTTACTTGTTCCACCTACTTTAAATCACCCGCCCGCAGCACGGTTAACTTTTCAGGGTCGATGTACTTTTTGAATGCTTCCTTTATGTCGGTCGTCTTAAGCGCCAACACTCGCTTTTGACGTTCAGCGGTATAAGCGAAAGTGCGGCCAAGATGAAGGTTCGATATTAACTGACCAGCGATCGAACTATCACCGGTCCGTGAGACCTTTTCGGACTCAAGGTACGCCTGCTGAGCGTCCGCCAACTCTTGTTCAGTCGGCCCGTCCGCAATAAATCGCTTCAGTTCTTCGAAAGCGGCTTTCTCTACGGCGTCCATGTTGCCTGGGTTCGTAATGGCGTTGATTGTAAAGCGAGCGTCATTGCCTTGGGATGGAATTGAAATGGAACTCGTCACACCGTAGGACAAGCCTTCCTTTTGACGAATTCGATCACCTAGTCGCGAAGACAGTGTTCCGCCGCCGAGAATAAAATTGCCGATCTGGAGGGCGGTACTCGGAGCATCATTTTCTTGCATCGCAAAGCTTAGTCCAGCCAGGAATACAGCGTTGGCTTTGTCTGGTGTAACGATGTTCTCTTTCGATCCCGAGACGTTTTGTATCGCTTCACGATCGATCGAACGATAAGGTACATCCGACTTCCAGTTCTTCAGTATCTCCTTGATCGCTGTGACAGCTTCGTCAGAATTAAAATCTCCTACGATCGATATTTCACCGATCGAGGTTGATAACTGATCTTTATAGATACTGACGACTTGATCCAAAGTTAGAGTCTCCATCATTTGGATACTCTCCGTTGTCGTGGGCACAAAGCGCGGATCGCTGGCTGGATACGGTGACAGCGCGCGACCGAGTTTATCGCCAGCCAGGGCTGCTGGATCAGTCTGCATCGACTGCATGCGATTCACGGTTCGCAGCTTCATTTGCTCAAACTCACTTTCAGGGAAAGCTGGATCGCGAAGGATATCACCGAGCAAATAGATGCCTTGCACTAGTGATTCGCGTTTGGCATCGATCGAGAATGAAAGAGAACCGGCTCGACCACCACCTCCTCCTCCCCCACGACCGCCCCGTCCGCGTCCACCGCCACCACCTGACGAAATGGAAACTCCCATTGCATCCATCCGTTCTTGGAGGACTTGACGGTCCATTGTTTTCGTACCAGCCATCAACATTGATCCTAGAATTCCTGCAGCCGTCGTCTTTCCACTCAATGATTCTTCATTGCCGTAGTGGAGTGTCATAGCCATTGAAACTCGCGATCCGCGATTCTTCTTTTCGAGCAACGCGATCTTCAGTCCCTCATGTTCGATCACTTTGGTCCGAGCGTCGATGTTTTCTGGCGTTGGGTCAAACGCTTCGCCTGAGGCAATCGCATCACCACCGCGATAATCCTTGACGACGGCAGCAATCGATTCAACGCTCGGAATCGTTGAACGCAGCGGGGTTTCGCTAGGAATGAATAGTCCGACTGTGCGATTGTGAGCCGGGAAGTATTGCTTGGCAACACGGTTCAGGTCGTCAGCAGTAACCGCAGCGATGCGATCGCGTTGGAGGAAGAACAGTCGCCAGTCGCCGAGCGCCGACGAACTGCTGAGCACTTGGCTCATGTTCGATGCACTTGATAACATCATTTCGGACATGCGGTTGTAACGCACTTTGGCGCGTTTAACTTCTTCGTCACCAAAGGGCGTTAATGGCAAGTCGTCCATAATTTTGAGCAGCTCGTCGCGAAGTTGTTCCAGTGAGGCTTCAGCCGGCTCCGCACTCAAAGAGAACAACCCTGGATCATGCGACTCATCGGCTCGGGCGGAAACCCCCGTGGCCTTTTTGGTTTCAACTAGGGCAGACGTTAAGCGACCTACTTTAGATTCAGACAAGACGCTACCTAAAATCTCAAGCGGCGCCCAATCGGGATGTGAGGCGGCTGGCATGTGGTACGCGACCGAGATCGACCCAATCTTCCCAACGCGACGTAGCGTCACATTGCGTTCACCATCCTGCGGTGGTTCTTCGGTGTAGGTTGGGTCGAGCCGACGCTGGGGCTTGGGAATCGACCCAAGGTATTTTTGAACGATGGACAGTGCTTTTGCTTCTTCGAAGGCACCTGTGACGATCAGCACTACGTTGTCAGGTTGGTAGAACTTGCGATAAAAATCCTGAAGATTGTCGATGGGCACACGTTCGATATCGGATCGATTGCCGATGGTCGTCTTGCCATAATTATGCCATTCATAAGCGACCGCTTGAACGCGCTGGGACAAGACGCCTTGTGGGCTGTTCTCCCCGCGCTCGAACTCGTTGCGAACAACCGTGAACTCAGAGATCAAATCCTCGCGGCGCACGTAGCTGTTGACTAGTCGATCGGATTCTAAGTGGATCGCGAAGTCAAGATTGGCATCGCTGGCTGGGAGTGTTTCAAAGTAGTTTGTGCGGTCTGAGTTCGTCGTGCCATTAAAACTTGCGCCGTGATCACGAAGGGCTTTGGGCACATCAGGAAAGGTCGGCGTTCCCTTGAACACCATATGCTCGAGCAAGTGAGCCATACCCGCTTCGCCGTAGCCCTCATGCCGAGAGCCGACGAGGACCGTCATGTTAACCGAGATGGTTGGACGAGATGCATCCGGAAAGAGCAGGACACGAGCCCCGTTGCTCAGTCGGTACTCAGAAACACCTTCAACCGTCGCAACCGGCTTGAGATCTTCGGCAAGGCAAAGCCCAACTGTGCCGATCCAGGCCCAACTAAACGCCATCAGCCAACGCATAAACACGCTCCTCACAAATGAATACGAAACAACCTTACACGCCGCCAACGTTGCCCAGCATTATAGAGAATGCCAACCCTGCTATGAAAGTGCGCGACTGTTTTTAGAGAAATTGCGACACTTCTCGCTGATCGCCACCAACTGGTTACTAGGCTCTGCCAAGTAACCCAATGGCTTGCAGGCTCCGCCTGGGCTGTGCGACAAATAGCAATTGCGGCGAAATCCGTTTATGCGATTTTTGTTCCTGGCAATGGGTTTCTTCGCAGGGTAGCGAGTGTAGTTCCAATCACGTTTTTTGCCCACTGTCGTACATCAATCTCGCGGACCGCAAGCAGCGATTCCTCCAGTACTTTTTCACTTATTTCCGTGACGGTCGTCCCGATTGCGAGCAACAT
>JANODD010000253.1:0-4681 GCA_031412515.1 Planctomycetia bacterium | reverse complement strand
GATCCAAATTAGCGTTCATCCATACCGTTCATCGAACCCCAGGGCTCGATCTCGCGAAATGACTTTGCCTGAAGTTCGCGACGGCAATCGTCGATATCAAAGAGTTTCAAGACTCCAGGGAGCATGATCGCGTAAGGCCATTTGTAGTTCCCGCTCTCGGCGATTTCACCGTAAGAACGAAGGCAGTGTTTGACGGTCACTTGCTTGACCTCATCGCTCAAGATCGCCGCAAACGTAGCTGGAAGCGCTCCCCAGCCACAGCCAACCAAATGGACTTCTTCATGGCCCTGCGCATGGAGCCACTGAATGACTCGGAGGACATCAAACGTCTTTTGGCCAAGGTACGGACGATCGAGCATCAGACTGTGCGCCGAGTGAAAGTAATCGCTGCCATAAGGCTTGCCGAATTGATTGACACCGCAAACATCGGGCTGCGATTCGCCGATACCTCGGACATCGCATGCATAGAATGCCGAGTCGGTCGCGGACTTCAAGAGTTCGGCAATCAACGATTCTTCACGGAGCTCCGCATCCGACGAGCGATGGGCTACATAAAGGATGGCTCGCTTTTGACCCGCTGGAGGTCGTGAAATCAGTGTGTCTGAAGAAAGGCGAGTGACCAAAGCTTGAATTCCTGGTTCAGTCTCCACGGCATAAGTACAGTAATTTGCGAGCGGATACATTCGTTTTCCCGCACTGCGTAAAATTCGGTAATCGGGAACTTCTTCCCATTTCGGTAATTTCAAGACTGATTCGATCGCGCTACGAAGTTCTGCTCCCGACTTCGCGCCGCGACTCCGCGCCAGCTCTAGCGAGGCACCGCGAGTATAGGTTGATACCCTGACCGATCCGAGAGGATCGACTTGCCCCATGGGCGTGCACCAAAGTGTCTGATCCTCTTCGATGGTGATTTCTGGTTCTTTGTTACTGTTCGCAGCCTGCGTCCACTGATTGAAAAAACGATACATCGCTTCGCGATTTGTTTGCGAATAGCCGTGATAGTCGGCCCCGAGCTGCATTGCGGTCGCGTCCGATTTACCTAGCAACGAGTAAATTCTTTGAAGTCGAGCATGGGCTTCTTCACTACCGCGAGCGTCGAAATAGTCTTTCTCTTGTGAAATAATGATCGTCGGTTTAGGCGCCATCGCGGCCAGGAAATCGGAGTGATCGAGATCGAGCGCCAACACGCGCGGAGGACACTGTTCGGTGTCCGCCGGAAGCTCATTCTCGCAATTTCGTCGAAAGGTAGTAACGAAGCAGGCGGGGGCTGCCATTGTCCATCGTCGCTCTACACCACAAAGCCATGTCGTTTGGGTACCGCCACCTGAATTTCCAGTGACGCCAATGTGTTTGGGATCAATCTCCGGGCGGCTCAACAAATAATCCAGAGCTCGAATTCCGTCCCACACAAACCAGCTCCCGAGGAATTCTCCCACCAATGTTTGTTGGTTACCTAGATGAATGTGCTCAGCGGTTCCTGGGCCGATGAGCGATTTGCCTTCATTGGTGAGTAGTTGTAGTCGCTCTCCCTGTCCGATCGGATCGATGATGAAACAAGCGTAGCCTTGTCGAGCTAACCCTTGAGCAAAAGATTGATAGGCTTTTTCCGCCTTTCCGTTCACCGAATGGCCGCAAACTCCAATGACCCCAGGCACGGGCTTGGTACGAACATTTGGAAGATACAAATTACCGGTCACCATCAAACCAGGCCGGCTCTCGAAAATGATGTTCTCAATTGTGTAGACCTTTCGATCAACGGTCTTCATGACTCGCGCGTTGAGCGGAGTCTTCTCGGGAAATGGGCCGAAAGCTTCCAGAATGCGTTGTTGGACGGACTGCACGTAGGCCTCAGCGTCCGCGTGGGTCTTCAACGCCTCTCGCCTGGCGTTGGCGCGTTTCTCGGCGGTTCGTACTTGATCCACTATCCAGTCTTGAACCATGCGCGGGTATCGATTCAGCGGTTCAAGCTTGGACGATTCTTGCCCCTTGCTCGATGAGCAAAGTAGTAAGACGATCATGAACAACAAGGCACTCTTAGAAAGCACCTTGATCTTTCTCGTATATCTGTATGTTTGCACGATGTATGCACGCTTTCGGTTGACTAGATTGTTTTAGATGACTGCGACTCGGCAACGGCGACTCCGTAACCTTGGGTAGCACGAATTGTTTTAAGATATCATGATCATTCGGAATTAGCGTACTTTTGCGCAATGGGACTAATATTCTGTGTGCCACTGGCTTGGCCAGTGAACCGAAGCGATCATGTCCGAATCGCCAAAATCATTCAAATGCATGAACCGATTGGACAGTACATACCGAAGTAGTCAACGATGCAAAACACGGCGATTGCGACACAGTTCATCCACCGTCAATGTGATCAGGGGGTTGGAACACGTAAGGTTTCGCGGACTTTATGACTTCGGCCACTTTTACGCCAAATGTTGTGGGGTTGGAAAGCGTAAAGTCGCATAAACACACCAGCTTCGGTTCACTGGCCGGGCCAGTGGCACACTAAAGCAACTCGGCAGTACGCTAAATCCGGATGTCCATATATCATGATCATATCGTCCCGATCTCGACGCTAACACAACGGTACAAACCTCGGAGTATCATCGTGCGTTTTAGAATTGCAATATGCTGTGCGAGTTTGCTTTCGGCGTTTCTAATCATGAACGCCCGGGCAGAAGAGTTTGGAAGTTACGGTGTCGATGTATCTGTTGATGTCATGGTGCCCATGCGAGACGGAGTTAGACTTGCGACCGACATCTATCGGCCCGCACGCGATGGGAAACCGATTGAGGATAGATTAGCAGTCATCTTGACGCGAACGCCCTACAACAAGGGAGAGGGCAAATCGGAGGATGCAAAATTCTTTGCGTCGCACGGCTATGTAGCAATTGTTCAAGATACTCGCGGCCGTTATGACTCGGAGGGGGTGTGGAGATGGCTGTTGGATGATGGATCAGACGGCGTCGATTCGGCGGCCTGGATCGCTGAGCAGCCGTGGTCGAATGGTCGAATAGGCATGATGGGCACAAGCTACGTCGGTGGAACTCAGCATGCGTTGGCGACTGCAGGTTCTCCCTATCTGAAGACGGTCATCCCAGTCGATGCTGTTTCGAACATGGGCCGACAGAGTATGCGAAATGGCGGGGCCTTCGAATTGCGATTCTGGAATTGGATCATGCTCAACGCTGGTAAGGGCAGCTCGGCGGCGCGCGATCCATCGCTAGCACCGGCACTTTTGCAAATGGCCGAACAACGTCATACGTATTTGCAACACCTGCCGCTTCGGTATGGGACGACTCCTTTAAAACTCGCACCCGAGTACGAATCGTGGCTTATCGAAGCCATGCGACATGGGAAAAATGACGATTTTTGGCGGCAAAACAACATCGTTGATTATCCCGAAAGCTATCAAGATATTCCTGTCTACCTTGTCGGTGGTTGGTATGACTCGTGGGCAGGCAATACCACTGCAAACTTCATGGCCCTCACTAAACAACTCAAGAGCGACGTTTACCTAATTATGGGGCCGTGGATTCATGGGGCACAAAGTGGTTTCACCCATGGGCAAGTCACCTTTGGAAAAGAAGCAGCCATCGAATCGCCTTTGGCGTGGCGCAAGGAATGGTTCGATCGGTGGCTAAAGGATACTAAAACTAGTATTGGAGAGACCGCACCGTTCCGCACCAAAGTTCGCATATTTGTGATGGGAACCGGAGACGGCTCACGAGACTCCAAAGATCGTCTAGTGCATGGTGGCTATTGGCGCGATGAAAATGAATGGCCGTTATCACGGACGTTACCTACCCCATTTTATTTTCTATCCGATGGTTCGCTCTCCAGAGAACCCAGCAGTAAAACCACTGAAGACCTGAATTCAACTTCATTCACGTTTGATCCTCGCGATCCGGTTCCCACGATCGGGGGTAATATCTCTTCTGGAAACGATATCCTCTTGCAAGGTGCATGGGATCAACGCGGCGGTGAGCATGTATGGAATTTTAAAAAGCCGATTCCACTTTCGAGTCGCAACGATGTGCTTGTCTTTCAAACTGAGCCTCTCGCAGACGACATCGAGGTAACTGGCGAAATCGAGGTGAAGCTCTGGATTTCTTCGACTGCCCCCGATACCGACTTCACTGCAAAATTGGTTGACGTCTATCCTCCGAGTCGCGATTTCCCGGGTGGATTCGACCTGAATATTGGTGACGGAATCCAGCGAGCGAGGTTCCGTGAAACGCTAAAGCTGGAAACGTTGATGACGCCCGGAACGGTTTATCCTTTGACCGTTAAGCTCTATCCTACATCCAACGTTTTCAAACGCGGGCATCGAATTCGCGTTGATATTTCGAGCAGCAACTTTCCCCGATTTGATGTCAATCCAAATACCGGAGAGGCTTTGGCAGCCAACCGCCGCATACAGACCGCTGTGAATACGGTCTACCATAACCTCACACGCCCTTCGCACATTGTTCTGCCGATCATCCCTTTTAAGAACTGATCGCATTTCAGTCGGTCATATCAAAGTCATCTGCGAAGTCAAACTAATATCCGCGAACGCCGCTCCTTTGCTCGTAGACTTTCCGTCGATGCAACACGAAAACCTTAAGTGTATCATTGCGGGAATCGCGAAAAACGTGCCAACTTCAACGCTCCGGTGTGCCAAACCGGTGCG
>JANODD010000252.1:0-4196 GCA_031412515.1 Planctomycetia bacterium | reverse complement strand
ATGGCCTTACGCGATCATGCTCCCTGGAGTCTTGAAACTCTTTGATATCGACGATTGCCGTCGCGAACTTCAGGCAAAGTCATTTCGCGAGATCGAGCCCTGGGGTTCGATGAACGGTATGGATGAACGCTAATTTGGATCGGGCGAGCGATTGCGAAAGGTGCTATGAGTTTGTTCGATAACTCCCGTGGCGGACAACGTCGCCACATTTTGAAGTTCCGGAGCTGGCCCCGCTCACCCAAACCGGTTCCGTCTTGGGAATGCACGTCGCACCGGTGTGCCCCACCGGTGCGAGTTAGAGGATGGATTGGATTTTACCTCGTTTTCATTAATCCTATCCGATTGAAATTGGAGTGCAGCTCGCGTAAAGTCAGCCTTGCGAATCGCTCATTCTTGAATAACTTCGGATGACCATGGCAAATTCAACAGACTACCGCCTTTGGGATCATTTCTCTTCGCGTTTTCCTATTGAATTTTGTAGGCGAAATAGAGTCCTTGGTGCGAAAGATAGCGGAGGGGATGCTTGTTTGCTGGCGACGCAGGAAACTAAGCGTTATGTAATCGACAATGTTGGGAGAGCTCTTGGAAAACCAATGACTCCCCTGCTAATCGATGCGGCGGAATTGGATGGCATCACGAATGCTGTCTACGAACAAGCAGTAGTTGCTACTCGGGCAGCTCAAGAGACTCCTTCGCTAAGCGAGTTCTTGGGAGAGGCGATTCCTAGCGAACGCGCAGATGACTTGTTGGAAAGTGATACGCACGGGGCAACAGTCAAGTTGGTCAATGACCTTTTACTGGAAGCAATCCAAATCAGTGCGAGCGACTTGCATCTACAGCCTTTTGAAGACCACGTGATTGTGCGGATGCGGCTTGATGGAGTTCTGGAGGATGTTCGCAAGTTGCCTCGTACAATTCAGGATGAGGTGATAAGCCGTCTAAAAGTGGCGGGAAAGATGAATATCGCGGAGCGGCGTCTTCCTCAAGATGGTCGGGCGACTGTTCGGGTAGGCGATCGAACGATCGATTTACGGCTGGCGTCAATGCCGACCAGCTACGGTGAACGAATCGTCGTACGATTGCTGGATAAGAGTGCAAGACTGTACCAGCTTGCCGATATTGGGATGGACGAGTTCACTCAGCAGAGATTTCGGCGGCTGATTCATGTTGAACATGGCTTGGTGTTGGTCACCGGTCCAACTGGCAGCGGAAAGAGCACGACACTTTACGCTGCATTGCAAGAATTGGATACTCGAACGCGCAACGCGGTGACGCTGGAAGACCCTATTGAGTATCAATTGTCGGGTATCAGTCAGACGCAGATCAACACAAAAAAGGGAATGACTTTCGCCAGCGGACTGCGCAGCGTCCTGCGGCAAGACCCAGATATCATCATGGTCGGCGAGATCCGCGATCAGGAAACGGCGGTGATGGCAGTGCAAGCGGCCTTGACTGGGCACTTGGTGTTTAGCACCTTGCATACCAACGATGCGGCTAGTGCGGTGACGCGGATGCTGGATCTGGGAATTGAGCCGTATTTGATCGCCAGTAGTCTTCTTGGCGTCTTGGCGCAACGCTTAGTGCGTCGCATATGCAAGCAATGCGGTGGAGCGGCCAGCGGTAAGCAATCGGTCGAGGGTGGGGCAAAATACGCCTGCGAAGTGTGCCGTGACTCAGGTTACAAAGGCCGCGAAGGCATTTACGAATTGCTGCTGATTACCGACCAAATCCGCCAGCAGATTCAAGACCGAGCCCATGCGGCGCAGTTGCGGGATGCCGGTGTGGCCGAAGGAATGCGGTTGCTACGGGAATGCGGACAAGAAAAAGTGGAACTTGGGCTCACAACATTGGAAGAAGTTGAGCGAGTCACGATGCGAGCTGAACTGTAAGCGGTTAAAGTGTTAAGCGGTACCAACCGTTTCAAGACTCTGTTTGCACAGTGCGGTCAGCTTATCTCATGTCAACTTACCAGTATCAAGGGACTGACGCCGCCGGGCGAAATCTACGCGGCATGATCGCCGCAGACACATTGCGGGCGGCACGTGATCGTTTGCGTGAATCGGGCGTGGTCGTCAACCGAATTGAAGAACGAGCCCTTCGAAGCCAAGCTGGATTATTTAGTCAACTGAGGCGTCGCCGATACTCGGGTGCGTTGACTGAGTTTCTGCGTGAGCTGTCAACCTTGCTCCAAGCTGGCGTACCCTTGCTGGAAGCGATGGATTGCAGCTTGCCACAAGTTCGCGCGGGCCTACAAGCTCCGTTGGTTGCGCTGCGCGATCGTGTGTCGACGGGTGAAAGTCTTGCGGCGGCCATGCAACAGGAAAGTTGGCTGTTTGACGACATGATGATTGGCATGGTTCGAGTCGGCGAGCACGCGGGCAACCTTGAAGAAGTCCTCGATCAGGTTTCGACCTTCCGCGAAAACTCCTCGCAGCTACGCGATCGCGTCCTTTCAGCAGTCATGTATCCGGCGATTGTGCTATGCGTCAGTATTGCGGTATCACTGTTCTTAATGACCGTTGTCGTTCCGATGCTGCTGAAGAACTTAGAGGAGCTTGGGAGTAAACTTCCGTGGCCAACGCGAGTATTGAAATTCGTTAGCGACCTATTGCTTGGACATGGGTGGTGGCTGATTTTAGTCGTTGCTGCCATTGTTATTGCGGTGCTAGCTTGGACTAAGTCCAACAGCGGCCGCATGTTTGTATCCAAATTCGCGCTCAAGGTTCCAATACTTGGTACATTGATTCGCAAGCAAGCCATCGGTCGTATGTCACTTGTCATAGCATGTCTGCTGCGTTCGGGCGTTGAACTTGTTGAAGCGTTTGCCATTGCCGAAAGATCCTGCAGCAACTTGGTTATTCAAAAATCGCTGGCACAAATTCGTACCGATGTTCAGACTGGCGTTGGGCTTAAAGAAGCCGTTGCTCGCCATGCCGTTTTTCCACCTGCTGTTGCACAGATTTTTGCACTTGGTCAGCAATCAGGCCAATTGGATTCGATGCTTGATCGGCTTGGTAAAGACTATGATCGACAAGCGGCAGTACTGTCTGGACGATTGACGGCAGTTGCTGAACCGCTATTGATTCTCATGCTCTCCGTTGTGGTAGGATTCATTCTCTTCGCTACGATTCTTCCCATTCTGGAGGCTGGCAATGTCCTCGCGCAGTAAAGCTCGTAGAACAGTTAACACTCATCAGGTGCACCGGTTCAATCGACGTCATCGCAGACGTGGTTTTTCGCTTGTTGAACTGATGGTGGTTATCGTCATCATCGGATTGCTCGCAGGAGTGGTCACCTTTAGCGTACGCAGCTACCTGATCCTGTCCAAGCAAAATGTTGCCAAGCTAGAAATCAGCAAAATGGCTCAGGCGCTTGAAACGTTTTACACGTCCCGTGATCGCTATCCTACCAATGAAGAAGGCCTCGCAGTGTTAACTAAACCCAGCGACGATTTCCCAAACGGCTTGCTGAGCTTTTTACCTGATGACCCTTGGGGTCATCCTTATGAATACGTGAGCCCGGGACGCACTGCAGCATTCGAGGTGGTTTCCTACGGTGCCGACCATCGCGAAGGCGGTGCTGGAGCAGACAAAGATCTTCGTAGTGACGAGCTCATGAAGAAAAGCAAACAGTAAATTGCTCCAGCGAATCGTAGGCCAAATCGCACTGTTATTTTTCCGTTTCAACTGAGTCCGTTTCAGTTGCTATTCTTTTTAATTGATTGTCCAGGAGCAACTCGATAACGTAGCAACTGCAAAACTTGCGATCACTCCAACCACATCAGTATCTGAAGAGCAGGACCCAGGCAGCGATGACTTTGAAGAGCCGGAGGAGCATCGTTCTGGTTGCTATTGTCGCGTGTGCCAAGCTGACTTGGAGTTGGTTATTTAACCATTCGGTACAAGGACTACAAGGCAGGTGACGTCAAAACATTTAAATTAGAACGCGGCGAATTCGTGCGTCGCTTTGCGATGCACATTCAACCGCGCGGCTCGAAGCGATTGCGTTACGCTGGGATCTTTACAGCTCGCGGGCGCGGACCATGCTTGACGCTTTGCAGTAAACTGATTGCCCAGGAGCAACTCGATAACGTAGCGACTGCAACACTTGCGATCACTCCAACCACATCCGTATCTGAAGAGCAGGACCCAGGCAGCGATGACTTTGAAGAGCCGGAGGAGCATCGTTCTGGTTGT
>JANODD010000251.1:0-2462 GCA_031412515.1 Planctomycetia bacterium | reverse complement strand
GCTCGTGGCCGATGGATTTGATTCGAGCGTCTCAAGCCTTACCGGCGTATGAAGACTGGACGGGCTTTTCCGGGATAAATCGCGATGGCGAATTGGTTTACGTAGAAGAAGGAGCTCAGTTTGCAGTAACCATGTTGAACGAACCGCTTTTCCAGCGCGTCGCACTCTTTGAGGCTTCAAGACGATTCCCGACGCTCGAATCTTTACTTCCGCAGCGCCCTGAGCATGCGCGTAAATGCGCCGGATGCAGTGGAACCGGACGCATTGATTTTGGAAACAGCGACGAAGCCTTGGACGTTAACGTCGCAGACTGCGTGAGGTGCTTTTGTGGTGGTCTTGGTTGGATATTGTAGAACATTTGTCCTCAAATGTTCATGGGCTGGCACCAGGGTTCAGCTAGCGGGCACAAATACCTTGACCAGACCTGATTTTAGACCGCAGAGTTCGGAAGACCGCCGAGTCACATCCTTGCAGTCCTCGAAACCGTCGCGGCGCGTATGAATTTAATAAACGCTACCTCAGTGATTCGCTCGAATTCGCTAAACTACGATGTCGTTTAAAAGCAAGCCGAAAGTTAGTTTTTGCTAAGCCTAAGGAGTATGGACGATGCTCGAGCAACTTAAGACAATCGACAAGTCTCTCTCCACTCAGATCCTGAACTGCATTGCGAGTATCGAGCGCCCGGCGGATTTTTGTACAAGTGGTCAGTGCTTGATGGTGTTGCCTGGACTGAATGTCACGGCCCTCAGTACTTGTCCACCCAATTCTCTCCAGGAGCGAGACCAACCGGATGCGATGTTTCAATTCTCGATAGTCGATCCTCATGTGACTGATGGCTTGTTCTGCTTCCTTAACGCATCGCCGCGAACCGACTCACCTTCGAACTAAATTAGATTCGTTTGGTCCATGACTCGATCAAGCACCGGCGAGGTGGCACCGGCAAACGGGGTGGGGTCGTGTGCCACTTCTTTGAAAACTTTGGTTACGTCAATAGTTTGCGGAACATTATTTTACGTTGTATGTTTCCGTTAACCCAGCAGAGGATAGGGCAACGGCGGGGGTGGAGGCGTTCGCGCCGGATGAAATTGCTACTATCCATGTAATGAATCGAGTTGTTCGTCGCTGCTTCTTGATGGGAACTGAAGCTCCTCACGGGAAAGAACTACGACCATCGAAAGGCTTGGGTCGAAAAGGAACTCAAGCGATTGGCTTCTGGCTTTGGAATTGATCTCTTAAATTTTGCGATTCTCTCAAATCATTTCTATTTGATACTCAGGTCGCGGCCAGATGTGGTTGCGACTTGGGATGATACCGAAATTGCACGACGGTGGCTGATGTTGTGTCCAGTTCGCAAAAGTGCCAATGGTGGACCGGCTGAACCAACTGAACCGGAACGGAATTCGATTCGCTTCGACGAGGACAAGCTGAAGACGATTCGCAATCGGTTGAGCAATATCTCTTGGTGGATGCGAATGCCGTGTCAGCGGATTGCGCAGAAGGCCAATTTCGAAGATCAAACTCCGGGCAAATTTTGGCGAAATTGATATCGTGCCGTGCGACTTACCGGTGACGAAGGGATCCTGGCTTGTGCGGCTTATGTGGATTTGAATCCTATACCAGCTGGCATTGCACAGACGATCGAGGATAGCCAGTTCACTTCATCGGCGGGGTGGCACTGTCGAACGGGGTGGGTTCGTGTGCCACTGGCTGTGCCAGTGCGAACGGAGGAGGTGATGCTCTCAAAAAGAAGTCTGCCCAACACGACTAGCTCGCCCCAAAAGTAGCCGAAGTTGGACGGCATCAGTAACGTAAGACCTGAGTAATGGCGAACCCGATAGCGAAAGGTTTCGCTATGGGACGGCCGATACCACATGCAGGTCGTAATCAAGAGTTTAGTTCTGTCGGAGTGGACAACTTCGGCAGCTTTTCGCAAATGGTTAGTGGGTTTGACAAACGGTGGTTCAGCAACTCTTTCGCTCCGTTTGCACTGGCACAGCCAGTGGCACACGAGCTGTATCAATGCCATTAACGTGCGACTGATGGGTCGAATATTTGGGCACGAAGACCGTGAACTGTCGGTAGTCCTTCGAACTGTTGCTTGGAAGGCTCAGCCAAGTAGTAGCGAGCGGCGGGGTAGCACTGGCGAACCGGGTGGCCTTCGTGTGCCACTGGCTGTGCCAATGCGAACGGAGGAAGTGATTCTCGCAAAAAGAATTCTGCCCAACACGATTAGCTCGTCCCAAAGGTAGCCGAAGTTGGACGGTATCAGTAACAATAGAGCTGAGTAATGGCGAGCGGCGGGTGTGTCACTGGCGAATAGGGTGACTTCGTGTGCCACTGGCTGTGCCAGTGCGAACGGAGGAGATAACGTTCACCAAAGTAGTCTGCCTTATAAGTTTAGCTCATCCGAAAAGTAGCCGAAGTTGGACGGTATCAGTGACGATAGAGTTGAGTGATGCTGA
>JANODD010000250.1:0-23717 GCA_031412515.1 Planctomycetia bacterium | reverse complement strand
AACTTCGCATCGCTTTTCGTAGGTCGCATTGCCCAACGAACGACTTGCGTGAAGAACTGATCGTAGCCTGGCCAAGCGGCCCACTCTCCAGCCCAACGCTTGCCGGTATCGCTTGTAAACACAGCCGTTCGACCGAGACCGTAAGTCCACGTTGCCAGCACCGCTTGATTCTCAGGTTCTGTCGGTTTGCTGGAGCGAATGGGAACTTCGACAAGCGGACTGTCTTTGATGGTTGTCAGCACAAAGCCTTTTAGATTCGGCAAGTCGCGCGACAGACCCTGAACAATTTCATGTGGATAAGTTACTTGAGGCAGCAACCCACCATCGGGTTCGTACACCAGCGGTCGCGAAACTCGCATCGCTTCACGCACAAAGATCTTTGGCAACGCAGAAGGATTCGAAGCAACGTAATAGTTGCCGCCGGTCTTCGTTGCAATCCCTTGAAGCGTTTGATGGCCGGCTGGCCCGTGCGCACCAACCGCGACGGTTGAAATTTTAATCTGTGCCTTCGCAAACTGCCCGACAATCCCTGCACTCGGTGGAGTGGGGTCACCGTCACTAATGATGATCATATGCTTCACCGACGCGGGCGTTTTGACTAACGAGTTCAGCGCCAACCGCATCGATGGTTCAAAGTCAGGCATATCTTGCGGAGTCAAACTGCTTAAGCGATTGATCATCGCTGCGCGGTTCTCACCGACTCGAAGCATTCCGATTTGTCCGCCCCATAACCAAGAGTCGCCAAGCGTCGTGAACTGCAAAACGCCGCAGTAATCCATTGGTCCGAGTACTTCCATGGCTGAGCGAGCGATTCGTTTCTGCCAGTAATTTCCTTGACCAATTTCGGACGCATGCATGATCATCGCCAAAGCACCGACCGCTTCGATCTTCTTATTCTTGATTTGGAAATCGACAGGCATTGCTTTCTCGATGACCGTGTTTGACCAGCCGCCGGCGCCGAACGAGTTCGGGCCGCCGAGCATGATTAATCCGCTGCCGAATTGTTCGGTGTTGCTGACCAGGATATCAAGCTGCTCGTCAGTAAAATTGGCAATTGCCTCTGCCGAATCACCGCTGCTACGCGGAACACCCGCAAGCACCACACAGTCGTAGGCTTGTAACTCGGCCAACGAAGTAAACAACTGATCGCTCGTTTGAATGTCAACTTCGATTTCACTTCGCCGCAACGCTTCAACCAAAGTCCCATACTCGCCCACCGCACTCCAATCCTCAATCAGCAAGATCCGACCCTTGCCGCGCACGTAAGTGAATGCGTCGGCGCGATTGTTCTGCTGCAGGGAATCGTCGGCCGGATTGTCGGGTACAAACTCGGCGCGATAAGTGTAACCAGCGGGTAACTCGATCGTGTCCCGAATGGGAAATACGTTGACATCTTTGTCCAGCGAAATGGACTCATCCAGCAACACTTGTTCGCGCGGTCCGGAACTCCGCAGCAATCGCAATCGACCGGGAACGGGTTCATCGGTCCCTTGCTCTTGATATTTGTTGACAACGATCCGTGACTCGAACGGTTGGCCTTGCCGTATGTTGGTCGGCAAGTCCACTTTTTCAACTAGTATTTCGCTCTTCGCGGCAAGATTGATCGGCACGACATCGATTCCAATACCCGCTTCCGACATGGACTTCGCTACCGCCGCGGCCGATCCGACCGTTTCGATACCATCGGTAATGATCACGATGCGTTTCGCCGAGTCTTCTGGAAACGAAGCTTGAGCCAGCTTGAGAGCCGATTCTAAATTCGTTGCGTCAGTTCGACCTAAATAACTTTCGATGCCTTTAACGTCTGGCAAATTGTCGTCATAGGGCGGAAACTCAATCGCTGCTTCACGACCAAAGACAATCAACCCAGATCGATCGCTACGTTCCGATTGACGGTGAGCTCGCACCGACTTGATCGCATACTCCAACATCACATCGCGTTTGGCTCGTGCAATACTGTCGCTTTGATCCAGACAATAGATAACGGTAAGTTTATCGCTGATCCAAACCCACTGAATGCCGGCTAACGCAAAAATGATGACTAACATCACCACGGACCGAAACAATAGAGCCGCAAGACGTCGGCCCGGACCCAAGCCGGCCATCGACTGAAAACTGCTTACCCAAATCAATGGCAATATCGCTAGCAGCACAAGCAGCCACGGGTATTCAAACGAAAAGCGAATATTGCCCATCTTTTCACCATTAAGTGATTTTAACCATTGGCGAGAATCGCTTCTGTGCGGAACCGCCCCCAGTTATGGTGACCGTTCTCGCGTTGAAAATCAATTGCGGCATGACTATTGTCGCGACAAGTCGTCGGTTTTTTAGTGGAGATTCGTGGGGAGACGGGTAGCTGGATTCGTGAGAATCCGGAGTACTAGGGCTAGCGTCGCCGATTTCTCACGAATCCAGCTACACCGAGTCCGTCTTCCCCTTTCGCCAACATTCGCCGCTCGGGCTATACTAACGCGAACATAAAGTGCCAGCTCCGACACCAAGGGTCTTACCATGTATCTGCGAATGGCGAGTCGATTGATTCGCGAAACCGACAAACGCCTGCTGTGGAAACTTGCCTATTTGGCGGGCTGGAAGGGTTTTCGCAGCGTTCAGAAGCATCGAGCCCGACTTAAAAAAGGAGACTTTTTCCCTCCGTTCCTCTATATTTCGATCATCAACAGTTGCAACCTCCGCTGCCAAGGGTGCTGGGTCGACGTTGCCGCCAAACAAACCAAGATCGACATCGAATCGCTCAATCGAACCGTCAACCAAGCCAAAGCGATGGGCAATTCATTCTTTGGCATTCTAGGTGGTGAACCGTTCTTGCACAAAGAGCTGCTCGATTTTCTCGAAAGCCAGCCTGACGTTTACTTCCAAGTGTTTACTAATGGGCACTTTATCACGGACGAAGTTGCCAAACGTTTGCGGAAGATGGGAAACGTGACTCCGCTAATCAGCGTTGAAGGGACGGAGATCGTCAGTGACCAGCGCCGCGGTCGCGCCGATGTGCTCAGTCAAACAATGCAAGGCATTCACAACTGCTTGAACAACAAAGTGCTCACCGGAGTTTGTACGAGCGTTTGTAAGACGAACATTGATGAGTTGGTGACGGACAAGTGGGTCGATCGGCTGATTGAAATGGGCGTGATGTATACGTGGTTCCACGTTTACCGCCCGATGGGTCCGGAAGCGATGCCCGAATTGTCGCTCGACACCGATCAACTTCGCAAGGTCCGTCAATTCGTCGTCGACACGCGGGCTACGAAACCGATCATCGTCATCGACGCTTATCATGACGGCGAAGGTCGTGCACTCTGCCCAGCCGTCACTGGGTTCACACATCACATTGGTCCAGCGGGCGACATCGAACCGTGTCCCATCATTCAATTGGCTAAAGAAAGCATCTACGACGATCGCCCGCTCAAAGATACTTTCAACAACAGCGAATTCCTGCGAGACTTCCGTACCATCGTCGCCGAGAACACTCGCGGCTGCGTGGTCCTTGAGCGACCTGACTTGTTGATTCAGCTCGCTGAAAAACATGGAGCCCGCGATACCACCCAAAGAAAAACTTCTATCGCCGAACTTCAAGCCGTCATTCCGCGTCGTTCTCAGTATGTCCCAGGTGCCGAGATCCCCGAACGCAGCTGGGCAGTTCGCTTTGCCAAGTGGATCGCCTTCAATGATTTTGGGACCTATGGAAAACACTTTGAAGCGAAAAACTGGGTCGATCCACAAGCGGCTGAAACGCCAAAGCCAAAAGTCGAATTACCAGTCGTCAAGCTGCCTGTTTAAGCCCTCAATGTAAAAATGTCCAAAGCGATGAACTGGCCAACGACAATTCCTCTGACCGTAAAGCAATACGAAGCACTCGTCCAGCGCGGTGACTTCGACGCTTTCACCGGACAGGTCGAATTGATTCGCGGCAGGATCGTACACCTGAATCCTCAAGGTCCTCAACACTCTGACCCAATCGACTTTCTTACTGAGTGGAGTATTGAGCAGGCGAAACGAAGATTCACTATCCGTACTGAAAAACCCATTGTCATTCCTAATGCCAACAGTTGTCCTGAACCCGATATTGCTTGGGTAACTCGTCGCCGTTACGTTGACCGCCACCCATCGCCTGAAGAGGTTTATTTGTTGATCGAAGTTAGTTATAGCAGTCTCGATTTCGATCGAATTGAGAAATTTAGTCTCTACGCCGAAGCTGGCATTCAAGAATATTGGCAAGTCGACGTCCCTTCTCGTTCGGTCGTCGTCTATCGCGAGCCTACAGGGACTGGTTATCAGACCACGTGGACCTTTGCCTCAGGTGCAAGTATTTGGCCACTGTGCCTGCCCAAAGCGGAGCTTGATATTAGCGCACTGTTTCCACAATGAGCGTTCAATCACGTTTTCAAAATCCTGCCATCCTTGACGAAGTGATGCAAGCGGACCGGCACCGACTGTTGCGTCAGTGGCAACAACTGGCGCAGCAAAATGCAAGCAGCGAACGTCGTGCGGCTTGGGAAGAAGCGGCTCGAAAGTCCGCAGCGCTTTGCGAACAACGCATCGCCAGCATCCCGCAACTTGACTACGATCCCGAGTTGCCGATCACTGCCCACCGCCAGGAGATCATCGATCTCATCCAGTCTCGCCAAGTGATTGTAGTCTGTGGTGAGACCGGTTCAGGTAAAAGCACGCAGTTGCCCAAGCTGTGCCTCGAAGCGGGACTTGGCCGTCGAGCGATGATTGGTCACACCCAACCGAGACGACTCGCGGCTCGCGCCGTGTCCAGCCGCTTGGCCGATGAACTCGGTTCTAAAGTTGGTGAGAAGGTCGGATTCAAAATTCGTTTCACCGACGCCACGCAACCGCAGACACTTATCAAAGTCATGACTGACGGCGTGCTGCTCGCCGAGACCCAGCGCGATCGCTTCTTCGATCAATACGACGCAATCATTATCGACGAAGCTCACGAGCGCTCACTGAATATCGACTTTCTACTCGGCTACCTGCGACAACTTTCGGGCAAGCGTCCTGACCTAAAACTGATCATCACATCCGCAACTATCGATCCTCAACGCTTTGCCGAACACTTTGCCGACGAACAAGGCCACGCCCCAATTGTCGAAGTCTCTGGCCGTACCTATCCGGTTGAAATGCGTTATCGCCCCATCGTTGCCGATACGGTCGACGAAGAGCCCGATGAGCAAACGCAACTAGCGGCTATAGCCGATGCTTGCGATGAGTTGCTTCACGAAGGCGCCGGTGATGTGCTGGTCTTCTTGCCGACCGAGCGCGACATTCGGATCGTTGCCAAACATCTCGGTGGACATCACAAGCGTTACGGCAACGAGCGCGGCGTTGAAACACTGCCTCTCTATGCGCGTTTAAGTCAGGCAGATCAAAACAAGATCTTTCAACCGCACAATCAACCTCGCATTATATTAGCGACCAACGTTGCCGAATCGTCGTTGACCGTGCCGGGCATTCATTACGTTGTCGATACCGGCTTGGCTCGCATCAGTCGCTACGCGCCGCGCAGCAAAGTTCAGCGGTTGCCCATCGAAGCCGTCTCGCAAGCCTCAGCCAATCAGCGCAGCGGTCGTTGCGGACGTTTAGGCCCTGGCGTATGCATCCGTTTGTTCAGTCAAAATGACTACGAATCGCGCAGTCAGTTCACCACTCCTGAAATTCGCCGAAGCGATCTGGCTGCTGTGCTGCTCCAAAGCTTAGTGCTCAGGCTCGGGCCGCTCGATGAGTTTCCACTCCTCGATCCGCCAGCTCCCGAATCGATTCGCGATGCTGAAAAGACGCTGCGAGAACTCGATGCCATTGATGCTCGCGATGAACTAACGAACGTCGGTCGTCAACTCGGTGCATTGCCGTGCGATCCTCGTGTAGGTCGGATGTTGATTGAAGCTAATGAACGCAACTGCTTGGCAGAAGTGCTCATCATCGCCGCGGCGCTTGAATCACAAGATCCGCGTCAACGCCCCGCTGGTCAGGCTCCGCAGGCCGATGAAGCTCATGCCATGTTCCTCGATCCGCATAGCGACTTTTTGAGTTACCTGCGACTGTGGGATTTCTACGAACGGCTCGGAAACGATCTCGGCCGATCGCGCATGCAAAAAGCTTTGCATCAACGATTTCTGTCGCACAACAGTTTTCGCGAATGGGCTGACATCGTTCGCCAACTGAAAGAACTGCTCCATGGTTCTGGAATGAAAGTTGGTAAGCGGAACATTACGCTGCCTGCTATCGATCTAAAAAAACAAGCTGAAGCGAATCCCGACGCGCGTACGCAAGGCAAGCATCGCAATCAAAATGGGCCTCCGCCAAAGCCAGAAGTGATCAAACGACCTGAAGGCTATGATGCGATTCACCATTCGCTGTTAACCGGTTTGCTCAGCGGCATTGCCCACGCCGGCGAAAATCATGAATACAAGGCCGCGGGCGGAATGAGTTTGTCGCTTTGGCCCGGTTCCGGTCTGTTTCGTCGCAAACCAAAGTGGATCATGGCCGCTGAGATTGTTGAGACGACAAAACGATTTGCGAGAACGATCGCTGAAGTCGACGTTGAATGGATCGAGCACGCGGCAACGGACTTGCTAAAGCACTCGTTCTACGATCCGCACTGGAGCAGCAAGAGCGGTTCGGCGATGGTCTACAAACGCAGCACACTGTATGGTTTGCCTATTGTCGTCGGTCGCCGTGTGAACCTTGCACCGATCAACGCAGCCACGGCTCGCGAGATGTTGATCGAACACGGACTGGTTAGCGGCGATTGGAGTTGCCGCGAAAAGTTTTACACGCACAACCAAGAGATGTTGGCTGACATGCATGAACTCGCGCAGCGCACACGCGAGCGACAGTTCATCGTCGACAAGTATCAGCTCGAGCGTTTTTATGCCCAGCGGATTCCCGTCGAAGTCACCGATCTCGCCACACTCCGCAATTGGATCAACAAGAACAGCGACTCGCCGCTCGTCAAATCTTTATGGATGAAGCCTGAAGATTTGATCGCCGACCAACGCACGGTTGCCAAAGATTTTGCTGAGGCGTTTCCAAATGCATTGCAGGTTGGAACGACCAAGCTGCCGCTCGCGTATCGCTTTGAACCAGGTAACGCAACGGACGGAGTCACGGTCACAGTGCCCCAAGCCGCTCTGCGGCAAATCAGTGACGAAGCCCTTGCGTGGTTGGTTCCAGGGTTGCTTGAAGACAAGCTTTTGTTTTTGATCCGTTCGCTCCCAAAGAATCTTCGCACCAGTTTCGTTCCCGCGCCCGATGTCGCTCGCAAACTCAGTGAACAACTTGCCAAAGCCGATCATCAGCGACCATTCTCAACTGTGCTCTGCGAATTGATGTCTGCTCATGCTGGCGAACCCGTCCGCGCGAGTGACTTTGATTGGACCAAGCTGCCCGAGCATTTGCAGTTTCTCGTGCGGGTCGTCGACGATGCGGGAGCCGTCATCGAAGCGGGACGCAATGTAGCTGAGCTGCAGTCTCGTCACGCACCGCCTGAATCGATCGTCGGCACGAAAGTGGTTAGGGAGCACAGCAATTGGCAAGATCGTCGCATTAACCAAATCGACTTTGATTCGCTTCCAAGTCAAGTTGCCATTCGCCGCGGTGGTTTGATGGTTGCTGCCTTTCCAACGCTCGTCGATGTCGGCGAAGCGGTTGAATTGCGATTGGTCGATCATGCCGCCGAAGCGGAGAGGTTGGCGGTACAGGGTTGGATGCGGCTGTTTGCCATCAAGCATCATCGCAACCTTCGCGGTCAAATCGCGCATTTGCCGCAACTCGAAAAATCCAGCGTCTTGCTTGGTCACATATTGAAGAGCGATCAACTCCGCGCACAGCTTCAAGACCTGATCGCTCGCATTGCCTTCATCGAGAATCAGCCGCTGCCACAAAATCGCGATGACTTTGAAATACGAAATCTGCGAGCGGTTGAACAGATCTCAATGGCTACGCAGAACGTTGCCGCTTGGTTACCAAGGTTGGCCGAAGCCACTCATGAGGTTCGCAAGCGAGTCGAAGCTCTGCCCGCCACTTGGCGCGAGAGCGCTGACGACATCCGTGCACAGTTACGCGATCTACTGGCACCTGACTTTTTAAAAGCAACGCCATGGTCTGCATTGCTTGAGTTGCCCAGGTATCTTCGGGCCATTGAATTGCGACTCGATAAACTCAAAAGTGGTGGGTTGCCGAAAGACAAGCAACTGCGAGCTCCGATCGACAAAGCTGTCCAACGTTACCGCGAGCTCAAGGCGAGTACGACGTTGGCATCACCAGAGACCATCGCCAAACTCGATCAACTCCGCTGGTTGATTGAAGAATTTAGAGTCTCCATATTTGCACAATCACTCGGCACCAAGCAGACCGTTAGCGAGAAACGGATCAATGAGTTTTTGAATTCGATCAAGTAAAGCAATCGCTGGTAAAAATATGGGTGGTAAAAATCTGTGAGCCGCTGGCGCTAGCCACGGGTGAACGAAGTAGGGCGGTTTGAATTTCTACGGTCTGTCCAAATGGTGTAGTTTCCTAGTGGACGGTATGCGATAATTTCGACTATTGGTCATCAACGATGACGACTCCGTTTACCCGCGGCGAACGCCGACGGCTCACTGATCAAGCGCAAAAACATGCACGTTATTGGTGAATCTTGGAAGTCAGGGATCCGTTGTCGGCTACGTCAAACAGAGGACGATAGTAATCGCGGGCTAAGCCAAACTTGCGGCCAGGTGTCCATACCAACGCAAGTCCAATGTTCCAACCTTCAGATGCGTAGCCAGGCGAAGCGTCACGCGGTGGGATCAAATAGGTGGCCGTGGTGCTTAAACCGATCTGATTTTGCAGCGGCGTGTTAAGTGTCATGCCAAGAATGGCACCCGAGTCCTTCGTCCAGCCAGCTTGCAACTCCGCTTGACCACGAGCTTGCTCGCTGAAACGAAATCGATAGAAGCCGCGATAAGTATCGAGAGCATTGATGCGAACGCCATAGGATACAGAACTTCCTCGGACTTGATAGGTTGTGTCGTCGATCTGCTGGCTGTCAGTGAATCGAAACCCGAGTTCATGACAGGGCGATAGAAGATAACTGAGCTCGCCTCGCAGTTGCAACAAGTCAGCTTTGTAGATCCAGTCGTCATGAAGGTAGTCGACGACTAAACCGCCTTGCACTCCGTAGTCAACGCGACGGAATAGACCGCCTGTGAGAAAGAGTTGTTGGCGCTGATCACTGCCAGCTGCTGATCCGTCTAACCGCGAATGAACGAATCTGGCACCAAGCTGCGAGCCCATCTGGCCGCATAGCAAACTCGGAACGCGGGCGCCGAAATTAATGCCTTCTTGAAAACCGAAAGCGCCTTCGACGGCTCCGTTTGAATTGTTAGCCGTACTAAGAAAGTTTGCAGGAACTGCAAAACCAACAACGCCAGCAAACAGTTCGGCTCGCGTCCAGTCGAATAGAAAACAAGGTTCATTGCAGCAACAAAGTTCCTGTCCACCGCAGTTATCGCAACTGTTGCAGCTTGTGTCTGGGGCGTCAATCAACAGTGTGTTGATCGGTTCGTCAGCGACTTTCATTGCCGTCGGAGCGATAATCTCGTCGTTGCGTGTGGCCGATGCTCGTAGGATGGGACCATTTGTCCCGTCCCTAAATTTCCTCACACTTTGCGTTCGCGTTTGACCTTGTACGCTAAACGAAAAGGCGAACAGCGTCCCAATCGATAAAATGGCAGTCGAAGCGAAAATGTTAAGGCGAGTCATTGAGAGATCCTAGCGGCGCAATGTGCGCGCGATCCCTCCGCCCCAATGAGTTGTTCGGCCGATTGATGGTAAGACGTGAACACGCAAAGTCGAAACTATGCAGTTTGACGTAGACTCGACACGGCTCGCCTTGCAGACCAACTCATGCAAATGCTAGCGTGACTTCGCCTTCGCACCTTTCGCGGGCCAGAAGTTTAGCCATGAGCTTGAACCGCTGCTCGAATGATCCTCATGCGCAGCGACCTGGCTGTTAGAATTAGTGCCGGCAAGCAATTCCGCTAGGCCTTGGATGGCCAGCGTTATCGGCGCCTTGGGAGCTTGTTCGAGCAAAGGAACGCCGTTGTTGCGGACTTCTACCATAGTGCGGTAGTCATTCGGAATCTGATAGAAAATTTCTCGGCCGATGGTTTCGGTCGCTTTCTTCAGTTTGATCTGTCCGCTCTCAAGGCCGACGCGGTTGACGATGATCTTGAGTTTATCGCGCAATCCTTCCACTTCATCGAACGACATCAACAAGCGCACAAGATTGCGAAGGCAAGGCAAGTCAAGTTGAGCGACCATAAGCACATCATTGGCGAACTCAAACGCCGCTAAGTCGGTTGAGTTGAAGCCCTTCGACACATCGATAACGATGTGAGTGAAGGTAGCTTTCAGCAAACCAAATACGCGGCGAAGTGTTTCTGGTGTGATCAGACTAACGTCTTGCAGTTGCACAGGACGAGGCAGCAAATACAACCCCGAGCTGTGCTTTGTCAGCGAGCGTTTGAGCAGTTGGAAATCGAGGCGAGCTATATTTTGCGTTACGTCGACAAGGCTGTAATCTGGAATCGTATCCAAGAAAACATCCGCATCGCCGATCGCCAAATCGAGATCTACCAGCGCGACCGAGTTCTCAGGATTTGCCGCGAGAATGCATCCAAGGTTAACAGCCAGACTGGTACAGCCAACTCCACCGCTTGATCCCGCTACGGCGATGATCTTTGACGAGCGGCTCTTTCCGTCGATTCCGCCGAATTTGCTGTCCGCGATTCGGCTAAGGGCGCTCATCATTTCTTCGAGCGTCGCTGGAAGAGTCAAGAACTCTTTCGCGCCAGCCCGCATGGCTCGTAGAATCAATTGTCCATCGGTGGTCGAACTGACCGCCAAGATCGAACACTCGGGAGCGTCCGAGCGCATCCGCTCTAAAAGCGTAATGGCTTTAACGGGATCAGCATCAAGGCTAATCACGCCGACATCTGGCTTCGACTGAGAGATAACATCCGGGAAGAACTCGTAGCGCGAACACTCGGCTTCAAGCCAGACAATGTCCATGCCCAGCAGCATCGCCTTGAGACGCTCACGAGTATCGTCTTTAGGGTCTACTATGGCTAAGCGAAGTACATTGCTCATTTTTCAATTACCTTAAACAAACCTGTTTTCTCCTTCGGTCCTGGGTCAAAGCGAAAATCGCTTTAACGCATTTGCGGGCGGCTCGTCGCTGCTGGACTAACCGATGGTCGCGCCAACTTAGGGGCGTTTGGACCAACGCTGAGCGCCGAAGGATTGGGCACTGGCATTGTGTTGATCATGCCAGGTGCTGACTCGTATGAGTTCATCATCGGCTGGCCGGAGCCTTGATTTTGAATCATCTGTCCCGCGGGATAACCATTTGTAATCAAGCCCGACTGAGCTTGTCCCGGAGCGCAATTTTCACCAACGGGAACTTCGATGTAGCCCTTCAGGAATAGTTCGCGTTCGGTTGGGCTGGTAGTGTTTGCACCTGGTCCACCCATTGGAACTTCGTAAGCGTCCATTGGCCCAGCAAAGTTTGGCGTTACCGTAATCAACAATTCAATTTCGTTTTGTAGTTCTCTAGTGGTTCGGAAAAGTGCGCCTAGGTAAGGCAGATCCGCGAAGAACGGCAAACCGGAGTTGATCGATTCGGTACGCATTTGCAGCAAGCCACCGAGCGCCAGCGTTTGACCCGCTTGCAACTCAACACCCGTTTCAAGAAAACGACTGCGCAAGCCAGGTACGCTGGTTCCATTAATGGTCACACTTCGCGTCGGGTCGATTTCGCTGACATAAGGTCGGACCTCCAGGTAGACGCGGCCCTCGCCACGAATCTTGGCGACGTAGTCGACCCGAGTGCCGTATTCGCGATATTGAATACCAACTTGGCCCAGGCCAGACGGGACAACGATCGGAATCTCACCACCAACATTGAAGCTCGCAGGCCGTCCATCTACTGCCGTCAGTGTTGGGTTAGCCAGCACTTTGACAAGGTTGTTCTGCCGAAGGGCTCTTATCGAACTGAAAAAGCGGGTCCCATTTTCAGCGACGCCGATTGTAAAATTCTGATTTCCAGTCCCGCCAAATGTCGAACCGGCGGCGGTAAGAAGGCCACCGGCAGTGTTGGCGATGGCATCGTCACCGTTTGCAAACGCCCAGTCGATACCTAACTCCTTGAGTTTGGTTCGAGAGACTTCCATGACTTGGGTTTCGAGCTGAATCGTATGCACACCCGTCACGGTTACTTTATTAATGACCGTTGTGAAGTACTGCTCAGCAATATGCATTACGTGTTCGACGTCGTCATCGCTGCTCACGTATCCGCTGATGATGCAGCCTTTTTGAATAGGCGTGACGACCAGATGAGTTCCAGGAAACACCTGCCGCAGAATGGCTTCCAATTCTCTGACATCGCTCAGCACCATGACTTCTATGGTGTAAACCGAGTCATCTGCTCCCACCAAGTCAACTTGCGTAACACCGGTTGTTACCGCCGAAATTTGCAAGCGATTGCCGCCGGTCAGCGGTAGGGCTGTGATGACATTCGGGTTCTGGATGCGGACTTGTTTGAACGCGCGGTCAGCCGTGATTTCTCTACTGGTGCTGACAACCATTTGAATCGATTGGCGACCACCAGGAGTCTCTTGCACCGCAACGTCTGAGTTGGTAATGTTCCACTGCGAAACAGGCCCTTGCTGCGAATGAGCAAGATCAGATCGGTTCAATGCTGAGGCGAAGAAGCCTGAGGCGAGCGACGCTGCTACGAGCGCTCGGCGCAAAGTACGTTTTTTTTGCGAGTGAGCCATCCCAGGACATCCTTGTACTATTGGCGTAGAACGTTACGCAGTCGTCCCTGACTGCTTGCACGCTCTACTGGATTGGCGATTAGCTTTTAAATTTCGGTGACATTGCTGTCAACAATTAACAGTCATCCGCACATCGGGTGTGGACAACATGCCGCCTAGGCTGGACCTACGTGGCGGCTTATCGTTTATCGTCATACAACTCGGAAATGTAGACTAATTCATTTCGTTGGATTGAATTAGTCAATTTTCGGAGCGTCTTTCGGATTCACACTATTGGGTCCCATTGGTGGAGCCCCGGGGGCTCCCGGTTGAATTCCACCGGCAGGCGCATTTGTGCCATTTGGATATGTCGGCGTGTAGCCGCCAAAACCTGAATAAACATTTCCAGCAGGATAGGGCCAAGCAGCTTGCGTCGGAGCAGAAGTGGTTTGCTTGCTTTCCTCTTTCTCCGCGTCGGTCACCAATCGAGGCAGCTCTTTATCGTTTGTCCACTGGTATCGCGCTACACCAGTCGGCGTCACGATGAGCATTTCGTTGGGCTCGACTTTGTTGGTCTTTGGAGCAGGCGAGTTAGTTGCAAACTGGTTCTGCGGCGGTGTTTGCGACTGAGGTGCAGGTGCATCATCGCGTTCATTCTGATGAACCCAAGATACGAATGATTCACCATTGTCGGCTTCGCTATCACTCTCCATGTCGCCATCTTCTCGCGAAGATCGCAAGCTGATACGCATTTCGCCAAGCTTATTTGCAAGCGTTAACGCTTCAACTTGACTTTCTTTGATTTGGAGTTGTAAAGTTGACGTTCCGGTCGCCTGCTTGTTATCAGTCTCGCGAGCTGGGTTGCCGTTGATTGCAAAGACTCTCACGTTTCGCATGACCGTCTTCGATTCAGCAACATTGCCATTACCTTCCAGTTTGAAGGTGCCGATGACGTCAACATGGTCACCCGGTTTGATGTAAGTGATACCACCAGAAGCGATATCAAATACTCGATAGCCCTTGGGCAAGTCTTCGCTGAGGCCTGCTCGAGTTGCGGAGAGTTTAGCCTCGATAAAAGGCTCGCCCGCAAAAATATTTTGCTTGATGTACTTGCCGTCGATTTGCTCAAGCTTGTAGATCGCGCCTTCAGGCAAACGACTTTGCGGCCAAGCTTCCAATGTAAAATGGTCGGCGGACAGTTTCTGTCCACCTTCCGAGTTCTTTTTGGCTACGTAGATTTCTACTGTGGATTCAGTTGGTTGACCAGTACCTTGGTCCATTACGGCTTTACTGACTGCAACAGCAGCCACCATTCCGCAACCCAACGCCACGACTAACAGAACTAAAGATTTTGCTCGCATCGCCAGTGTGCCTTACACGCTAACTAGTATGCGGCGAGTCCTATCCTACTGACCCGAAACCATCGCATGGTAATGTATTGCCCGTGGACTCCAGTTCTCGGGCCGAACGCCAATGCTGGCATTAATAGCATGATTGGCATTTGCATGCCAAAAGCTCCAGCATTTCGTCAGGTCGCATCGCAACCGACAAAATCGTCAACGTGAGCACGACAGAACTAACTTGCCCCGCTCGCAAAGTCCCCGAGTCCTCTACATCAAGAATCGTCGCTTTTGAACCGAAAGACAACGCAAACTTGACGTAAGCCGCAAGCTCGCCACGCTTGCTGGCGTAGACCGAACACAGGCCCAACTTAAGAGTAGCTTTTTTATTCAGGTGGTGATGGAAGGTTACTGCGCTTATTAACAATCGTTTCCATGATGCCCTGCAATTCGTCAGTGTTATCGAGTATGAATCCTTGTTCCATTTCGGCTTGGCATTTCGGACACCTCTGATGCTTCGATGTCATATTAACTTCCGAGATTGAGGGAATTGGATGGTTCATCCGGAATTTGCGTACGTAGGGTTGGTTTTGTGTGCCACTGGTTTGCCAGTGTGAGCGCAGGCGTCTACTTTGAATAGTGAGGAACTTTCCAACGCCATAAACGTAACGAGGGAATTCCCCGAAGTGTGAATCTCTACCAAGTGAATGTCCCGTGGAGCGTGACCACTCATCATCTGAAGGGTATTTACTAAACTAAGGGCTTTACTTCGATCACTTACATTAATGTTGATAATACTTGATGGACTTTTCGAGCACATGAATCACCTGCTTCGTTTCACTGGCAAAGCCAGTGGCACACGGGGACATTTCGCCGAAGTACTCAAAATCCGGCTGAACCAATTGGATTACATCCTTACCGCGGCGTTGACGATCGACCATCCGAAAGTCGCTTGACTTTTGAAATCCATTATTTTTCAACACCCAAAAGTCGGATAGCCAGTCGTCACCTTCACTCCTCATCCTCTTCAACCATCGATATCGCCCACTCTGGATAGGGCACTTGGCTGCCTTTCACGGAGCGCCAGATGATTCGATTCAAGATGTCTTCGGGAGCTTTGTCGACCTCCAGAAAGTTGAGTGTCGCGGATACTAGAGCGTCTTCGCGCAAGACCTTGTCCAAGATGGCTGCGGGGCTGGGATTCATTTGATCAAGCGGTACTAAGTTCGGCACGGCATCGAACGGCTTTACATTGGACTGGTCTATAAAACAGTCAAACATGGGTGTTGCGCTCGCATCGAACTGATTCATCGGTGGCAAGCCGAGGATCTGCTCCATCGTTCGCAAGATACTGGTCGTGTTGTACTGCGTACCCACTGTTACGCCACGCTTGGTGTAGGGACTGATGCAATACGCGGTCGTGCGATAGCCGCTGACGTGATCCCAACCCGCTTGCGGATCATCTTCCGTCGCAAAGATCGCCATCTCAGGCCAGAATTTTGAATGACTAAGAGCCTCGACGATGCGACCAAATGCGAGATCGTTGTCAGCCATACAACTGGCGGGCGTGGGGCAGTTTGCTGCCGTGCCGCTGCCGTGATCATTCGGCAAGCAGATGATGGTCAAGTTCGGATACTCGCCCTTGGCTTCAAATTCGGCCAGCTCTTTGATAATGAAGTCCGCGCGAAATTGATCCGGCACTGACATATCCCAACCGACATAGGTAGTCGGCGAGAAAGGTCGAATGGTTTCAACACCCGGTTGGCTCTCAAAAATCACTTCGTCGCTTTCGCCTTTCCAAGTTCGGTAGCAAGCCAGATAATTCGGCGAGCCTTTCTTGGCGGGATCACGATAACGCACTTTCGGCTTCATGAACTCGCCGTAGTTGCGAATGGTCTTCTTACCAGCCAGCGCGTTGTCCCAGATAAAACCCGCCGGCGAATAAGCGAGCGCATCGACTTCATCTTCACCCATACCATCGGGATAACTGCGAGGAAAACCCGCAAAGCTCTTTTCCATATAGTCTGTGCTAAACGCAGTCGTGCTCCACTGATGACCATCAGCGCTCAAAATGCCGTTGCAGTAAGTGTTATCAAGCAACACGAACTCATTGACCATCTTGTGCTGATTGGGTGTGATCTCTTTACCAAAGATACACAGATCCTTGTAGCCACGTCCCTGCTCGAGCGCTCCAAAAACTTGATCGTAAGTGCGATTCTCTTTAAGGATGTAAACGACATGTTTGATCAGACTCGGTTCCCCGATTCTTTCTGGGATCGCTTTGGGAGCAATATTCTTTCGGGCCGGTAAAGCCGCTTGGGCGATCGCCCCGCGGCGCATATTCTTTGCGGCTCGCTCGGATAACATGGCAAGTTCATCCGCATTCTTGGGCAATTTTGTCAATGAGATACTGCCATGGTAATGATGCGAGTTAAAACCTTCGGCTTTGCCTTGCTTCTTGGGCTTGATCGGTAGACCCTTGATGTTTGCAACGCACAATTGTCCACGATATGAGTCAAACACAATCGCTCCTGGAAACCAACCGACTGGAATCAGCCCTATCAATTTAGTTTCGCCTTTATCCTCGGGATCGAAATCCATTACTGCAATCGCGTTCTGCGTTCCATTGGCGACATACAATCGTTTGCCGCTTGGATCAAAGGCCATTGCATTGGGGCTCGCACCGAACAAGTCCGCTGGGCTCGTTTTGGCCCAGACGGTCTCAACGATACGTTCACCTGCAACATCGATCAAACTCAGGTTGTCGCTGCCTGCGTTAGCACAAACGACAAACTCTTGATCCGGTGAAACCGCTAGTGCGCTCGCATGTAATCCAGTTAGCAATTCGTTGGTCACTTTGCCAGTCTTCAAGTCGATGACGCTGACCGAACCTTCGCTAGCGATGTTGCGAACTGCATCGACTCGAACATTAGTTCCACGGCCGGCAGGTCCAACTAGATCAACAGCACCGGGTCTCCGCCCGCCCCAATTGCTGACCAAGGCTTTGTCGCCGACGAGCACTACGTCATAGGGAGCGACTCCGACGTCAATGCTTCGCTTCACGTCACCGGTCTTGCTATCGATTTCTAGCAGACGATTTGACAGGTTACCGCAGACGAACAGCGACGCTCCATCTTTGCTGAACGCCAATCCGCTTGGGATTTCGGCTTTGCGTCGCGGGGCGCTGGCGGGTGGCAACGGCATGGTGTGCGAGGGAGCGACTTCGCCAGCACCGTTCACTGAGAAAACTTTGATCGAGCCAGCTACGTTGCTCATGTAGATGCGTTTGCCATCGGCGGAGAAGATCAAACCGGTATAGCTAACTTGCCCCGCCTTATCGGGCTTAAGAATATTCGTCGATGCTTCATCGGTGGGTGGCGTATGGCGACTCTCTTCGGGTAAAGCCACACGCTGCTTCACCTCGCCCGCGACGGGATCTACGACGACCAACTCATTCGTCTTACCGGCGACCACCAGCAATTTACCGTCCGGCGACAATGCGAGGGCCTGTGGCCGCATACCAGCCAATTCGACCTGTTTACCAAACGGCGTTAGCACTTGGTTGACGGGCGTTACGATCACATCATCGCGCCAGCGGCCAACTTGGTAATCAAGTTCCACGAGCCGTGTCGACGCTTCTTGGGAGAATGCGTTTTGAGCTAACAATGCGGAAACGATCGCTAGGCAAAGTTGCAGCTTCATGATCTTCTCAAGTGGATAATAGATAATTTCTAGTTTAACTTCACTTCGAAATTATAACTTACCCAGTGAGTTCGTGAGAATGTTGACTTAGTAGCAATTGCGCAGGTGTCGAATCGATTATGCTAAATAGTTGACCGGTTTTTCGGAGCGCGGGCGTCCCCGCCCAATGTCACTCACTTTCTCGACTTTGCGATATCGCATCACCTCAGTACGGTTGGACTAATCTGCCGGAACGCGTTAGAGAGCGTCCCGGTTAGGAATGAACTTGAAAACGCGAATTTACAGGTGATTTATCAGCCGGAAGGCGTTAGCCTCCGGTTCAATACACAACCGGAGGCTACCGCCTTCCGGCTGATAAGACTATAGCACCGTAATGACCAGCTTCAGTTCAAACTCCCAAACGGGACGCTCTCGTTAGCCTCCGGTTCAATACCCAACCGGGGCTAACGCCTTCCGGCTAATAAGACTATACCACCGTAATGACCAGCTTTAGTTCAAACTCCTAAGTGGAACGCTCTCTAGCGAGTTCCGGCTGATGTGCTCAACCCCGAAATGTCCAAGCGTGGGACTCGTAGAACATGGAACGGGCGAACGAGGCTCTGCCGAGCCAGTCTCCACAGCCATTTCGACTTCAGCTGTAATTATAGACACCCATCACTTTAATGAAAATTCAATGCCACAAGATCACATTCACAAGTACAGTGGAGTCTTATAGTTACGCCAAGTCTGGCTCGGCAGAGCCTCGTTCTCGCGTTACTAGCTTGGGACCATTTGTCGCGAGCATTCTTTGAATTCAACTTAAGATTGGACGGACGGGACAAATGGTTCCATCCTACGTTACCCCAAAGTTAAACCGTCCGA
The DNA here is from genome assembly GCA_031412515.1 of Planctomycetia bacterium. GTDB lineage: Bacteria > Planctomycetota > Planctomycetia > Pirellulales > Pirellulaceae > Aureliella. The sequence continues at coordinate 4,993 of JANODD010000250.1, read as the reverse complement.
AAGCGCTTTGCGGACAGCTTCTGACATGGTTAGACTTAGGAGCATTCCTTCCATCCACGATCAAAGAGTCGCCTTCATGAACTTTCAATTTATCGCCTCGCTCTTTCTGGGGCTGTTAACGACTCCGCTGCTCGCTCCGAATTCACTTGCACAGACCGCTTCATCACCAAAAAGTGATGCAGCAAATTGGTACCAGTTTCGCGGCCCGCACAGCGATGGCACCGCTCCTGGCCAGCATCCGCCAACTTCTTGGAGTGAAACCGAGAACATCCTTTGGAAAACTCCCATTCACGGTCGCGGTTGGTCTTCACCGGTCGTGCTTGGCACTGAAATTTGGCTGACCACCGCGACCGAAGATGGTAAGAAGATGTACGCAGTTTGCGTTGATCTCGAAACCGGCAAGGTCAAACATGACAAACTCCTTTTTGAAAATGACGAAGTTCAAAAAGACCATCACGTCACCAATACCTATGCATCTCCAACTCCAGTGCTCGACGAAGAGTTTGCATTCATTCACTTTGGAAGCTACGGTACCGCTTGCTTGCGCCGCGACAATTGCGAGATCGTTTGGCAGCGCCGCGACTTGCCTTGCAATCATTTTCGCGGCCCTGGAAGTTCTCCGATTCTGTACAAAAACTTGCTCATCTTTCACCAAGATGGTTTTGATTTTCAGTACGTCGTTGCTCTGGATCGCAAGACCGGAAAAACAGTTTGGAAAACCGATCGTGATGTCGCTTATGGGACCGACAACGGAGATGTCTTCAAAGCCTTCTGTACGCCGCTGGTAATCGATGTCGCCGGTCAAAAGCAACTTGTTAGTCCAACCAGTAAAGCGTGCTTGGTGCTCGATCCCGAAACCGGAAAAGAAATCTGGCGAGTCCGTTTTGAAGAGTTTTCAGCAACTGCTCGACCGCTCTTTGATGGCAAGCGACTGTATATCAACACTGGATTTGGGAAAGCTCAGTTGTACTGTGTCGAAGCGGACGGTATAGGCGACGTTACCGGTACACCCAAGGTCGTGTGGACTCAGCGCAAAAACATCGGTTCCAAACCTAGCCAACTTTTAGTGGGGGGCCGGATTTTTAGTATCACCGATGATGGCGTCATCTCTCGCGTCTCGATGGAGACCGGTGAAGTCGTTTGGCAAGAACGGCTGGGTGGAAAATTTAGTTCCTCGTTAGTAGCAACCGACGAGCACCTTTTTGCTTTGGATCACGATGGTAAAGGCTACGTTTTTACACTCGCGGATGACCCCCAAAAGGTTTCAGAAAATAAATTGCCCGACGGCTGTAATGCTTCGCCGGCTATTGTGAACGATTCGTTGATTATCCGCACAACGACACAGCTTTATCGAATCGCAAAGCCTCGCTAATTTGTCGCCTTTTGCTCCGCAAAAGTAGCGTTATCACCTCACTGCAAAGATAGAAATACACAAACTTTCGCAGGGCGAAAGTTGACTATTTGATGTTTTAGAACAGAGCCTAGATCTTGACCACCGCAACTCTTGATGACGCACTCGCCTTGGTGGTTTCCAAGTTCCATGGCATGACCGACAAAGCGGGGCAGCCTTACATACTACATTGCCTAAGAGTGATGCTTGGCGTATCAGGCTCATTCGCACAGCAAGTTGCCGTGATGCATGACCTGATCGAAGACACCGATGTGACGCTCGACGAATTAAAATCATCGAAATTTGCTGATGAGGTCATTGAAGCGGTCAAGCTAGTGACACACGCCGATGCGGATTCTTATGCAGATTACGTAGTGCAGTTGAAGTCCAACGAACTCGCACGGCAAGTAAAGATCGCTGACCTGCACGACAACTATTCACTCGGGCGTGTAGCCTATCGCGAACAGCAAAGCATAGCCGATGCTCGTCGCATCCAGCGCTATATACTCAGCTATCAATATTTGACGGGCTCCATCGACGAGCCCAGCTATCGGCGTCAAATGGCCACTGTGGAATAACGCTGTGTGGAAGTCCAATAAGAACAACGCAGCACCTTCCATTGCGGAATCTGGCGAGCTCGATTTCGCCAGTGGCCTCGATCCTGCGCATGATAACTACGCAGTGGCGATTGTTGATCGCATTCTTAAATCCGCTATCGCCGCCAATGTTACTGACATTCATTTCGAACTCAATCGCGACCAGACTCTATTGCTGTGGCGAGTTGACGGAACACTCATCGACCTCGGCAGTGTTCCTAACGGCCGCACAACTTCGATCTTAAATCGCATTAAAGCTCTCGCGCGTCTGGTCACCTATCGCTCCGATATTCCCCAAGAAGGTCGGCTCACCGTTCCCGAACATCAACTGGAGGCTCGCGTTGGTACGCTACCAACGCTGCATGGCGAACGAGCGGTCATCCGGCTTGCCTCAGGTCGTAGGAAATTGCGTTCATTGCACGAACTCGGACTGCCGGAATCAATTCTCAGTCAAACTCAACACGCCGTTGGTTCAGCCTCGGGTGTGATTCTGATATGCGGACCGGCCGGTGCTGGCAAAACAACGACGGCTTACGCCTGCTTGCGCGAATTGTCACAGCAGAATCTCACACCGCGAAGTTTGGTAACCCTTGAAGATCCCATCGAGATTGAATTTCCTGGAGCCGCTCAGTCGCAAATCAATCCAGCGGTCGGCTACGATTGGGCAAGCGGCTTGAAGGCTCTTCTGCGTCAGGATCCCGAAGTCATGCTGGTTGGTGAGATTCGCGATGCAGCCACTGCGACTGTTGTCTTTGATGCGGCGGTTACGGGACAATTGGTGATAACCACCATGCACGCGAGAAGCGCCGCGGATGCTGTTCGACGCCTACTCGATATGCAGATCCCGCCGCATCATCTGCTCAGCGGGCTAAATCTGCTGATGTGTCAACGACTGTTGCGATCCGCCTGCGATTGTCAGCGAATCGAACCGCAAACGGGCGCAGAAGCGCTGCAGTCATGTCCAACCTGTGGTGGCAGCGGTTACACTGGACGTTTTCTTCTAGCCGAAGTGTTTCCAAAAATCGAAATGGAACTTGCTCGGGCCATGATGGCGGATACAAGCACCAAGCAGTTAGAGTTGATCGCACAATCGGCTGGTATGATCACATTGCCGCACCAGGCAACCGAAGCTTGTTCCGACGGTCGGACAACTGCAGCCGAGCTCCGAAGGCATTTTATATCATGACTTCAACACAACTTCAGCTTTCGGAACGACTAGCCCTCTGTAAGCAGGTCGCTAGACTTGCCCGCGCCCGCCTTCCAATCGCTGGCGAACTTTCAAGGCAGTTGCAAAGTAATGAAAAACTCCGTCAATCGGCCTCTGCATTGGACGAGCAATTGCAATCTGGCAAATCGCTTTCGCAAGCCTTAGCCGGTGAGAATTCTCGCGACTCGCGAATACTCTCTGCCTGCATTCAAGCCGGTGAAGTTAGCGGGCGCCTCGACCGAACGCTTGAAGCCTGGACGAGTATGCATGTGGCCAATTCTCGATCGGCGAAAGCGCTGCGGGCCGCTATGCTTTATCCGCTAACGTTGATCGCCGTAACCTTGGCATCGCTCGGTTATGTGACATATTACTTGATACCTGAATACAAAAAAACGTACGAGCTCTTTGATCGCGACATTCCGCTGTGGCTGGATTTGATTAGCCGCGTGAGAGAGCATTTTTGGTGGCTGATTGTTCTACTAGCTGTGCTTGCCATTGCGCCGCTGGTTATCTGGGCGATTCGCCGGCGTCAGTTCGATGCGATGGGCTTGCCAGTCGACCGAGCGCCGCGGATGCGATTACAAGGACTCGCATCGGAGTTGGCCAGTCACATGATCATCGGCTCGACGCCGCTCATGCAAGTTGTTCCGCTGAGCGTCGCAGCAACCGGCGCGGACCAGAATCGCAGTTCGACCGCCTTTGAAAAACTTCAAAACCGCACCATGATCGAACCGCTGGGCCGCGAGTCGACGATGCTGCTCGCGTTGCTGCACACTGGCGTTATGGACCGTAACGAAGTTAGTCATAACTTGGCAACTTTGGGACAGCACATGCAGCAACGCGCGGATCAGATCGCACAACGACAAGTGCGTTGGCTTCCGATGATGATTGCCCTGGTTGTCGGAGTGCTGACGATCTTGACTTACGTGTTCTTGATCTACTTGCCCTGGTTGCTATTGTTAAAACAGATTATTGTTCCACAACCTTAAGTGGCAACGCTGTGAAGCATTTTCCTGAGAAAGGTAGCTGGTTTCGTGAGAAACCGGATGCAGTAAATTGGGTAGCTGGTTTCGTGAGAAACCGGATGCAGTGGGAAGGTCACCGGTGCGGCCCCCGGTTTCTCACGAAACCAGCTACATAAGCTTGCCAACATGCTTCATAGCGTTGCCTAAGTGGGTCGCTCCTGCCGGGTGCGACAAGTTCAGTGGGTCGCTCCTGCCGGGTGCGACCAATTACTGCAAAAAATTACTCTGGTCGCATGCGGCAGAATGCGAACCACTTGAAGACAGCACTCCCATTCAATGAGCGAGACTTCCGATCCGGCGAACCCGCCCACGCAATTGCCGCGAACTTTGACACGCAAACAGCTCACAGCGGTGCTCTTCCTGGTAACGTTGATTCCGTTCCTGTTGGTCGTCGTTCTATGGTTCTCACTTCCTTCAACACCGGAACCAGTGCTGAACGCCGATGTTCGCGTTGGTCCGATGGCTTGGCCCAAGGAAGGCGATCCCGACGCTCGACTCGTTCCATGCATGATTTTGAAAAACCCAACACCAGACGAATGGCAGAACATCAACTTGGCCATCAACGAGCAGTTCTACTACTTTCACCCCGACCCGTTACCCGGCGGCGGCCAAATCCACATCCCGCTAAAATTCTTTCACACTAAAGGCAATCAGTTCTATCCGCCTGAAAAGCAGAAACTGAAACTGATCACCATCTATGCGCAGACGCCAGACGGAGCCCGCGCGATTCTAGAGGTCGACGAAAAGCAACTGCTGACATTGAATCCGAAGTAAC
>JANODD010000249.1:0-58637 GCA_031412515.1 Planctomycetia bacterium | reverse complement strand
CTTGAAGTTTTTTGCGTGAACTTGCTTGTTGTTAACAAATTCAACGCACGAGCCTTGAAAAAGGTTCGCTCTTCAAGGAGCTTTTTTCATTTTTTGTCAATATTTTCAAAGCCAGAATTAATTTCCGGACAGACACTAGCTATTGGCGACTACTGGGGCAATCTCACACTATCCAAAGCGGTCCTCACGGAGTTTCACTGAGCACAAGTCACTCGCTCGGAGGGTGCCACAGTGCAGGTATGAGCCACTCAGGCGATTGCTCAACTGTCATTGCCATGAACGATATGCAAGCTCCTGCTACTCTTAACTCGCCCGTAGACGTCTTTTATTGCAGCCCCACCCCTGACGACCAAGCGAAGTTGCGCACTCGGCACTGCCAAAGCTTAGGCACGCTAAACTTCTCGTGCGTTTGCTCTTGCCAGACTTGTGACGCCCGAGAGTTACGAACAGCTCCGACACTCGTTACGGCCGCGCGTCGAGAGCCTATACTGTCCAACTATGTGCAAGCCGGTCCACTACCACTGACTGAATGGCGATTATGAAGCTTGAACTACTGTTACTACTGACAGCCATTGCGACGTTACCTGCAAATTTCCTCTATGCGCAAGCAAAGCTTCCAATTCCCAACCAACCGGATATTGCGTCCATACAGCCACAGATGGACGAGGTTGCCAAGACTATCATTGCTCAGCATCCCAAAGGCTCTGATGCAGCAGTTAAAGCTATCATCGCCATCGGTGCTACCGAAACAGATCCTGCTAAGAAATACGCTGTGCTGCAGGTAGCCTTGAAGACTGCAATAGAATCAGCGCTCGCAGCCTCAGCGTTCACAACGATTGAAAGCATCGAATCCGCCTTTGAGGTTGAGCACTATCTCATTCGCTTTGACATGATCAAGCGGATTCTACCGAAAATTGATGCGGAATCTGAAAAGCTAAGCCTGCTTGGACTCATGCTCGAAGCGGCTCGCGACGCTTCTCAGGCACAAGACTATGACGTCGCGCAGGAGGCTTGCGGACTCGTGGTTCGTAACTTGCCAACAGCCCAACGCAAGGAAGCACTACCCTGCGTCACACAGATGCGAGAATCTATCCAGTTCCGCAAGTCTTTAGATATAAACCACGCGGAGGCTGTGAAGCGATTGCACGAAGCACCTGACGACCCAGATGCGAACACTATCGTCGGCAAGTACACTTTCTTCATGTTGGACAATCTTCAGCAAGCACTCCCACATTTTGCTAAATCTAAAGTTCCCGACCTTGAATCCATCGCTGCTCTGGAAGACCAGGCTGCCCCCTCGAAAGACCAGCTTCGAAGTCTAGCGGATTTGTGGTGGAATGTATCGGCAAAAGAACTGCACAAATATCGAATGAGTGCTATAAAGCGCGCCGCGTTCTGGTACTCCACGTTGGTGGATGAACTTAATGGTGTAGAAAAAGCGGTAGCTCTAAGTCGCATAGAGGCATCCTACCAATCAGAGAGAACGCCCTTCATCAGACACAATTTAATGCGACCGCGTACCCATCAAGTTGTTGTGAACGGCGCTATCAACGATGCGCAAGAAACACTATCACTTTCCCCGTCCGTCAACAGTCACTGTCAGTTTGTCGTCGCAACGACCGACAACTATGACATTGAATATCACTTCATGCGTACCGGTGGTAGATGGGGACTTGCCTTCACTTTCCCATTTCATAATCGCTCGTTCTCATGGCACCACGGTGGCGCAGAGAAACGAGAAGGCTGGTTCGTCGCCTCGCCGCAAGCGAATGTCAAGAATGCTGGGCCTCTCGAAATTACCGATGGAAAACCTCATGTTCTCCTGCTGAAGATTCGCACCAACAGATTTCAATGTTTTCTTGACGGAACGCTTGTTAGTGAGGTACGTGATCCATTGGATCCAAACATTGCTCAAGCAAATGATCCTACACAGCCCTACTTAGAGGTTCGAGACTACTGGGCCAACCTCACCGTTACGAAAGCGATCCTTACTGACTTTCACTGATCGAGCAGTACACATCAGCCAACGCGGCTATTGCGCGGTACGATGGCTTACTCCAGAGCGTAGTCAATCCCCCAAATTATCTTGTCGCCTTTGACGCAGCGCGAGGCTGTCCTTTCCTCTCGCATTGAAGGCACGCAAGCGACGGTCGACGAAGTTCTTGAGTACGAAGCGGGCATCGAGTTTGATCCGGAGAAAACTCGGGATATCCAAGAAGTCGTCAATTACCGCAAAACACTACGACTCGCTTCCGAATCGCTTATTGACCGGCCAATTACGCTATCACTTATCAAGCAGATGCATTCGATTTTGATGGATAGCGTGCGCGGGGCAGACAAGTCTCCTGGGCAATTTCGCATCGAACAAAACTGGATCGGAGCAAGCGACAACACGATTAAAACCGCCAAGTTTGTTCCACCTGACCCGTTTCAGTTGCCAATTCACTTGGAAGACCGATCGTACTGGAGAGTATGTCTCCTAGGGAAGGCTGAACGCGCGGACAGCGACTAGACGTGCTTGCCGACAACTCCGCTTGATCCATAGACTGTTACTACGCGCGTTTCATCCCTTATGTCTTGGCGTAGACCTTGGCCGTATTTGAAGTCGAAGAGAGTGTCCAAAGTCGTGGTCGCCCAGCCCCCCGGCACTCGCTTGCGTCGTGCTCTAGCTCGGCGGGATTCTCGACCGTCTCGGCCTGCCGATTGGGTTTTGACTCGACGCTCATTCGCTCGCTTCCATGTTACGAACCTCGTCGGGTGTGGCAATCCATTTGCCTTCGATCGATGCAGCCAATTTCTCTGCAAGTGACATTTGATCTTCCTTCTTCAATGGGTAGCCAGTTATGTCCGCGTGGTTTGGATTCTTGGGGAGAATAGGCTTTGGGATGACTTGCAGGGAATCAATTCGACAACTACCGGCGCGGATGTCAGCTCGACCGTATAGCGACTTCTTGCGCTCGCGAGCGACCTCCGTACCAACGCGCCAAGTCTCATCGATTGAAGCTTCGCGATGTCGATTTACAGAAAGCTCCACACGAGAATACGGTAGGAAGAGCTTTGGTTTTACTGTGCCGTCACTGCGGGTCTCGTTACTATTCACAATGAAGCGAGCAAGTAACTCATTTTCCGCGATTGGTGGAACATTTAACGGGTCAATCATCCAGCGTACACTCTACCAATCCAGTAAAGAATGGTTTGAGGTAGCTCGTCGAGAAAGCGGCAGGAGCCGCGAGGATCTTCAGAGCCAATTAGAGCGGCCCAGTGCAGCGTTCCGTTGGGGCTGACGCTAACCGAAAGTATCCGACGAGGGTTCTTGTACCATTCCAGGTTTAGATGTCCGTCAGGTTCAGCAGCAACGGTTGGCGAAGGAAATCCTATAGGCAGTGATGCGATAAGCTGGCAGACAGTTCTAAAAGTTCCGTGGCTGACGGGCTGCGTTTCCGCGTCGCCGCTATCGTCAGACTCTCGCGACTGCCACGCATCGAACGCCCCTTCTAGGGCTGGTTGTCTTGACTGGGTGATAGCATCCCGCTGATGTTCATTCAGCGAACGTTCCGTTTGTTCTCAGTATTTTGCAGCTTGACTAAAGCCGGAGAGGGTGCCTTGGCTCATAGTTTCATACTTTATTCGAACTTACTTTCCGCGTCCTTCATAAACGCAAAGAACACTTCATTCTTAAGAAAACGCATTTCCTCTAATCTAAATTGTAGCTGATTCAGAGAAGTGGGTTCCACAGTGAACACATCGATGTCAACAATCAGCGAGGACTCGGTCGAAAGAGGTGGGTGAGCCGGTTGTATCGCTCGGACGAGTCGAATTTTGTAGGGGTAGCTTTCAACGGGGATCGTGTCTTGATAAAGAAAAGACTCCGAGCGAAGGCCTATTCCCTTGAGTGGCGGTTTTATGTTTTGCACAAAATCGGAAACTCGCTCGCCTCGTTTGATTGCGATTTGAGAGATAAAGCGGACACCAATTCGCTCGACGGTGGTTGTCGCAGTCAACTCTACGAATGACTCCCAAAATGGCTTCACTTCCATCATCAGGTTTTGCCAGTTTTCGTAGGGTGCTAATCGACTAAACGCAAGTGTATTCGGCTTCCACTGGCAAACGTACTTTTCATCTGTCGAAGTGAGCCGATAGCCGTCCCATTGAGATCGGTGGTGCATTTCAATAGCGTCTGGCGGACCCGAAAAGCCGGTTTCAACGCGATGTTGTGCACTTAGAGTGTAGTGTCCGAATTGCGACTCAAGTGCGCTCTTAAGTTCATCCTGTGTCACGTTAGCCGACGGAGTGACCTGCCACTGTATCACCGCTTCAACGATTGGTGCGTTTTGGAGTCGTGGAAAAGTTTTGCTGGTGTCAATCCTGAATTTTGATGATCTAGTCATGTTAAAAGCGTACCGTAAGTACGCGAAGCAGCAATCCTCGGTTCAGGGCTCAACATGCGGTGAGCCAATGGCTTGGCCACAGTGAACGCGTAAGCAAAGACCATTATTTGATTGTCACGTCAAATGACTTCGCAAAAGCCACCTCAATGGCGGCGCCAAAGTTGGGCATGTCGCGTAACCCAGGAACGGGTGCAAAAAGCGGTGCTGTTAGAAGCACGCAGGACTTCGCAACGGGTCGCAAGCTAGATGGTATAGTCGATGCGATAATTGACGAGATTCAAAAGAACCCACGGAAATGCGATGATTTGCGAGTCCCTGCCGACAAAATTGCAGTGGCCAGGGCCGGGAATGATCCGGCGACACACGGATTTTCAATCCTTGGGATTGGCCATCCCGCATTCCATCCATGCCCCGAATTCTATCTAGCTTACCAGCCGCGAACAGTCCCAAGCTATCAAAATTCTCGCGAATAAAACACCGCTGGCATCAAACATGGTAGCGGCCCTTCGATCGCTTCGGCATCGTTGGCTAGATGAAAACACCAGCCAAAACACTCAAGCGGTTTTACGATGCGTTGAAAGCTTTGCCTAGCCCAGCGTGGGACGATGGCCACGGCCGCGTTTTGATCGTGGGCGACTCGACGCGATTGCTCGAACTGTTGCCGCCAGGTTGGGCCGACGTCGTTTTAACCGATCCACCATACAGTAGCGGCGGTGCGTTCCGTGGCGATCGCAACCAATCCACGTCGACAAAGTACCGCTTGAGCAACACGCTGAAGGCAGATCCAGATTTTGAGGGCGATACACGCGACCAGCGGAGCTTTGAACGGTGGACTACTTTCTGGTCATCGGCAGCCTACAAGGCCACTAGGCCAGGCGGTGCGATCCTTTGCTTCACGGATTGGCGGCAAATCGCGGCAACGGTCGACGCCCACCAGGTCGCCGGGTGGACGTATCGAGGGCTTGCCGGTTGGGATAAGTCCACAGCCACCCGCCCGCAGCTCGGTTGGTTCCGCCAACAGCTCGAATTCATCGTTTGCGGTAGCCGCGGTGCGTTGTCTCGAGGCAAGGCAGCCGACGGCATAGCGTCAGCTGGTGTTTTCCACCAGTTCATGCCAGGCCGTAACAAGATCCACCTAACACAGAAGCCGGAAGCGATGCTGGTCAGCGTTTTGAACACTCGGCACGATTGGTCAATTGTGGTCGATCCATTCGCCGGCTCCGGATCCACGCTCAAGGCAGCCGCCCAGCTCGGCAAGTGTGCCCTAGCTTTCGAGCTCAGCGACGAAGTCGCCGCGATCGCGGTCAGTGACAGCCTCGATCGACCGTCGACCGATTCGGCGACCACGGCGTCGCCGAATCCGCCGACTCTCGAGCACGTTGGCCGCCCTGCCTCCGCATGTTCGGCAAGCGGTAATCGACGGCGTCGACAAGTCACGTTGCATAAAGTAGACTCCGCTGCGTAGTCACAGCCGTCGGGTCACTCCGCAGCGGCGTCACGCCGGCCGTGTCACAGGGCCCGTCACGTTAGGAGCTCCGTCACGATGCAATTGGTTCTATCGTTGTTTCCAGGAATCGATCTATTCGGCAGGGGATTCGAGGCGGAGGGCTTTTGCGTAGTTCGCGGGCCTGACACGCTTCTAGATTCCTACGTTGAACAGTTCCACACAATAAGCGGTCGCTTTGATGGCGTAATTGGCGGGCCGCCATGCCAAAACTACAGCGATGCAAACAGAAACCGCAACCCAATCGAGGGCGATCGCTTGGTGCTAGAGTTCCTCCGGATCGTCATAGAAGCACAGCCGAATTGGTTTCTGATGGAGAATGTTCGCAATGTTCCCAATGTCGCAGTGCAAGGCTACTCGGTACAGCGATTGGATCTAACCGATATCGAATGCGGTGGTAAACAACGCAGGCTTAGACATCTACAGTTCGGTAGTTTGTGCGGAAACATCATCAGGCCAACGCGCACGGAAACGGCCTGGCCGGTCACGCCAGCAGTGCTTTGCAAATACGATCCAACCGATAGGCATTCCCGACGCCTAGCAACACAAGGCGCACCGCACATGCCATTGCGATCACTGACCAAGACAGCAAGGGCAAGAGTAGTCGGCAACGCCGTACCGTGGAACATGGCAACAACGCTCGCACGTGCGGTCACGAACCAAAGCCCGCGAACCGATAACGATTGCATTTGTGGTTGCGGTCGCTGCGTAGTCACGGCTTCAACACAAGCCACGCCCGCGTGTCGCAAGCGAATGGAGCGACGGCGTCGCGGGATCTATCGGACGTTGGCGATCGCAGAGTCACAGCTCGCCGGCGGATCACAGCCCGCAGCGTAGTCACGTTGCGGCACAGTCACGAGCCTGGCACAGTCACGCTTTCATCGATGCGTCACATCCGCCATACCTTGCGACGCCACACGAGCGCCGTACCTTGCGACGCCATACGGCGCAGCTCGGCAGGCCAGGCGAAGCTCACGGGTCCCTTTTCACGCCCCGGAGGGCGTGACCCCAGCGGGAACAGCCACTGAGTAAGACACACTTGCTTGTTTGCACTTGCATCAAAACAATTCGAGAGCCCCAGCCTCGATTAATTGATCGCTATTGCGACATTCGTATGGGGGCGGAAGTTCTCCCCGCCATAACTTCGCTTGCGAACAATGGCGAATGAAAAAAACGCACTTGGATTCGCGGAAAGAAAACGAAGGGCATTTGTAGCAGATCTGCTTTATCTCATTTAGCAGGTCAGGGTTTCCGTCGTTGGTTTCCATTTCAGTCGCATTTTCATACTTGTCAACGGAGCTATTGGGGACACAGGATCGCCAACAAGAATAGCCGTACAGTCCTTCACCGATTCATACGACGATTCAAACTTCGTCATTGTTAACTGACCTCCACCCGCAGGCCCAGTAATCTTGGTGTAGTTCGCCTGCATCGTTCCGAAAAGATTGCCTGCGAAGGGAACATCATAGGTGATCCGCCGAGTTCCATCCGAGCACTTGCTCTGGACGTTTATATTGATCATCAGGCCGAAAAACTCCCAATTGAAACCAGACGACCTTTGATAGGTCCACGAGTTGCCTGGTAATAGCAAGTAGTAGGCCGGAAGCGTGCCTGGACTGCGTGGGTAGAACGATGTCACGATTCCAGTCGGCGCTGAGGATGACCAGAGGAGAACGTGGCCAGTGCCGGTGCCTGTTGGTGCACCGCTCACTGGCAGTGTTACCGCAGTCATGTTCTGCAAGTCCGTGTAGAGTTCGTTGCCGGTGGTGGAGGTAACAAACGTCCAGTCAGGATCAGAGATCACAAACGATGGCCCACAGAATTTTAATAACCACGGGTCGCTGAATTGATTGCAGACTTGGCAGCAACACTTGCACCCTCCAGCGTTATGCTTGCCTCCCATCAGCAATCCTCCCAAACTGCTAACCAGCCGATGTTCGTGGGAATTGCGACGATGAACACAGAGTTAGCAACCGCAGTAGTACTTAAGCCGTAAACTGCATAGGTCTCTGTGCTCGCTGACAATGTTGAGCCTGATCGATTCCATTGCGTACAGGTGGCACTTGAAATAGTTGTTCCTGATCTGGCAGCAATTCCGCCTCCGGGAGTCTTCATAACAACGCCAGGACTCGCAGATGCCCCAAGCACAACAGGAATAAGCGTGACCACAGAAGCGCTCGGCGCGGTCAATAACTTAATCGATCCGCTTGCACTGGGTAGCAAGCTGTTGCTGCTTGCTTGCGGGACAGCGTTTAGTAAGCTAGTCGCTCCAGCCGCAACGGTCGCCAAACAAAGGCCATAGATCGCAGCACGGCCAACGCGTCCATTAGCAATGGGCTCGAGCAAGATGGCTGGCGTCTTCACCGGGTCGGCAGTTGTTGCTGCAAACACGACGTCGACCTGGCCGTCGGTGGTCAAAGCCATCGTTGGATCGCCAAGTGCCATGCAATCGAAACGCGATCGATCAGAACCGCTAGTATTCTTGACCCATACCCAGCCCTTACCCAAGCCATCGGCGACCGCTGGCGAACTCGGTCCATTTGCTCCAACGCGACCGCCGTTGACAACGTCAGCGATCGCGTTCCAAGTCTTTGGACGGATCGCTGTAATGTTGCCCTTGCCAGGTGCCCTTGGAATAAAGCCGCTGTTATCCATTATGTCCCGATATTAAAATCCGCAAAATCAGACACGCCGTAGACCGTTTCAACGTATGCACCCAGCGGACGTTGCACTAGTTTTTTCGCGGTAGTATCTTCACTCGCCTCGAAGCCGACCCACAGGTACTGATGGCCTTGCTTAGCAATTCCAGCAATGTCGCCGATTGATAAACCGGTAGCATTCTTCGACGCTGCAAAGTGATACCGAATATCAGTCGCCGTTGTTGGATCCAGCTCGCCCGACGTGCCTAAGAAAAGCAACTCACCAGCCGAGAACGTATAAAACGTTCCGTTATTAACTGTGCCGACCAAGCCGGCCAGTGCTTTGACATACGCCAGATCAATAACACTCTTTGGCCACTTGTAGCTAAACGTCAACTTTAGCACGGGCACCGTAACGTCGACGCCTTCCGGCTCGCCGCCTTTGACACCGATCGCGTTTTTGAAATCAGGTGCCGTGCGACCGCTCGGTGCGTACTTCGTTGTGCCGCGACTGGCGGTGAGCTTTACCGTTCCACCCGTCGAATCCCAACCAATTCGCAACAACGATTCAACGGCTTTCGAAGCGTATTTTGCCGTGAAGAACCAATGCGTCGTCCCTTCCTCCTCTTGCATATCAAGAGAGTCCAAACCGCAAGAGCTATAGACGCTTGGGATATAGGACAAGAATGCGGCCCGCAGATCCAATGGCGTTGCGACGCGGTTCTTATCCCACACATCGTATTTCAACGTATGCGATTCATCGCTTGTGCTCAGTCCACCGGACTGACCTTGAATCATCTTGATTTTGATATCGGTAGGCATCAGACAGTTGCTCCGGCTCCAAGCTTATCGTTCAGTTGAGTAATACCGATTGCCATGCGTCGCGTATTGGCGGCCGTTTGCTGTTGCGGTGCATCGTTGCCACCCAAACCAAACAGAGTCGCCGCTGCAGCGCTAAAAGTCCCTTTGCTCTCTACCTTCATTTGCTGGCCAGCCGACGCTGCCAGACTCGGAAGATTGGGCTTAAACTTATCACCGCCTTTTTCAGCGGCTTTGCGTTCGTCCTCAGCTGTCTTCATCGCTTCATCAAGTTGCTTGCGAGCATTTCCAGCTGCGTCGGCGATCGTTGGCGCACCGGCTGCCGTGTAGGCTTGACTCGATTGCTTCTCCAACTCAGCGATTTGATTTCGAAGTGCCTGCGCGTCTTGCTCACGTTTGGCGATCGCGTCCGCCCCTCCGTTGTAGCGGCCTTGCTCGCGACCGGCTTGAGCCTTATCTGCTCGCTTTTGATCAGCCGCGTTCATTCGGTCAAGCTCAGCCTTCACGCCGTCCATCGAAACGCCTGCTTGCTCAGCCAGCCATACTAACCACTTCGCAATCTCATTGACGGCCGTACGCCAAGTTGTTTGAATGCCGCTTACGATCGTGTCCCACGCACTACCGAGCAGAACAGCGAAACCAGTCCATGTATTTGCGATCGCATTCCATCCGATAGAAATGGCCAGCCTTGCTTTGGCCATCATGATTGCCGCTGCAAGATCCCAGCGTCCAGCTAGAATGGCTTGCCCCATCGAAGCAAACGCCGACGTGACATAGTTTTTTACGCCTTCAACTCCAGGAATCCACGATTGCAAATAAGTGATACCCGCATCGATTGCCATACTTAGATCCGCGATCGCCTGCCAAGCAGCTGCAACGAACCCTAACCAAGCGATACCCGCCGCTTCTTGTAATTGACCACCAGCCAGCGCCGCCAAGATGCCACCGAACGTTGTTGCGAAAATCTCATACACGCTATAGATCGCCGCTCCAAGCGGTGCGAAGTACTCGGCAACCCCAGATAGTGCCGAAGTGATTGCGCCGCGAAAATTCCAGGCCACCACAGCAGCCAGCGCCAATAGTGCGACCACTGCACCCATGGGCGTGAACAATGCACCGATCGCCCCGACAACAAAGCCCCAAGCCATCGCAAGGCCACCGACGATTGAAGACAGTGCTAGCGCACCAAGTCCCACGGCTGCCAACAAACCGCCGACAATGATCAGTCCGGCCGCTACGCCTCCGAATATCTTTAGGACGCCAGCGTTCTTTTTGATCACCTCTCCCATTGCTTCAAAAAGTATGATGCCCTTTTCCATCGCTGGTTTAAGGGAATCCAGAACAACCATTCCAAAGTCAATCGCTCGATAGGTCACCAGCTCGAGCATCTTATTAAATAACCCGAGACCAGTCTGCGATTGCCTTTGCATTGATTGGAACCATCGCCCGCCCGCTGAAGTTGCGGAAATAAATGCCTTTGTTACTTGAGCAACTGATATTTGCCCGTTCTCCATGGCGGTCTGCAACTGCGGCATGTAATTGTCGGCAATGCCTCCCAATTGTTTCGCCAGATCCTGCGCCATTTGCTGAAGCGGGTTAAACCCTGATTCAGTGAGTTGCTTTAAGTTGTCGCCCGTCAACTTGCCGCGTGATATGACCTGCCCAAGTGCTAGTGTCAGCAAGTGCATCCGCATGGCATTGCCGTTACTCACATCGCCAAGAAGCTGAAGATAGGGAATCACGTTTTTTGCGCTAATGCCGTAGTTAAGTAATAACTGTCCGGCTTCCGAAACTTCCGTAAAATTGAACGGAGTATTGGCGGCGAACTTCTTGAGATCCTCAAGCAATGCTTGACCTTTGGCCGCCGATCCTGTCATCACCTCAAAACTAACCGCTACTTGCTCCATATTTGCCGCTAGTTTCAAAGGCCATGCGACCGCAGCTAATCCGCCCGCCGATAGCGCAGCCCCAAGCGTTGCGATATTCCTCCCAGTCGACGCCAGCTTGCGTTCGATCGCGACCAAGCCTTTGCCGACGCGATCACGGAGCGATACCTCGACAACTGCTCTACCGGCTTTGATTTCTTGACCAGCCATTAACGCACTCCGTAACTAAAAGCATCGACCAAAGTCCCGGCTCTAGCTTCACGTTCTAGGGCTACAGCCATGAACGGATGCTTGGGATATATAGCAACGCGTCGTCGCACTGTTGCCCCCGAGCTTGCCGGTGCAATTCCTGGAAGAATGTCACCGCTTGGATAAATCGACTCCGTTACAACTGCGGTTCCACCGAACTCAAGCAGCTCTGGAACCGTTCTCGCGCTCGATCCCTTTAATTGCAAAGATGGGATGCCGACCGGGCCGACAATTACACTCTGCCCGGTTGGTCCGAGAGCGAATAGAATATTTCGCAGAGACGCATACGCGTTGCGGGAATGCACAATCGGAGGTTGGCCCGCTGAGCTGAATTGGCGAACTCGGCGAAACCTTCCGTTACGTCTACGACCAACTTGACGGCGGTGCCCGTAAGGCAGCGAACGTCGCAAAACATACGTTTTGGCACGCTGGCGAATGAAAGCACCCATGCGGGACAAAGCACGGCGTTCCGTCGCGCTCAGCTGCTTGAGCACAGCTGCACGATCAAAAAACCGTTCTTTAATCGATGCTTCGAGCACAAACATGGATCAACTCCCAACAAGGCTGACGATTGCAGCGTCGGCCCGTTCTGCATTCCGCTTCGCGATCGCGGCTCGGCGAGCGTACAGCGCGGCGACCGGCATGTACTTCTTGCGTTGCGATTCCTTACGGTAGGGATTCAATTGAGCCAAGCCACCCTGGAAATCGCCCATCGTCCGCAGAATTGCACCAGCAACCATCGCGGCTCGGTCCCATTCGGCAAGCTGGCGGCCTTCATACGCCCACCACAGTTGCCGAAGCGTCAACGGCCGCGGATCGACCCCTAAGACGCCGGCGCACTCCCAGATTCGACGCCAGGTGCGATTGCTGGCGGGTTCACTGGCGGCATTGCTGCCACCGCTCCGTCGATCACCTTGTCGATTTCGGCGTCGAGAAGTGCCAACGCCTTCGCCCGTTCCAATCGCATCGCCTTCTCGGCTCTCGGCCCGTTCAGTGTCACCACTTGATCGGCGTCGAGTTCGGCGGCGCTTGCGGAGGCCTTTTCGATCACGGTCGCGAGTGCACCGCGTTTGAGGCGGCGGAAAAAATCCGCCAGGGCTGCCTCCAGTGCAGCCACGGAAGCCGTCGCGACTTCCTCCGTCTCAGTGCTCAACTCGAGGAAATCACCTGCCGTCAGGCCGTGCTCCTCGCATTGTGATTGGTGAACCAGTGCATTCACACGCACCAAGCCAAACGGATCTTTGTAAAGTCCCGCCAACTGCTTGGGGTCAAGCAAATCGACGCCTTGAGTCTTGAGAGCTTCTGCGATCGCGATTCCGACATAAGCCGACCATCCGCGGCCCGTCGCATCCTTCCATGGAAATTTCATCGTCACGTCCCTTAGTGTGCCGCGACGCTCCGCCGTCGCGATTGACTTCGTTACCAACTAAAACGCTTCACCAGGTCAACCGCTTCGATAATCGGTTTGACTCTTTCCAGCATGCAATGCATTTGCCACCAGGCGTAACAGGTGATCGAGAACATTGCGACCACGATCACCGTTTCAAGTTTGATACGCATGGTTGCTCCCGACCGGTTAGCCAAGTGGATCTGGCGTGATCACAGCCGGAGCTACTTCCGGCACTACTTCAACGGGTTCAACTTCTGAAGGTGCAACCACTGGAGCGCTAACCTCCGGAGCTGGCTCACTAACCACCGGAGCTACGGAGCTAATCACCGGAGCTACCGTCACCGTTTCCCCAGGCAAGATGCCTAGGCTACTTGGCACAAGCATCTTGGTAACTTCAGCTTCAGCGAGCCCAATCAAGTCACTGATCGATTCTGGCACGCTCACCAGATGCCCGTCGCGATGGCCCACGTGAGCTTCCAACGAATTGCGAATAGCACCTGCAACGTCGCAAACAACATCCGCATGCAGCGCGATCGCTCGCAGCTGCGCCAACTTAATAAACTTCATGATCACGTCCTATCTAAATTGCGAAGATTTGAATGCCTGGAATTAGGCCAACGATTAAGCAACCGTGTAGTTGTCACACTCACCGATGGTTGTGTCTTCAACTTCGACGATGGTTACTTCCGCAGTGACCGCATCTTCATCGTCTTCTGACAAATCGAGCTGAGTTACTACGAACGGTCCGCGAATGCCTTTCGCACCCGTCGCCGCTGCCTTATCTAGGATCGCTACATCGAGCACGCTTTCAGTATCGAAGCTCGCTTGCAGCAATACCATGATTGCGTCCGTGTCACCGAGATTTTTCAGGACATAAGTAAACGTGTAGCCATACTCGCGCATGCCGACAACGTTTTTCTTGTTTTTCGCATCACGATAAGTGCGAGCGTTTGCCGATCGGCCTTGTGTTCGCTTGGGGCTCGAGATGCGGCCCATCTTCGACCAAACGGGAGTCCCGAATGTGCCTGTATTGAGATTCGCGGAAGCGGTTCTACCGACTCGCATGGTTTGAATCCTTTCACACTTCGCCAAGTAGCTCGAGGCGAACAACGGAGGTAAAAATCTGGTAATCGGTTAGCAAGTCGGGTCGGTAAATTGGATTGTTGCTCAATCGCAAAAACCGAAACCCTGCAAAGTCAGCGTCCCGCAGCTCGCCGTCGGTGGCAAACAGTTCTTTCACTGTTTCGACGGTTTGCATTTGTTCATCAAACCAAGGCGTGTTCTTAAGTGGATCCGGATAAGTGTCCGACGATTCAGGCAATGCAATTTGCCAATTCACGTCGACAATTGCAGTCGATTTCACAACCACCCTTGCCGCGTTCGCACGATCATCACCAGCCGGAGTGACCAGCCACTTGCCGTCTAGTACGTCCGCACGCGTCAAGTAACCAACAAACCGCTTTTCGAAGTCGACCGAAGGCAGGGCCGTATGCAAAGCATCGGCTACCGCGTTTCGCACATCGAGAATTGGTGTCGCCATTAGCTTTCTTCCGCATGCACACGTCGCCAGGTATGCGACCCCTCCGACCAACGCCAGGCCAACGCCCCGGCATCGCTCGGTTGAATCGAATACTTTGTCCCGTCTTGCCGTTCGATCCGATGGCCGCGACTTGGCTCAATCTGTTCCCCGTCCGCGTCAACCAGATCAGCCGGATCGATCAACCAATCCCAAGCCCGCGATTCAATCGCCATGTTCTCGCCGGTATCCACTTGCTGCGAAATCGGCCGTGTTAAAACAGCCTTTTCGATCTCAATGGAATAACTACCGATGTGATAGGTAATCGTCTCACCCCGCTGCGCCTGAAGCGTTCGCAAAGCGAGACGCAACAGGGCAGCATGGGGCGGGACGTTCAACATTTTCCGTATTTCCTTCAGATCAGTCTGATCCGACTAATTGGACAGATCCGACCGATCTTGTTACTACACAGTACCTTGAGCCACCGGCGTCGAGGTCAACGCAGTTTCTGCGATGCTAATCGACTCAGTGGTAATGATCGGAATACCATTCCACGAAGTAGGTAGCGGAGCTTCCGCACCGGTTGGCGAATACGTTGTCCGGCTCTGTTGCAGTTGCATCAGGGACCGTTGATTCATCACGAAGTGAGTCGGAGGCGCACCGGCTTTGAACTTGCCGAACAACTGCGAAAGCAGTGCATCGGTCAAGCCCTTACCTGTATCCGTGCCAACGTTAGCCAATCGAGCCACCGAGTAGGCACTGCCGATCGTTAAACCCATCCAACCCATGATTGGCTGGTGATAGCCAGGGAAGTGCTTACCGCTACCGTCAAGCATGTCGACGCCGTAGTAAGGCGCAATTTGGATGTTGCCATCGTTGCCAACCACCAGGTTGACGTTCGCTTCGTCGCTGGTCGTGCGAACTGCGAATACGCTTGTCAGTGCCGTGGATCCACCAGCGTCAATAACCATCGTATCGGCGGTATCGTTTAGCACTTGAGCCAATCCGACGAAACCACCGGCGTCGTTTCCGGTGCCGTAGAAAATTTGCTTCTCGCCGGCTGAGAATGCAGCTCGCAAACTACGCATACCCTTGCGAGCCATCAGAGCCGCAGGGCCTTTAACAAATGAATCGGCCAGGGCACGATCCAAGCCAAAGCTTGCATCGAGAATCTTCAGCGCGATTGTGATCAGCGTATCGGCATCGGCAACCCAATCGCGACCGGCGTTCACTGCTCGGAAGCCTACCACAGGTGCCCCGCTTTCGCGGAGGTACTGGTGATTGGTACCGTGAGTTGCTGGGACGGCGTTAATCGCTGAGAGAAACGGCGCATCGTTGAAGATGTTGGTCGCACCGGCGTCTTGCGTGGAGACGTCGTTAAGTTTGACCATGTCGGCCAGGCTGGTAAGTGTGTCAGCCATAGTTGCGTGAATTCCTTTTCAAAGTGGAGTGTGCCGCGACGCTCCGCGTCGCGATTTGGTCGCCCGCTTTCGTGCCCGTACTACGCTTGCTTAAACAGCGAATCGAACCCAACCGCCTTTTGTGATGCCGACCCGGTCTTAATCGGATCCTTTTCACCAACGGACAATTGAGCCGCGACCAGCTTCTGTTCGGCCGCTTCAGCTCGAGCACGTTCTGCAGCTACGTCCGCAGACAGCTTGTCAATGTGCTTATCTTTGGCATCTTCATAGCTCAGTCCATTGCCGAAGTACTTCACGCCGTCATCGGAAAAGCGATCGGTGTATCGCTTCAGTTCGACGCGAGCCGCGTCTAACTGATCTTTCGAAACAGTTTGCACAGCAGCTGGCGAAGTTACAGGCGGAGTCACAGCGGCCGGAGTCGCTGGATTGGTAGGCGTTGCCGGCGTAATTGCTGGCGTCGCAGGTGTAGCAGCAGCTGGCGTTGTAGTCGCGTCTTTAGCGGCCATTTCGCCGGTGCCTTCAGGTGCTTTGGTCATATCGGAAACCTTCCATGAAAGTGAACCCGCCCCCGGCAATCCTTCGGCGGAAAACTTAGCCGCGGTCCCAGGGTCACAGCCGTAAGGCGTCAACGCACAGGCCCGCAGATCCCATTCGCGTGCAATGACCAGCGGACCGGTATGCACACGCCCGTTGACTTCAGCAGTCATATCGCCGGGCAACCATTCGAAAATGGCTGTATCTTGATTGAAGTAGATCGATCCCTGGTAAGGGATTCCACGCTTGCCGCGTGCGATTACTTGTGATGCGCGGTCGCGTTCTTCAACCGACTCGAGCGAACCGCCCAAATACAGATCACCGTTCTTCACAGTGAATTTGTTCAGATATCCCAGGAGTTCATCGCCATCATGGCGGTAATCGATTGGAATCACATCGCGGTGACTCATGCCCGCGAAATCGTGAATGATGCGACCCCAATACCAATGTTCGATTGGATCGCCAGTACGAGCCAAAAATTCAATCGGTACCGAAGCCCCCGAAGCCCCATTATCGAATTCGATTGCGATACCATCAAACGCAAACGCTTCGGCCGGCGCAGAACCCACTAAACGCGGGTCGGCCAGCTCCGTTAGTCTTTTGCGTTTTTCTAGGGTCGCAGTTGTCATCGTGGTCTCGTGTTTTTATCAGATCAGTCCGATCAGTCAGATTCGACTAATCCGACCGATCTTTCTAACCGTTGGTCTGTTGCTCAGTCACCGCGCTAGCGAATGGTCCAGGATCAAAATTCAGTCGCATCGCTTCGCCCAACTCTTTGATCCCCAAATCGCGAGCGAATTTTATGAACTCAATAGTCTCGCGCAAGTTATCTTTCACATCGCCCATCCCTCGAGCTTTCGCAACCTTTTGCGGACTCGTTAGCCCCGATGCGATCGCCTTCAGGTCCCCGGTGATTTCCTCGCTTGGTTTCCACCAAGGCATGCCCAGTGGAACCCACTCCCAACTTAGATCGCCAAGCGTTTGACCTCGAGGCAATCGCAGCGAACCGTCTAGGATCCAGCGTTGCAATTGCCACACAGTCCAACGGCGTCGCATTTCGATCTGATCATCGCGACGATCCAAGCAGGAACGCTCGTACTGTAGCCAGCTACAACGGGCGCCCGAATAGTTGGTGTGTCCTTCGTCGAAAAAACTGTACGGAATATTCAGAGCTTTGAGTGCGACCATAACCACTAGTCGGCTGAAGTTCTGCAACTCCGTCGACGGTGATTTGGATTCGAGAAACTCAGCCCTTTCGCCATCGTCCAAATCCAGAACAGTCGGCCCCTTGGACAAATCAATCTCAGCCGGCCGACGTTCGTTGGCTTCGCAATTATCGCTATCGCCTTCGGAATCTGCGTCCGGGAAATCTTGCGTAAGCGGTGCCGAATTGCGATCGCGGAAGAATGCCAGCGCGAACAGTTGCGAAATCTTCATTCGAGCCAACGCCAGGTCAAACCCTTCGTAAACATCGCGCAGGGGATTCAATGCCGCCACGATCGGCGACACACCGCGTACTTGCTCGGATGCAAATCGCTCGAAAAAACCGTAGTGAATCATGTTCTCAGCGGCAACGTTTTTTCGGTATTCGTAGCCACGGCCGCCAGTGCCACGTCCCCAAATTGCAAACCGGCGAGCGTACCCAGCCGAATCGACTTCAACACCGTCAACCCACTCGTGCGACGAATCCTTTTGAATCTTCGGCGGGTTGCGGATCAGATCCGATTCAATGCCCTGCAAAGAACCATCGACGATTTGCAGCAAGCCTACATCGCCATCCAGCACGCTCCGGGCTTCGGCCAATCTAAAGCCCTTTTCGCGGGTTGCACGTCCACCGCGATCGAACTTGGTTGGCCGCGACTGGATTTCAACCAGCGATTCGATATCGCGGTTCAAACCTTCGTCTTTATTGTTCGCTCGAAAATCAAATCGAGCCACGTAGTTTAAATGTTGCCGGATGGCCCAAGCTGCGATCGCGAAGTTACGAGCGATATCGCTAGCGTTCGCTTGCAGCTGAGTGCGACGGCCGCCCATTAGGTAGACGTCTTCACGCGACACCGTACTTGGCGCCGCCTTGCGACGGCCTCGAGGCTCCAGCGCGTCGTAGTTCAACGCATCGGTGCCAGTTGGTCGGCTTTCGAGTGTTCCGTTATGCGAAACATCGATTTGAAACGCCCCAGCGTCCATTAGTTGCCCCCGTAACCGGGAGCGGTGCGAACGGTGTAGGCACGCGGCCGACGATTGCGGCTCTCTGGCAATTGGTTTTCGATGCGTTGGCGTTCCCGCTCGAGAGCCGCCAGATCTAGCGATATTGTGACGCCGTCAAGAGTAACGCTACGGGCACCCGAAGCGATTGCTGCGTCGAGTTCCGCTTTGCGAAGTCTGAGCTGTACAAGATTGGTAGCCATGCGAGCAGTAATAACAGGCTACAGATCGCGGCAACAAAGCGAGTGATTCTAGCGGTGGCAGTGTTTCACAAGATCCGACCGGTTCGACAGATCCGACTAATCGGACCGATCAAATAAAACCCGATGCAACCAAGAGCAACAGTGCGCACCGCGATTCATCAGCCGCCGCGAATTCATAGTTTGCGAGCCGGAAGGCGGCGTGGATTCTTGGATCATTCCTCAGCAACCATTGCAGACACTCGCGGCGCAGTTCCTCGTCGCTTAGGATCCGCTTTAGCTCGCAAGCCTGCGCATAGCTGCGATTCTCGGTTGGTATTTTGATTACTGAAAAATCTGGCATCACTTACGTTTCGGAGGCGGTGGCGGACTTTGCGGACGGACGCGATGCCTTTGGCATTTTTGCGTTTCTCCGCTATCGCAGGTGCACGGAGGTAACGGCCTTGGAACCTTACTCATTTATTTGGCCAGGCATAAAACGTCGCACCATCAAACGCGTTCCAAAAAGGCTTTGCCACTGTTCGCCGCTAGAAACGCAAAACGAACAGCGATTCAACGACCACGCGAAGATCCACCATTTCCAGCGATACCAAACCATTGCGTAACTTTCACTCATTAGGCCGATACTCAAAACTACGATCGCACCGATGTTGCTGGCAATCCAAACACTGGCAATACCTGATCACCAAATGCGTGAACGGTTTGCCTTGTTTATCCGTTCCACCGCAAGCCCGTTCGATTTTCCGAAAGTACTTGCCGCGTCGCGTCGAATGGCAATGAGGGCAACGGCTTGGCTCTGAATCCGCGGGCGAGTACTCGCGGTTGGGAACTCCTTTTCGGCTTCGGCTATTCGCCGTTTTGGCCTTCTCGGTAGCTTTCTTCGTTTCCGCTGCCGTGGTTGGGAGAGCTTTGGCCATTCGTACGACTCCGTGAATAACGTTCGTTCGGCTTCATGCCGGGCTTGAAGAAATACGGCCGCCGTTGCTTTTCAGGCAGTGGCAGCCCCAAACATTGCCGGGCATAATTCTGAAGACTCAGCCCGGCAGTCGCTGCCAGTGCGTTCAACTGGTCGCGTTCATCCGGGTTGATTCGTACCATAACGGCACACGGATAACTAGATAATTTGCGTTCACCCATGGAAAACATTGTACTTCTCGGTGCGGATGCGGCCAAGTGTGCCGCGACGCTCCGCGTCGCGATTCCAATCACGACGCGGAGCGTCGAGGCACATTAAATCTTCAGCGTCCGCTTCGGCCGTCGCTGTTGCTTCCGAGTCGCCGCTCGCGTCTGCAACTCTGCTAGCTTTGCACCGCGAAGCGATGCAAGCACTGCGCATCCGCACAGCGTATCCCATAAGTGATTGTCTGGCTTACTCGGTGGTAAGGTCCATACTTCGCCAGATCGCCCGCCAGCGATTGACACCGTTTTCGGTTGCTCAGCTCGCCATTGTTCCGCAACCATGCGATGCTCGGTCGTTAATTGTGGCTTGAACAAACATAGCGATCCTGGGTCACCTATGGCGACATTCAAGCGTTGATTTGTAAAACTCTTGACCGCGTTCGAATCGACCACAAGATGCTTGCTACCATTTGACGGCCGCAGGATCCACATATCGCCTTTGCGTTCGCCTTCCTTCGGTTTCCATTCCGCCATCGGCGCGTCGCTTGGACCAAGCCCACGCCCAAAGCATGGAACCAACCAAGCGGCTCGAGGATGTTCAATCGCGACCTTTTGAATGGTTTCCGTCGATGGTCCCCAAGCTGCGTCGATTCCAATCAAGTCAACCCGTTCCGATCGTTCGCGACCACGCGTCGGATACCGTGCTGCAGATAGATGATCGATCAAATCCCACAGCCCTTGCCGGATCCGTGCCTCAAGGCCCTTGCGCGGATAGACTCTGGAAAGCGTTTTGCTTGCACCGCGCAAAGTAAAGTACTGCGAAGTCTGTTGCGGCCAGGCACCGTAATCAAGTACTTGCCCGGAGAAAGTCGCTGATTCCCAAGCGCAAACCATCCAGTAAAGCAGATTGCCTTGCACATCGATAAATGCCGTGACTAGGTCACACATTTGCGGAAGTTCGCGACGTGGATGTCCGCTTACTTTCTTCTCGAGAATTTCAACCGGAAGTACTTCTACGTCCAGGTCAGGCGGTACCGGTTGGTTTTGATACTCAGCCTCAAAGGTCAGCGGCGAAGCAAACCGAAGATTGTAGGCATGCTGCAATGCCGACAGCTCGCCTTTCTTCTTGTCGAACCGCTCATCCCAAGCGACGTGCGACCCATAATCCATTTCGGTGCGATGGTCGGCATAATAAGCCGTGCAGTCGGCTAGGCCGCGACCCAGCTTCATGCCCTCCGACCTGAATGTCTGGTAGCGTTCCCAGTGGTCGACGGCCGACGGATGCGTCGGCCAGGCGTAGACCAATTTAAAGCGTTCGCCTTGCCAATCCGGATACTTGTCACGATCAAGCAGCTGGTCGGCCACGTCGCCAGGTTCGATCACCGTAACAGTCGCAAACCCGCTGATCGATTCACCAGGTCCTGCTAAACCAAGTACCGTTCCACTAATAGAATTTAGCCGTCGGGTCACTTGTGAAAGTGATCTAGCCGATCGATCCGTTTGCGGATCGTCCAGCATGAAGAAGTCCGGGCGGGCCAGTTCGCCGTCGGCACGCGTGAATTGAGCTCCGCGGATGCGGCCAGTGATACCGTAGGTTTCGATGATCGCACCACTGGCGGGCGAATTCGGGACGGTCGCAAATACGATCCGCGGCCCCTTCCATTCGATGTACGTTCGCTTTCCGTCAAGCAGTTGCCCAGTGGCTTTGTTTGCTTTGCCCTCAAGAGTTCGAATCGGGTGAACCGCTTCCGGGTACAGCTCAAGCAGCTTGTCGTTCGTCTCGAGTTCGACTTTGATACCGGCCAGCAACCTTTGTGCGGCATCGCGATCGGAACCGATCAGCACTGCATACCGTCGGTAACCGTGCAGGATGGCCCACATCACGGCCGCTGAAATGATCGTCGTTTTGCCGCTGCCTCGAGGCATCGCCAGCGCAAACAAGTCGCCCGCGATCACGGCCCGTTCGATTTTATCCAGCGCCTTCAAGTGATCTTTGGACCACTTCAGCTTGAAGCGACCAGGCAAGCAAGTTTCGCAGAACAAGCGAAGCGATTTCTTCAGCTTCGCGACCAGCTTTGAATTCGAACACTTTGGAATCGGTCCAATGTCGCGACCTTCACGGCTTTTGTCGGCCTGCCGTTGTCGCTCGCGATCCTTGCGACGATCGTAATCGGTAGTCATCGTGACCTATCTGTAGCGTGGGACTCCAGTCCCGGCGGTAGCTGGTTTCGTGAAAAACCGGCTACTTTGAATGACGTCCCCTCTAGATTTGGCCGCTTATTTCGGACAGTTCGGGCCACGGCAAGGCCGTTGTGGCCGTTGGTATGCGTCCGGATCAGAACCAAGCACCGGCAAAATCCATTCGGGATTTACTTGGGCTTGTTGCGGTTGATACTGCGTTGGCTGTTGCTCAGCACAGCCGACAAGTATTGAGGAAACCACCAATAGAAACAGACTCAGCTTGCGCATAGCGGGCCTTTCGAAAGGGCAAAACGGGAAATTGAAAGTTGCGTCCCTTTCGTCCCAGAATTATCTAAGCCCCAGTCTGCTTAGCGGCCACGGCCATCAGCCGTTCAAAAAGCAGCCGCGTGTCAGTTGCTGCTTTATCTGCATTGATCGTGTTGACCAACTGCTGCAGTTGAACTTGATTGATTCCATTCGCACTGCCACAGCAATCGGATCCACCGACGCCATAAATAGCGACCGGCGTTCTTTGTACTTCGCCAACCAACGCTGGCACACAAGTCGGCCCTTGATTCGGCGGACAATTGCAACCGTAGTTTTGCGATGGCTGTTGCATCGGCTGTTGCTGTTGCACAGGGCTAAACCGACGTTTGGCGGCAGTGTTCATCGCACGCCAAGCGAACAAGGCCATTCCGATCGCCAATAGAATCGCGACGCCCGCAAAGACGCCCAGCAAAATTTGTGTGTTTTGATCCATGATTTAATCCCGTAGCTTGGGACTATTTGTCCCGAGCGATCACTGGTGGCGCTGAAAAAACTGCGTCGTATTGGGCGCAACGCCCTGCAATTGCTGAATGAACGTTTTGTCGTGTTCGTCATCCGTCACAGCGTTGGCCATGATCGAACAGCCGAACAAAATCGAAAACCCGATAATGATCATGCCGAGCAAGAAGAACCCGCCCACTGCATACAGTGCCCGACGCGTATCTTGATCGATCGATCCTTCAACATCCAATTGCGGCAACGTAGTCGGAACGTTCACATCAACTTGCGGATTGATCAACGGCCGACGGCTATTGTTATCAGGCCGAAACGGTTGCGGCCCGGTGCGTGGCAAATAGTAAGAACCGGGATCAACGTAGTTCTGATTCAAGTTCAGGTTCTTAGTTTGAACTTGTTGCGCAGGCGGAGCTCGCCGCCTGGCTACTTCAGTTGCTTGAGCGTAAGCGTTCAACGTTTGTGCGATCGCAACTTCGCCTTGTGGAATCTGCGAACCGCCAGCACTCCACCAAACCGCACCGCCTTTTTCCTTCAGCGCGAGAATCGGTAATTCAACATGCTTGCGCAGCAAATCTTGGTGATGTTCCTGGCACCGCGGATCGCGGTCACTCATAGGAATCACTTCGCATCGCTCGACCCATGTTCGCAGCTCGATAGTTTGCGGGCGCGAAACCATTTGAAGCAAAGTGCCATTGTCAGCAATGACCAGCAATTCAAAGTCCTTGTGGCTGCCGAGGTCGCCATTTGTAACGACCTTCGATCGCAGTTCGTAGCCTTGGCTTCTAGCTTGAGCCCACGGCCCACTTTGATCAGGCAGACCTTGCCCCAGCGCGAGCGATGGCAGGCACATCACAGCCAGAACGATCATTTTCAGCCTATCCATCGCAAAACCCTCCATGGTTCCCGTTTCGTTTTGTAGCTGGTTTCGTAAGAAACCGGATCTTACCGTGGCAGTCGTCCAACTTGCTGCCACTTGCCTGCGATGTTACCGCGGCCAGAACTGATGGCTCCACGTCCCGAATCATAGCGACCGTAAGGGCCAACGTCATAATGCGGATTTCGATAAGGCATCACCAACGGCGCAGGCATTGGATAGTTCGGCGCAAATGGTTGCATCGGCGAAAGCGGCATCATTGGTTGCAAAAGTTGCGGTTGTC
The DNA here is from genome assembly GCA_031412515.1 of Planctomycetia bacterium. Taxonomy (GTDB): domain Bacteria; phylum Planctomycetota; class Planctomycetia; order Pirellulales; family Pirellulaceae; genus Aureliella. Next base: position 34,646 of record JANODD010000249.1, on the reverse strand, counting down.
GAATCACAGTCGGCGGAAAAGCAGGCTGGTAATACAGTTGACTTTGAGGCGTGATCGGCAGCGACTTCTGTCCTGTCTGCAAATCTCGCACTAAACCAGTATCATGCTCGTAAGCGGTCCTGCCAGGCTCGAGCCAAACAGTCCCGCCAGGCACATTCGCCCAGGCTTCCATCTTAGTGTGCCGCGACGCTCCGCCGTCGCGATTGCCGTCCGCTGTCGCCACATCAAGCGACGCTGCCGGCGATTGGCAACCAGGCTGATTCTTAGTCTTGCATTCCTGACCCATCGCACTAAAGCAATAGCTGATCAGCACTGCGATCGCAAGTAAACCAACGCTACGCCGTTTGGGGATAGACATTTTGCAAGTACCTTTTTGGAATGGTCCTAGGGAACGTTCGACTTGGGTTGGGTTCAATCCAAGGCACGACAGCAAATCCATCGTACAGATTTCGCCATGAATCCAGGAACACGTCTTTCGGAACAACGATGTACGCGTCCGGAAAATTGTTATCAAGTAAGATCGCGACCGGTTGGCCATCGATCACATTGAATTCAACAAAATTGATTGAGTGCGAAGGGTAATAGAAAATCACTGCCATGCGACCCGTTGCCGATGCCGCTTCAAGTACTTCGACGTCGCCGTCATCTGTAGCGGCAAATTTGATCCCGCGACTATCGAGTTTTTCGAGTAACCGAAAATCTGCTTCCGGACCTTCATAGCCTTCGTCGCGATGGTCGTACCATTCTTGCTCGAGGTCGAAACGTCCAGCCGATCGAAAACAATTGATTGTTGACGCATGCACGCACGAACCGCCAACGCTTCCGTCTTCATCGCGTCCGATCCAGTTTTCAACGCGCATCGACTCTGGCAAGTCGGTCACTGGCACCGGCTGTTGCACATCGGCAACGTACACCAGGTCAAGCGAGCGTGCCGACGGCCCGCAACCGACCAATGAAAAGCACAGCAGAAGCATTGGCACTAGTTGCAGCAACTTTGCCCGAATGGTCAATGCATCCTTAGTGATTTCGTCGACCAGCTCTTTGCGGTCGGCCTTTGATTCTTCAATGAACGATTTCAAGTCTATCAATTCTTGATGGGCTTGCATGACTTGGTTATTAGCGTTCACGGCATCATTGATCGTGAGATCGCGTACCGCCTGCAACCTGTTCAATTGGGTCTTGCGATCGTGCAGTTCCATTCGTGCAACGATCAGCAGCCCAAGTAAGAGCACAACCAAGCCGCCGAGAAACATTGCGAGAACAAACATCGTGCAACCCTTTTACAAGATCCGACCGATTAGACAGATCCGACTAATCCGACCGATCTTTTAATTCCCCGTTAATGACAAACACCAACGAGCCCGACTTGCTCGTGGTAACCGACGATCGCAGCCGCTTCAGCCACATTTGCACGCGGCTTAGCTGTGCTTCATCGACGGCCGGAAGCATTCCGTTTTGCTGGAATGTTTCGGCAATCTTCTGCATCGCAGCCGCTTGTGCGTTTTCGTCGCCAAGTTCACGCAAAAGCAACGCTGCAATCTTGTCAGCGGGTGCTGCGCTCGAGGTCGCTGATTCGGTCGACTGTCCAAGCTCGAGCGAACCGACGATTGCTTCATTGACGCTTGAGCGGCCAAACTTGCCCGCGATGTTCAACGCCATCGGGATTGATTCACCAGGCGTCAGCGCAGACCGATCTCCACGTTTCCCAGCGAGATAGCCCAACGCCAACCAGAGTGCATTCAAGCGATCGACCTTATCGGCCGTTCCCGCTTTTCCAACTGCCTTAGCCTTGGCCATCCGTGTATCCCTTTGAAAGAAAATCCGCCATCCATGGCGGGGCGTCCGTGCCGAGCGAAGTCCATTCGCTTGAATTGCTGAAATGCAACACTGACTTGCGTTTGGAAAACTGCGTCCGCTCGCAACACTCAGGCGTGCAATTCGATGAGTCACTAAGCTAGTATCCATCCGGAGCATTCGCAATTTGCACTAGGTACTTTGGCTACATAACTTTTGGAAATGCAACGGCATGCTAACCCCAATTTCGCGACATAAATTGAGTGCGACTATTCACGTCGATTCGCGAGTGGCCGACGATTCCGGCAGTGGTACTGTTTCTAGTCCAAAAAAAACTATCGCAGCCGCCGTTGCGAAACTAAAAGATGGCGGGAGTTTATCGCTCGCTCGCACTGGTCGGTGGCATGAAGCGGTTGATCTTACTGGTCTGAAGTTCATCGATATCGTGGCTCACGGCGAAGGCGAGAAGCCAATCATTGATGGTTCGCGATTGATTCCAGCCAACGCATGGCATGCCGATCCAAACGGACGGGCGGGTGTTTACTATGCTGACGTTACGCATTCAACGGCCATGGGGTCGCTAGCCGGTATCGTCTATCAGTACATGCTGTTTGAGGAAACCCCAACGCTTAAGCCATGGGAAACAAAGCTAGTACGCAAGTTTAATGGCGGGTCGATCACGGCGAATAAGGACTGGATTCGGGATCATCCAGGATCGTTCACGGTTCATGGGCAGGGCGACAATCGTGCTGATCCAAGCGACCTGGGATTCACTGCTGTACGCTATTGGATTTCCACACGCGATGGAAGTAACCCAGCGACCAACGGGATTCCGGTTTACTACTGCGAAGCCGGTCAGCTAATAACCTTTGGGCCATATGGAACGTGGACAGACGGCATCTATCAACGATGCGCCGGTAAGGACCCTCTTGGCATTTTGCAGTTTGGACCAGTTGGGAAGCTAACTAGAATTCATGGCTTCGACGTAACTTGCCACGGAATGGTACTTCACGGTGCAGACTATGAAGATTGCCACGTGCGCGGCACCTATCGCGAATATGAGCAGGCCGGTGGAGGATTCACGCTCTATCGTTCAGCTACGGATAACGGTCCCGGCAATACAAGGATGATTGGCTGCACCGCTGAAAACTTCTCGGCGGGTATTCTGGAGCATGGGAACGGGGTTAGCCCTTACGCTAACTACCAACTCTATATCAGAGATTCGAAATTCATTAACTGTCGGCATGGAATAGTTGGCGGCCCTTGGCAGATGGGAGTTGACATTGATGGAGTTGAATTCATTGGGTGCCTGTACGGGTGGGCTGGGCAAGGGGCATGGAATCTTAAGAATATTAAGTACATTTCAGCGGCTGGTTCTTGGCAACCACAAAGCACAATCTTCAGATCGCTTTGTGTTGTTTATGCTGGTGCAGTACACAACGTTGAGAATGCAACGGTCATTTTCATCAATGACGGTACCTCTGGTCAAAGCTCTCCGGAAATTGCAAATGTAAAGTTAGGTGGCGTGCTAAACCTAACGCGGTGCACTGTGGTGGGAGCATCTGCTGCCCAGTCTCCAAACGAGAGGGAAGGCGCATGGAATTTAATTGATTGCATACTCGGGAACATTGGCGGTTCCTATGGCGCTGCAACAGAATGGCCAATTGCCCAATTGACGGCGACTAACTCACAATTCGACTTTGGAGGAAAAACGCTCCAGGAGATTCAGACCCAGTATCCAGGCGTCGACGACACTTGCATTGTCCCCTTCTATCGCCAGCCCTTCGTGCATGTTGTTGCCAACGACGAATTTGCATACTCCGGAAACCTAGCGGGTTACGAGTCGTACGGTGTGGCCGGTAATCAGTTTGTTAGGGTTAGTAGCGGCACCAGCGGGGCCAACTTCGGTCGAGTTCGAATTCCCGGTGTTGGCTCCGGCGGAGGCGACCTTAACTTAGTTGGGTATCATCTCGATCCCCCAAACAACGGCGGAGGAAGGGTCGCATATTCCCTTGGTCACAATTACACAGTATTGCCGAATACCTTCAATAACGTCCCATGGCAGGCAGCTTACTTCACTGAAAAGATTTTTCCTCAGTATGCTGGTACGGCAAGGCTGTACCCAGAGTTGAACAAGATCACGCTAAGTAATCCAGAGCACTTCTCTGTCGGCCAATACATTCGACTGGGTGCGGTGCCAGGTAGGTCGCATTTGGGACTGTTCAAAATCACGGCACTCGCAGGCAGTTTAGCAACGCTGGATCGTGATGTGAAATGGCACTTCGTCGACGTTGGTGGGGGCGATACACAATATGCGACGCCAACGATTAACGGTCAGCCTGGCCCCGACGTGCCTGTGTACTTCGGGTTTCCTTTGGTTTCGAGAAATGTATCCGGGAGAGTCGGACTGTCTGGGGAAATACAAAGAGTTGAGGGCGGAGAACCATTCTCAGTATCGGAAGATGCACAATACTCGGTTGCGGCATCCTTTAATATTCATGGCCAACAACCCAACTACGACCAGTACAGGAACGATACGGGGGAACTCACAGCAGGGTTTTCAGCGATCGCAGGCGATACGATTAGCATTAGTTGGCTAGTCAAAATTGCGGAGTTTGAACCGCGATTTGTTTCGAGCCCGGCAGTGTCGAAAGACGTTTCGCTCGTGCGAACCAGTCTACTCTCTGAACTTGGCATGGGCTATCAAGGGAGTTATGTGCGAGACGGTTCTCTCGGAGATTCTCGCTATGGTGATTTTGATTATTCGACACTCCCAATGCCAAACGTGGCTACATGGGGGCTGATTGATGGTGCGATTGCAGATCAAGCTGATTTGCAGTCTGCAATTAACGCAAAGCTAAACCTCAGCGGGGGAACCCTGACAGGCGATCTTTCTGGGACAAAACTGAAACTAGGCACTGTCAACATCGCGACTGAAGTACTAAGCGTTGGTGGTAATGCTTACTTCCGATCGCCATCTGGCGCACAGATTTACTTGGCTGACCCGAACTTCGATTCGGCAAGCTATTACACGGCTTCGCCTGGAATTGGCGCGGTTGGGGGCGTTCCGGCCCGCGATCTCGGGATCTTCGTCTACGCAGATGCGCCTGTCACCAGAGCGCTTGTTGGTACGTTTTCGAGTGTAGGCCTGACACTTCCGGGAAGTATCACAGCTGCAATCGGACGCATCGGAACTTCGCCCGGTACAGGGTTGGTTGTTGGTGCCACCGGCAATGGCCGCTTGTCGCTCAAAACCGGCGATACGCTTGGCACGGCCTATATTGAATGGCTCCAGCCTAACGGCACTCGAAGCGGATACATAGGTTACGACTTCGGGACGGATGTGGGTGTGCATGTCGATTCAGGACGATTCATTTGTGATGCTCCACTCACAATCAATGGCCCCCTTGTGTTGGCGGTAAAAACAATCGCAACGCTGCCATCAGCAGCATCGTCCGCCGGAATGCGATTCAGGGTTTCAGATTCGCCAACGGTTGGCGGACGAGTAGCCTTTTCTGACGGCACGGCTTGGTATTACGAAGGAACTCCGGTAGCAGTATGACCATAGAAATGCGACCTCGCAATTTTGAACTTGTATGGACCGACGAAGGGGATTCACTCAAAGGGGCTCACTTCACTGAAGCTGTGTTCTTCGAAACTGAATGGGTCAAGAATGTCGTTCACTCGATTAAAGACCTGACTCCCGAAGTTTTGCGCACCTACGTCGACAAAGCACTTCAGTCGCTTATAAACGAGCGGGATACTCTAGCTGAATCCTTACAAGCCGTTGAGTACGAGCGAGATGGGTTAGCGGCTTCTCTAAAAACCATGACGGAAGAAAACGCCAGACTTTCGACCCTGCTAAATTCCATCCAGGATGCGCCACAATGACATTAGTTGCGTTGACCCAGTGGTTTGACGAAGAGATTGACGTGCACAATCTAAAACTGTTTTTGTACCTTGAAACAGATGCAACCAATGCAATTGCGAATGGGTCCGGAACTTCACTGACTCCGGGAAATGAAGGATCGTTTATAGCAAACGTAACGCAATCACTCTCCGGGGTTTACAACGTTGTCGTAAAACAAGCGGGCACCGTGGTTGCAGCGGGTGGTAAGGTTGACTTTGATGGGTCGCCTACTGTTTTTGTAGACATGCAAATTACATTCGATCCGACAGTCATTATCGATGCAATTGAGGAATCCGGCGTTTCCCTGAGTACTGAAAACATCACCGCAATTGCTCTCGCCGTTTTCCGTCGGCTCTCAAGCGGATCGGCAGCCGTCGGGCAACTCGTTGGCCCAACTCAAGGCGAACCGCTTGACGCGATCAACTCAGCCGATTTTAACTACACGGCCTCGATCGAAACGGCCGCCACTTCAACCATCGTTTTTTCGATCCGTCAATGTGCGGACGAATCCACACCGCACCTCGAGGCGGACAGCGTGTCAGGCTTAACCGTACTCAGCGGTGTTAACTCGCCGACTTCATCCTCAGCGGTGATCACTCGAGTAAGCGGCACGCAAGCCACGGTGTTTATCAAGGCCGCGGCCTTAGCAGTGCTCGCACCTGGCAGCTACATCACCGAATTGCGAGAGCTCACAAGCGACGGCAAAGTCGTTTCGAAGCTCGAACTACCGATTGTCGTGCGCCGTTCAGCATCGCGCCGAATTGCTTAATCAACCGGCGAAGATCCTCAATCGTGGCGATTCTTGCGGCGTAGGTGGGTTTCTCAAGATGGTTTCCAATGGCGGCGATTTGCGTTCCAATTGTTCGAGCGGACTCTTTGCGCTCGTGATTCCATCCTTAGCAACGTGCAGATAACGCTGCGTTGTCTCAATGTTTGCGTGCCCCATGATCGCCTGCACAACGTGAATCGGCACGCCGTTCTCAATTGAATGCGTCGCGTAGGAATGCCGCAAGCAGTGCGAAGTCACATGCTTGGCGAATCCGCACGCGTCCGCCGCGTGCTTGATTTGCCGCCCAACATGGCCACTATCCTGATGATGCCGCAGTAGCATTCCGCTACGTGGGCACTTGCTGTATTCGTCCGCCGAAAACAGATAGTACCAAGCAAACAATTTCCTAGCCGCTGGATGCTTGCGGCCGTATGCGTATGGAAGCGAAACGCCATTCAAACCATCCGCAACATCATGTTTCCAAAGCACTCGCATCGATTCAATTTGAAGCTTGACCTGATCGTGCAATATTTCTGGGAACGGGACGATTCGACCTTTATGGCCTTTCGCGTCATGAATGACCGCCTGACGGCGTTCGAACGAAAGGATTCTTTCGACGAGCTTACACCCAAAAGCTTCCAGTAACTCATTTGTTGTATTTGTTCGAATCATCGAAACCAATGCAACCGCCAAGCCGCCACTGGGTCCAGTGTCTCCGTTATCAAATTTCGGTTGCCTAAGCATTCGCTTCCACAACTCGGCTGCCCTTCTAGCTGTCAGCTCGGTTGGGTTGTAATTCGCGTCTCTCATTAAATGCGCTCCACCAAAAGCCGCATAACAATTGATTGAAAACGGTTGCGGCAGACACGTTTCCAATGGTTGCTCAACTGGTCGCAACCGATTTAATCAAAGCGTTCATCGTACCTAACTAGTGGCCCAAAGAGACTTGCATGCATTATCGATTTCTTCAACACTTACGCTCCTTGGCCAAATGATTCTGCAAGGTGCCTCAAAGCCTCGATTGTTGCAAATGAACTTGCAGACTCGCTTGTCTTCCGTGAACGACTGAAACTCAACATCGTTGCAGTAGCAGTCCCATTGCTCGTCGCCATTATCCATGCGAACGACAACGGCCATTCGACGCGATTCCTTTGGATAGGCGACGATCACACCACCCAATAGAGAACCGAATCTGTACGGACGATGAACAATTGAATTTACCGAAGCATTCGGTTCGGTCGTTTCGCTACACATAATCAACTCCTCATTGCTCGGTAATTCAATTCGTTCACCGGACGATAGACCACACTGCCCACAACGTCACAATGTGCCAAACATTATCGACCACTATCACCGACCAAGGAGCACAGATCCCAGTTCGGAACTGCTTCTGTCCAACCAAGTCCATCCACCAGTTGATGATCTGTGTTCTGTCCTGGATAAAATGCGTCACGAACAACGGTAACACCGTCCATAAAGGCCACCACGCAAACAGGACAACGCACGCCGTCCAAATTGCACAATGCACCGCACAATGAATCGACGACTTCTTTTTGTTCAAAGCCATCCAATCGTTCTGAACGATGTAATCTCCGACCAAGTGCCCTACTAATGCTGAAATCATTTTGTCTTCACTATCCAATACCACCGACGAGGCTGAAGAAAATCTTCTGTGCATGAAATACCTATCGTTCCGTCTGGAGGTGTTTCGCTCGTAATCAGGATCAACTTGTATTTCATCGCCGGTGAACAATGTGATGAATCGGAGCCGTGGGTTGAATCGTTTGGCAATGGTGGCTCCTGTCCCACGGCCCGATTATCACAAGCGTTCATCGTATTCAGACGCCAACCGCAATAAGCGGCAAACCGTCATGTGTCCGACCGTCCAAGAGACGCCCGGCGTTTTTCTTGCCGATCCGTTCTTGGCCTGAATCGAACTCGCCCCACTGCTTGAAGTGAAACGGCGTTCCAGCCGCTTCGCATTGGTCGCGAAGCGACCTGAACCATTGAGGGTCGCACGGCCTTGCGTCTTGACCACTTTCGCCGCCAGTAATGATCCAATCGAGTTTCGCGTTTCCGCGAGTTTCTTGAGCCACGTAATCAAAACACTGACCACCCAACGCATCGATGCCTTCGTATGGTGGGTTCGTTGCGACCATCGTCAAATCCACTGGACCAACCAACGGTTCGCACGAAAGAAAAAGCACTGACGCCAGCTGGCGACAATCCAGCAACTTTGGAACTCTTGAATCTGCATACTCTTGATTCTCAACCGACGTTCCAAGCCAAACATTCTGTCGGAATGGTACATCGCTTGGCGTCTGCCAATCGAACGAACGCCACATTCTTCGAATGTTTTCTGGTCGCTTGGTCAACAACAACCAGTCGAGGCTTGGCGTTGCATCAATCAATTGAAACAATCGCTTACGAACATCATCCAACGTCAATGGTCGCCCTGATTGTGGCACGTCAAGAATATGGCCGCCCGCCCATTTGTCTGCATGGCCGTTGGGTTCTTTCATTCGCCACATCGACACTCCTGACGAATGCGAAACTTGACCAGGCCAATCCTCGAACACGTCCGCAAGAGATGCGCAAAACACTTTGTATCGAACGCCTTGTTTTTGCGCATCGTGATTCCACCGAATTGGCTTTCTCCAATTCTCTTCACCCGTAACTACTCGCGTCCCGCTTGGCCCCCACGCGACCTTGCCATAGCGATGATCCATGTCTCGTTCTGCGTAACAGTTTTTGCACGCGGGCGAAACTTTGGTGCAACCCATCCACGGATTAAATGTGTGGTCAGTCCACTCTATTTTGCTATTCTCGGCCATGTCTTAACCCTTGAAACGACGAACAATGAATTCAAAACGACGGCGGGTAATCTCAAACGCAGTGGAGGCCGTCAACTCCGCCGCGTTTTAATTCAAGCGTTAGCATGGTCAAACCTAACACGGTGAAACGTTCCGGAGATTGGATTTTTGAAACGCCGCATACTCGCTTGCGGTTATGAACTCTTCCAGCTTCGCAGCCTTCAATCGCTTGCATGCAACGGCGTCGACAACCCAATCCGCAGGCGCGCGATCCTCCGCAGCTGCGTCACGCCGCGTTGCGGCCCGAATGCGGTTCGCTTCGCATGATCGTCGCTCGCGAATCTCACAAGCAGTGCGAACGCCGGGCTTGGGCCAGCAACCGTTGCGTACCCAATCGAACAGGGCACCGCCAGTCAGCTCCGGGGTGTGCCGTAGGACATAAACCGCGTCCCGGAACTCGCGTGCGTCTATGCGACGTTTGCGAGCCTCCGCAGCAAGCGGTCGCCAGCGTTCGACCTTGGATTCCTTGAGCTCGTTTTCAACTTGCACCCAATCCGAATCGATTTCTTCCGCCGTCGCCGCCTCTTCGATGCTCGAAGCATTCCTGGGGGACGATGGAATAAGGGAATTAGGGAGAAGGGAAAGAGATATAGAGCGATCATGGATTATGCCCGGGTTAGTGCCCGGGTTAGTGCCCGGGTTAGTGACCGGGTTAGTGACCGGGTTAGTGACCCCCTCCTTACCCTGCAAAAAGTGGGGGTTAGGAATCGTCATTCTAGCCCGCGCTACACTGCCTGATTTAACGCCATCGGAGAGCGTGCGAATGTAGGCGGCTTGCAAAGTCAATTCGATTCCAATTTCCTCCATTTTGCCCCGGTACGATGGCCTAGCCAGCGTGTCACGTTTAATCAGTCCAGCGTCCTCGAGGGCTTTCAAGCTAGCCTTTAGACCGCTCTCGCTACAATTGAGGTCGCGATCGGTGTACAGATCGCGACGCGTCGTTTGGAGCGAGCCCCAACCGGCTATTTTGGCAATCAGAGTGATCAACTGCCAGGGCAGCATCCCACGGCGAATGCCGACGGCTTCGGCGGCCGTCTGTGCCATTTGGATGCGTTGCCGAATAATCGCGTCACGGGCAACTTTCTCGCGAGCCAGTTCCTCGTCGCGCCGATCCGCTTCTAAAGCGATTTCAATGAGTGGGAGCTCCATCTACGTTCGCCCCCATGCTTTAATCTCGGCTTTGTGATGCAAACAAAAATCCAGGGCAGCTCGGTTGATCACCATTCGCATCAAACGACTAAACGGCAACCCGCTGTAATCGTCAAACTCTGCGAGGTATCGGTACAAGTCGAACTTATCACCCCATTTTGCAATCGCTTCCTTCGCATACTCTTTCCCAATGCAAGTCGCGAGCGAATTGAAAAACCATAGTTCGCATCGCAGCCCGTCGACCCAGTTGCGGTTTTGCGTGTGAATGTTTTCAAGATCCCAACGCTGACGAAGGTCGAGAACATCGCTATTACGAATGGATTCTCCGGCACGCCGCCCCAGCATTTGCAGCCATGCCAAGCACTCGTCGCACTCACTCATTGCAAGGCAGCGCGTAAACGAATCAACATGCGGCAACGTTAGCTGGCGTATCGACTCTGGAACAGTCAGCCAACTGACAAGCTGCTGGCAATCTAAACAATTGCACTCGCACCGTTTGAGCATTTCCACTGCAACGCGATTGCCTATCCGTGGCGAATCAAGCAGAACGCGCCGCGCCGTTTCTTGTGGTACCGTCATTTGATCGGCTCCTTCGGCTCAAGTTCCTTTCGAAGGATTTTGACCTCTGGCGCCGCAATGATCCCGATTACGGAAACGTTTCCCTTTTGACGAACCAAAACAAATTCAGCCGGTCCGCTGGTTGTGATCGACTCCCCTGCGCGACGTGTAAGTACAAGCATGGAAAAAACTCCTATATAAAAACACTCCTTGTTAGCCTTGGAACCTTTCCTCAGCTCAATTTCAATCTGACGCGATTCCTAACCGCCACGTTTGCGAATTGCGTCTCTACGCTTTCTCCAAAATCCGCTCAACGCGGTGACGTGAATGCGGTTCAATGAAAGTGATTCGTAAAGGTCATGGATGGCAAGTTGCCGATTTGGCCCCATGCCAATCGAAACGCCGCCACTGACTGGAACGGCAGCGGCGTAGATTGAGAACAAATCCGCATCAACTGCCGAATGCGAAATTGGGCCGTATCTGTCCACAATCCATTTTTCGATTTCGTCTAAAGCCATTTCCTTGCCCAATCAAAACAATTCCATCTGACTTGAACCGCCGCCCAACTTCACAAAACATTCAGGCGTCGGGTAGGTCGCCAATTCGTCGACCAGCTCGAGCTCGTTGACTGCGTAGTGCGTTTGCATCACTTGCGATATCTCCCGATCGGCCCAACCGCATACCGCTGCCCCAAGTCCCTTGCGATGCTTTTCCAAATACGTCGCGGCAGACTTGCGCAACGACTTCAGCAAGAACGGCGTGCCCGCTTTGGTTTGCACTCTTGCCCGAGTCTGCCACATACGCCACTCGCGATACAACGATTTGTGAGCCGTCCCCAGCGGAAACAGTCTTGCGCCGGCTTGCAGCTCGCCGTCGCGATGGATGGCTGCAGTTCGCAGCCGATCGATTGCCGCTCGAGTCGCTGGTATCAAAGGCAGGTACAACGGTTGCGGCTTTGCCCAGCTCTGCTTTTGTGGCGTGTAAACGAGCCAGCCTAATGCGTTTTTCGCTGTACCCTCTGGGTTTGGTGTTTCGACCTCGAGGGAAATCGCTGACCAGGTCAGCGATTGCTTGCCCGTTTGAAACGCGATCAGCTCTTGCGTTCGAAAGCCGTATACCCAATACAACACCAACGCGCATCGCCACCAATCGCCGGGAGACAATCCAGGCACCCGAGGCCACGTTGCTGCGCCGGCCGCCGACCACAGCGATTCGACTTGCTCGATTGTTAGATAAAACTTTTTCGCGGCGTGCGTTGGTAATCGCTCCACCTTTGGGCGTCGCGATACGATGCCACGCGACTCGGCGGCGACTAGGATTTGGCGGATCGATCCCAGATAACGATTGACCGTCGGCGGCGATAGCTGCAACTCTTTCAGCAAATGCGTTTGCCACTTCTCCAAATGGCGAACTTTCACGTTCAAAAGCACACAAGGATCTGATATCCGTGTGTCTATTTGCATTTGGGCGGTCCAGTATTCCCGCCACTTCTCGAGTGCCCGCTCGATATCGCGAATCGTGCCAGGCTTCCGACTGCGCTGCAGCATCTTCGGCTTCACTAGCTTCAAAAATGCCGCCTCGAGCGTTCGGTCCCGCTTTGGTTTCGGCGGCGGAGTTTCTGAGTCGACCGGTTGAAACAAGCGGAGTGGGCTTGGCTCCGGCGTGCGTTCGGGCTCTGGTAGGGGTAACGATTCTGCCGTGCTCATGGTGTGCCTTAATTAGGCGGTCCGCATCCCTACCAACCGCGAAATGGAAAATCAAAACCGCTGCATGCCCCGCAGAGGTATAGCTCGCCGCATTAGCAAGGCGAAACGCACGGTGGTTGCTCTGGTCACGTTTTTTCATAGTTGAGTTTGGTTTATTCAAGTCGGCGCAAATGGTGGGATTAGTGCGAAAGCTAGTTCAGTGACGGATGTGGACAACCCGAATTGCCTTGCTTTGGCAGTTCAGTCGCTTCAACCGATGCACTTAGCACCGGCTTCTTAATCGACTCAATCAGTTCACTCGCTGCTTGGCTTAGTTTGCCTGCCAGATCCTGCCATTCGTCAGAAGTATTCCCGGCCGCAACCATCGCCGCTTGGCAGGCCTGCACGGATGTTACTGCAATGCACGTTTCGCAAGCGCAGTCTTTGAGGCCAAGAAACTCCCGCAATTCTTCGGCTACTCGCGAAAGTGTTTCCGCAGTCAGCGGAGCCCTCGCGTTGATCTGATTAGCAACCAAGTCGCACGATCGTGACACCCAACCCAGCATTTGCCGATCAGAGGTTTCAATGAGCACGGCCGCCAACTGCGCAAACGCCAGCCATGCGGTAGATCCAATGCCCGCATGCGTGTCTTTTGCGATCGCCTCGACTGCGGGAATTTCCATCGCCTTCTCAAGCGCTTCGCAATAACTGATCAGCATTCTCGGTTGCCACACTTTGGGCGAGAGCTTTGCGGCTCCGCGTCGCGATGTGATCAGTATCTCACTTAGTTTCGACATTCGAACCGGCATAACTACTTTGAGTTCTGACAATGCCTTCGCTTCCGTTGTCGCGATGGCTTCCATAGTTTGCGGTAACTTCATTTGATTTTCTTTCAAGTTTGCTATGAGTCTTGAGCGCCCTACGCACTCGTTGCTCAATTGCCTTACCGGCCTTTTCGTAAGTTTTACCCGCCATGTTTTACGGCCTTGTTGAAACAGGTTCGAAAATCAAATCTGACCGCAACGCGTGAACCTCTCGCAGCTCCGCCACCAGCGGACGAAACGCAATTACCAGTGTCCGCAGCCGTGGACTAATCGCAGGCTTGAACGGCTCGTCAAAAAATCCCTCGAGCGTTTCACAAGTGGCCAGGATCGTTGCCGCCGTCTTAGGTCCAACGCCAGGGCAGCCCATGACGTTGTCGCTAGTGTCACCAGTCAACACGCGGTAATCGACCCATTGCCAAGATTGAATGCCGTACAGATTCTTGATCGATGCGGCCGTGATCCAATCGGCACGGAATTCCCCCATCCGTGGCCGATTGAATCCAACGGCTTGAGTTACCCAACCAGGTCGCAACGTTTGGTGCAAATCGTGATCACTGCTTGCGATCACCGCCTGGCATCCTTCGTCGATCGCCGTTGAAGCCATCGAGGCCAGGATGTCGTCAGCTTCGAAGCCATCGCGTTGCAGTTGTTCAACGCCCTCGTTTTCCAGCGAAGTACGCAGCTGGTTTAGCGCTGCCCCGAATCCTTCAGGTTTCTCGTTTCGCCCAGCTTTGTACCCTTCTCGCAATTGGTGCCTGAAAGACGGTGAATCCCAAGCCACCGCCACGCGCTCCAATTGCTGATGCTCATTAACCATCTTTCGGCAATCATCCAACCGCCGTCGGAAGTTAATGCCGGCAGAACTAGAAGACGCAAAGTAATCGCGTGCAAACCAGTTGTTCCCATCGATTAAGAACCAAACACTTTTCATGATTCGGCCTCCGGATCGATCGCGTAAACGACAATCGGGAATTGGCCCTCTTTGTCAGCTCGCTGGAATTGTTTTCCGGTCGCGCAGATACGACCGCACTGGTCGATGCAAACAAAGGTCCCAGCACGAACGCGGCGAAACCAACTTTGCGCTTTGTTTACCCACTGCGTGTACGAATCGAACCGAAACAGTTCTGGGCCGACCTGCAAGCGAACTTTGGCCTTGGCTTCAATCAACCCAGCGATTGCATCAACAGTGCATTCAATTTCTGCGTCGGGATGTTGTGCAACTTGCCCGGCTTGCATCGACTCGCCTTGGATACGATCCAACTGCGATTGAATCAACTCAGCAACGTCATGCCATTGGCTCATGATGCACCGCCGATCGTTGGCGGGATCAAAAGCGGCCGATTCTGCCGAACATCGATGTGCGGCTGCTTACGAGTTGTAAGCTTGGGTTGCAAACTACCGCCCAGCGAAGCGTAAAACTCTGGCAACTTTTCGTGTTCAATCAGTGCGACGAAATCCGCCCCGCGTGCGGTGAATCGCAGATGCGTATAATCATCGGTACGCGATACTTTGAGTGCCGATTTGCGAACGTTCAGCAAATTAAAGATTCGGACCAGTTCCAAAGGTTGAACCGTGAAGCTGACGCCCCACGCATAAACGTTGCAGTAAGCTTTTGCGTTTGGTTGCACGATCGCAGCCAACTCAGCCGCTTTGCGAAGATTGGAAGCCAAGCTCATGATGCACGCTCCCATCCAATCAGCGTGCCGACTTGATCACCAACGCCGTGGTTCTCCATCCAAAACGCGGACATATCAGAAAGGTTTGCAAAGCCATCCATTCGCGCAAACGCTTCAAGGTCCAGCGTGCAAATCGGATCGGCGATGATCTTCATGCATGCTTTGGTTCGCATACCGCAGTACAGTTGAAGCGAATCCCCAACGCGTGCATGCCGTCGCTTGCCATTGCCTCGAATCGTCTGCGTCTTAGTTCCGCTCACGATCGGATCAAGGAAACGTTGTTTAAAACTGTAAGCAACCATCACGCACCGCCTTTCTGTGCAAACCGCGAAGGATGCCAATCGCAAAATTCATCGCCCGCGATGCGTCCGATGTTCCGTTTGCAATATTCGAAATGATCACAGTCACCACACGTTTTATGCAGTGGAAGATTTTGCGGATTTTCGTCTGGAATCGTGGACCTCGCATATGGGGTTCGCGTCGCTGTTACTTGTTCTGGCTCTTTGTAGCGACTGACAATCCACTGCATCACAAAATCATCAAGCGGCTTTAAATCAACCGCATCCACCGGCCCTTGGAATTCGAAGCCAGGGATAGCGATTGTCACCAATGCCTTGTTTTCGCGGGCCGCAATCGCTCGTTGCTCTTTGGTATAGGTGATCACAGTTCACCGCCATTTATCCCGATCGGCATGTGAGCCCAGTAGAAAACGTGAGGGCATGGCATCGCGTTAATCCATTCCCACTCGCCACAATCCAGGACAGCTTCACCGACGTGGTCCGCCGTTTGAACCAGGACCGTTATGTCTTCGTCAGGCACTTGAATCGATGCGTCGACCCAAATGATTTTCTCAGTGCCTGCGCGGCCAGCTCTACTAGCCTTTGGCCATGGGCTGACTCTGGTAGTGCTTTTCACAAGCTCGAATCGCGAAGCATCAAAAGCACCCACGATGCCTTCAACACTGACAGAGCTGCCGCCATCGGTTTGGCCGCATTGAATTTTGTATACATTTCCAACGGTCAACGTGCCGTCGGAATTCTTAGCCCATTTGCAACGCACTTTGTCGCCTACTTTAAAGCAAGTACGTACGGGCTCGCAATTGCGAATTGCCATAGTTTGAAACTCCGGAAGAACGCCAGAACTTGGGTTCAGCGTTTAACAGAAGGACGGATTTTTTACCGTCGTCTTTTGTTGAGTCGCAAGATATTTGGGTTCTCAGGCCAAACAGAAGCGAATCGAGACGGCGGTCGTTAACTGCGTGGCAATCTACCGTGCTTCAGTTCACCGTGTCAACTATGCGTTCGGGATTTATGAAAGAAAAAAGCCAATCGAACGGCAACGCTCGATTGGCCAATGTCCTAGGCTCCGGTCGTTGCCAACCTTTGGACTATGCCCACATCAAATTGAGAATCAAAAGGCCGCGTGGAGTTTTTACGTCGCACGCGGCCACTCGTTAAACGGCTTCTCGCCGTGAGTTTATCAAAACGGCGGCGATCATAGGCGATCGCCGCCGCGGGTTGGTGCCGTTCCAGGCGGCTAGTTCGAAAGTATCAAATTTCCGTCACTTTGCAACAGTGATCGTAAGTATTCGCGATCTTGGTGCATTGGCAGTAATTTCAAAGTCGACCTTGCCAAAGCGGCGTTTTGCATTGCGGTTGATGTTTGTTAGCACCCACTGCTTTGCCGCTTCTGGGGTTGCATCATCGTAGGGAATTGTTGCGATGTATCCGAAGAATTCACCAACGACAGCGTCCGTTGATTCAGTCCCTGAATTCTCCCCAGACGCCACTACATAAGACACAGGGCCAGGTGTAGGTCCGACAATGCTCACTCGCAAAGTCGAAAAAGCCTCTTTCGATTCGCATACAGTTTCGACCATGTCAACCAATTTGCGCGGCCCTGTTTTCGTGAACCCCTTATTTGTAAGATTCAAATAGATATCAACAGTCTCAAGCCCTGGAATGACCGTCTTATCAGATTCAAAACCCAGCGATTCAGAACCCGCTTGCGTTTGCGGTTGTGCGACGGTTGCCGCATTCGGCATCTGCGTTGCGGCCTGTGAGAGCAGGAAAAGCAAAGCGGCCGCTCCAACCGCAGTTAGTAATGCACAACCGCAGCCAGTCTTCGCACAACCAGGTTTCTCAGCCATATTCATACTTTCTATTTCATTTCGTGGAGCTCGGCGCGGTACCGTTTTAGTACTTCAAGTTTTTCAGTATCGGAAATCGTTGCATCCTCGACTAACGTTGCGCCCACGCCGTACAAGATTGCGTTGTGTCGGCTGCCTTCAAGCCCGAGAGACCGCATTTGCGCATCAAGCAGCAATAATTCGTTATAGAGGGGATTTGAGATCGAATCCAAATGCCCACGCGCTTGTAGCATCTGCCGCACTGACAACGGTTCGTCAATGTGCTGCCCGAGTTTATGACCGTGAGCAAACGTGAACAAAAAAACCGTCATTGCGGCCAACTTGATCCAATTCACATCATTCAACATCAGGGCAGTTAGAAGCCCAAAGAGCAGGGGCACGACGGTCGCCGTCGTTGACACTTGCGACGCACCGGTAAAGAGTCCGGTGTAGAAACCAATTAGACCCAAAAGAAGAAGCGTGCAGACTGCGATTGCCCAAGTGGGCTTTTGCAAATCAGCGGGGAGCCGTTTTTTCGTCAGGTGAGTAAGGAATGTAATTGCCTTCCGGCTCCACTGCTCTGCGTGTTGTCGCATTTGATTTCCCCTGCGCTGGTGGCGTTTGATTGCATCCGGCACTATAGCAAACACAAGCCAGCAACAACACGGTTAGCTTCATCGGGATGGCCTTTGGATGGAAACGAAAAAGGCCCTCCCCGAGGTTAGTTAACGACCGCGTGGGGAGGGCCAGTTTGCACAGCCTGAGCGGGCTGCGTCCCGCATTCGTGATTTCGCAGATCCCGAGTTGTAGCGGGAGTGGCCAGGGCCGGGAATGATCCGGCGACACACGGATTTTCAATCCGTTGCTCTACCAACTGAGCTACCTGGCCGTGAAAATGAAGATTGATCGCTCAACCGCCACTTCCAACTAGGTCAAATGCTATTAGTGCCAAGCGAATGTGTCAACTGGTGCGACCAGAAGCTGGTTGGATCAGAAAGCGGATGGAACGGTCAAGAATCGAGCTACGGACGGTTTTTTGCGAAATCATTTACGGGTTTTCAGAGGGGCCGGTTTTCACAAAATCAGCTACGAATGATCCTGCGGCAGGTTTTTGCAGAACCGACGACAAATACTGCGGCGGCCGGTTTCTCACGAAACCAGCTACCTGTAACCGTGCGGCCGGTTTCTTGCTAAACCAGCGGCGGATACGGTGGTCAGGTTTGGCATGTTTTGAAGCGATGATGTAGGATGGAGATTTGCTGGGGCGGTCGGCAAACAAGTTTGTAAGCATGCGCAATGAAGGAAAGTCCATGATCAAAATTCGCATTTCGACTTGCATAATGATCGTGGTCTGCTGGCTGGTTGGCTTACCGGAATCTGCGAGCGCTCAAAACTACACACCCGAGCATCCCAAAGTGCAGGCGATGCTGGACTTGGGAGTGAAATTCCTAAACAGCTCCAAGACCCAATCGAACAATTATGACGGTGGAGCGACTGCGATTGTCGCTTATACACTGCTCAAAGTCACCGGTGATCCCGAATTGCCGAAAGTCAAAGAAGGGATCGCGGTCGCGCAGCAGATGATTCGTGGCCTGCGTTCAGGCCGACATGGTGAGACGGTGGTTTATGGAATCAGTGTGGCGGCGGTTTTGCTGGCTGAAGCCGACCCGGTGGCTTATCGCAGTGATCTCGAAACGGTTCTTTCTTGGCTAGTCTCTGTGCAAAAATCGCACGGTGGTTTTGGTTACTTGGAAAAACCGACCGGCGATACTTCGCAAGTTCAATACGCCATGTTGGCTCTGTGGACGTTGCACAAAATTGGATTGGATGTGCCTACTCAAACCGTCGAAGGCGCGATCCGCTATCTGATTGCGACTCGCGATCCTTCGGGTGGTTGGGGTTACCAGGGAGTGATTCCGACAGGTCCTGGCTTAACTGCCCAGACCGGCGTGACGAAATCACTGGCAACCGCCGGCTCTTGTTCGATTTTGATTGCAGGAGATGTTTTGGGTTTCTATCGCCAAATGAAGCGTGGTAACGCTGAAGAAGACGGAATTCCTGATGCTTTTATTCGCACGGATTTGGTCAAAAAAAACAGAGCTGAGCGTCGCGAATTGACTCTAAAACGTGATGACCTCGATCCTACAATCGATGCGGCGGTGAAGTATCAGAATGCGACCGACTTTAGCGGTGGCTTTTTCTATTATTACTGGCGATATTCTCAAGAGCGCTACGAGAGCTTCCTGGAAGTTCGAGAGGCAAAGCAACCGAAAAGTCCAGCATGGTACAACCGAGGCGTCACGGAACTGGCAAGTCTGCAGGAGCGAAATGGAGCCTTCGCACAAGCGAAAAAGGCTGATTACACGTCGGATGAAATTTGTACTTGTTTCGCGATGCTATTCCTTGTGCGCAGCACCCAAAAAGCCATCGGTAAAATCAACGAGGGTTTGCTGGCAGGCGGATATGGGTTGCCCGATGACGTTTCGTCTGTTCGCAGAATTGGTGATCGGATCGTTAACGATGCCGAAACTTCAGTCGAAAATCTTTTGGCGCTGATGGAAAGCGAAAGTACCGGTAACGTCGAAATCGGTTTGTTGCCAGAGAATCTAAAGCTGAGTAAAGATCCCGGTGAACGCAAAGACCAAGTGGCGAGGTTGTCGCGATTACTGGTCAGTAATGATTACAAGTCGCGGCAGCTAGCAGCTAAGCTGTTGGGTCGCAGTGAAGATTTTGATCAAGCGCCTGAGTTGATTTACGCGCTGCTTGACTCGAACGATATGGTTCCCATGATCGCTGAGGAGAGCCTGCGTTTGTTGAGCCGCAAGTTGAATGCGGGGACTTTGAAAATCAAACCCAAGCAAGAAGAGAAGATGGCCGCGTTCAAGTATTGGAAAGCCTGGTACTTGGGCGTAAGGCCGGATTACGAGTTTGTGGCGCAGTAATCGTTGCGTCCATGTTGAGTAGCTGGTTTCGTAAGAAACCGGGCAAACCACTTTCCTGCAACCGGTTTTTCACAAAACCAGCCACCTAACCTTCGCCGGTTTTTTACAAAACCAGCTACCAAATCTAAAACTGTTCGACCATCACGGTTTTAAATCGATTGAATTTGGCGGCGCGGCCGGCGTCGAGGGCACCGACGACGGCTCCGTGCGTGCTCTCTTCATGAGCTTGAACCGTGAGCGTGTCCATATCATCGCCGGACGATTGTTCCTTCAATCGAGCCAGCGCAACGATTAAATCCTGCTTGCTGGCAACTTCTTCACGATCGTCCGCTGAAACCACGGCGTAGCTATTGAATTCATCGACTTGCACAATAGGACCGGCATTCTCTGGGTCTTTGTCGCTCGATGCGTTGCTACTGGGTTGCTCGCTGAGTTGACGGCCGGTGCGGATCACTTTTTGAATACTGAACGATGCGGTGAGCATGAAGAAAATGAGCAGCAGGAACACGACGTCGACCATCGGCGTGATATCCCAAGCTTCTTCGTGTCCTTGATGAGGGCGTTCACGTTTGGGTCGACGTTTAATTGGTGCCGACTGTGGCTGGGTTGACACTGTTTCGACTTGCAGCGCGGCTTGTTGAGCAAGCAGGGCACGCTTAGCGGCTCTTCGCTTTTCTTTCTCGGCAAGCCTCGCTTTTTCAGCTAATGACTGTTGAAATTCGGCAAGTTCGGCGGCGGTAGGCAGAGTCAGCTTGAAGTCGCAGCGAGGACAGCCGACGGTGCTTCCGAGTACACGTTCATGCACTGCGAAAACCGCTTCACAACTGGTACACTTTACTTTGACGCTCATATTCGATTGCTTTTAGTGATCATCTAGTGCACTGTTATTATTGCTGCACAGCGATCAGGATTTGCTGATCTTCGTTAAGGCCGGCTGAGGCGGCGACGCGAACGCGAGTCATCTCGCGGGTTTTCACCGCGGGCTCGCCGCGAATGAGCACAAATTTACGCTGTTCATTTTCGACGGCATTGCGAACGTACTCTTCGACTTCAGTGGCCATCTGATCAGGGTCAGATGAGAAAGCGACTTTGTTGGGGCGGATCACTTCCACCTTGCCATCGGCACTTTGCTTTACGTTGATAACAACACCTTCTTCACCTGCGGCGACGTCACCGTTCTTGGCTTTTGGTAATTCTGCGACGATGGTTGGTTCCATGCGAGCTGTCACGATGAAGAAGATCAGCAATAGCAGTACGACGTCGATCATCGGCGTGATGTCGAACTCGCCATCAAATTCACGTTTCTTGCACAGGCGCTTTACGGCCATCGAGAGCTCCTCAAGGCAGGCTCAATATACGGGCTGAAGTCATTGGGACTGAAGACATAGGGGGCTGAAGACATTGGGGGCTGAAGACATGGGGCTGAAGACATTGGGACTGAAGATCGCAAGCTGGAAGCATACGCCACCTAAGCATACGCCACGGCTAGCGATATTCGGCTTGGCGACTGGTTTCAAATAGTTCGAAGAATCGATTTAGGCCGAAGCCGGCGAGTTCTTCCATGTCTTTGATTCGATTGTTTACAACACCCATCGCGACTAGCAAACTGACCGTGATCAGCAGCCCGATCAGTGTGTGGTCGAGCGCGATACGAATATCTGCGAGCAGTTGTTTGGTGGGTTCAGATGTAGTCGCGGTTTCGAGAGTTTCAAAAGCACCCATCATACCGGCCACGGTTCCAATCAACCCAAGCATCGGAGCCAACTTGATGATCGTTGAAACCCAGGCGGTACTGGCTTCGATCTGGGCGATGGCATCGTATTGAAAGCGGTCGGTCACGAGATCGTGGAGCGCCTGCGGTTCCATATCACTGTTTTGCATAGCGATATCGACGAGCATCGGAATAGCGCGGCGGTCGCCTTCACATTTGGCTTGCACTGCCGCATAATCGCCACGTTCGAGGTCCGGTGCGATACTGTCCAAAAAGGCATCCTGCGCCGCTTCGTTCTTAAACCTGAGGCGTGCAACGAGGGTCCAGACCAGATGCAGATTGAACAATCCCCATAGTGCCGCTCCGGCGAGGAAGAAGTAGTCAGCTTGCCCAACGAATGAATAGAGCATTCGGAGATCCTTAAAGACTCTTGAGTAGTCGCGATATTAAACTTCAGGAAAAAGAAACCTGTTGCGCGTGACCGATGAGCTAGTGCGTCCGCACGATTCAACTTTTGGAAGGACATCATCAGCTGCAACGTGTTAGCGTCCGGTTGCTAGACGAAGAAACCGGACGCTAACGAGAGCGTCCTGCTTAGGAATGAACTTGAAAACGCGGATTTACAGGTGATCTATCAGTCGGAAGGCGTTAGCCTCCGGTTCAATACACACCCGGTGGCTAACGCCTTCCGGCTGATAAGACTATACCACCGTAATGATCAGCTTCAGTTCAAACTCCTAAGCGGGACGCTCTCTAACACGTTGCGGCTGATGCTGCCACCCAAGTCTATAGTCTGTGAATCGCCCGGTCAATTATCAGCGCTGGCCCTTGCCCGATGTCACTCTGCTTTAGCATAGTCAACAAAGGGCTGCTTGGCTTCACTTTCCCGAGGAAAACGACGCTTTGTATTGACAACTTGAACATGGCCGTCGTAGTCTGGTTTATAGTAATGGGGTCGCCTTAACTCATCTGCTTTTCAGGGATCGCCTTAATGAGCACCGCTAGTCAGCATAACGAAGTTGGTCAAATCACCAACACTCGAAATTTGCGGACGCAAAAAGTCGATGTCGTTGCCAGTATGCTGATGAGCAGTTTTCTCATTACCGGCGCGCTGGTTTTCGTTTTGTTTGTGATCTGGTTTACCAGTACATACAAGTGGGAAACGGGAGGCATCCAAGTTGAAGAGGAACGAGTGGCGGGACGCGGCGACCATGCGGAAGGTTTCGCCCGCGACATTGAACCGCCGGGGGCCGAAGAAGCCGACTTTCTGAGCGAGCCGACACTTGCTGAGTCGCTCGAAGCGGTAACCGATGCGGTGACGAGTGTGGCGGCAACGATGGACAACGTCGACACCGACGTCAATGCATCCGCAGTCGGCTCGGGACGCGGAGATAGTCGCCCTCCAGGACCGCTGGGTGAAGGCGAAGACATCGTCTCTCGCTTTGAGCGTTGGGAATTAAAGTTTTTAGCCAAAGATGTCAAGACCTACGCTTCGCAGTTGGATTTCTACAAAATCGAACTGGGATGCATCGGCAAATCGAAACTGGTTGACTACGCCTTTGGTTTTTCCGGAACTCCGCAGAAACGATCGGGAAAAGGGAGCGAAGAGAAACGGTTGTATTTCATGTGGCGACAAGACGGGCCGTTGGTCGCCTTTGATCGCCAACTGCTTGGCCAGGCGGGCGTTCAAACTCAAGGTCGACAGATGCTAAAGTTTATCCCAAAGGAGCTCGAAGACCGAATCTACCAGACTGAGATGAAGTACGCGATCAGCAAAGGACACAGTAAAGTCCGTGAGATCGCCAAGACGGTTTTTGAATCGCAGCCCGTTTCATCGGGGTTTGATTTTGTGGTTATTGAACAGCGGTACCGAACCGTTCAGTGATATCTTTCCGGTGTCACGCTGTGAGGCTTTGCGAAGGGCCTGGTTAATGTCGATCAAACCACGCCCTTCGCAAAGCCTCAGAGCGTGCCACCCTACCACCCCAGAGCAAAACCAAACTGTGCTGAAGCTCTAGTCAAAAATCCCGACTTTTAGCCGTGCGTTTTAGGAAAACTTCGCAGTTTTTGCACTTCACGATGCAACGCAGTTCACGAGCGGTTATCATCAGTAATACCTGCTCGATTTGCAGCATTCTAGTGGCTCGCAGGTGCGTTTTTGGCCGCGAGTACGCGTCCCCTAGTCGATTGAACTCATCCAAAATTGGTAGGT
Organism: Planctomycetia bacterium; assembly: GCA_031412515.1. Lineage (GTDB taxonomy): Bacteria > Planctomycetota > Planctomycetia > Pirellulales > Pirellulaceae > Aureliella. The sequence continues at coordinate 10,415 of JANODD010000249.1, read as the reverse complement.
GATTCATACAAGGTTTGTTTCTCAGTGATTATAACGTTGAAAACTGGATCGGTCGCTTAGCGACTCTTCTCTCTTGTTACTTCTTGTCATTCCGCACCACGTCGCATCGGATCATTGCAAGTGCAGGCTAAACAATTCATAGAACAGCTCGCTGCTCAACAACTTCTTTCGCCGTCCATTATCGATGAACTTCGACGTCAGGTTGCCGAAGTCAAGTCTCGATTAACTCCAGAAATGATTGCGAAGCTGTTAGTCGACAATGGTCATCTGACCAAGTTTCAAGCCACAAAATTAATCGCCGATTTCAAGGGCGAGGGCGAACGCGAAGCATCGCCCACGTCGCGAAGCGACGTTGGATCTGAACTCGATTTTCTGCCGGATAACCAGCAGGCGAAACCCAGCCCTTCGGCGATTTTTGTTGCCGACGAAGCTCCCGTCGAAGTTATGCCAATCGACGATGTTGTCGAAGTCGTAGATGTTGAACCTGTCGAAGTGGTTGAAGCCAGCACTCGCCCTGGCCGCGCAAAGCCTAGCCGATCGAAAGCAAACGCTTCGACGACTACTTCAAAGCTTGCCGGTTCAAGTCCGCAAAAATCCAAGCCACTAAAACCCGTGCGGCCTCGACATGTTGAAGTAAGCGCCAAGGTAAATCCTTGGGACTCATTTCGAATCTTGGGTATCGGGATGATGTTCGCGCTGGTGTTGATACTCGGCGGTTGGTTGACTTGGAGTTTCTGGAGAGGCAACGCTAAAGATACACTGCTAAATGCCGACGAAGCGTACAAGCAACGCAACTACGAAAAAGCGGCGGAGATTTACACCACGTTTACCAAGAACTTCAGTGGCGACGAAAATATCTCCTTTGCCAAAGTGCGCCAGGCGCTAGCGCTCATCCGCAAAGACGTCGAACTGGCCTCGGATCCGAGTGTAGGACTGAAAACAATCTCTCAGTTGCTGCCAAGTATTGCCAGTGAACCGTCGCTTTCAGGCGAACAAGGTGATTTGTACGGCGTGCTTTTAAGCTTGGCTGGCAAGTTCAATGACCGCGCCGATAAAACCGAATCAGTTGCCGATCGTAAGTCACTGATGACACAGATGGAGGAACTACTCAAGATCATCAACAACCCGGAGTATGTTGGCAGCGCGCAACGAACGGCTCAGGAACAAACGTATCTTCGCATAGCTGAAGGCCGTGAAAGAATCGTTCGCGAGATTAATCGTGAGGAAGAACTGGTCAAAGCGATTGAAGCTATCAATGCGAAACTGGCGACCAAAGACGCTCTTGGCGCGCACGAGATTCGTCGCGAACTGATCAATCGCTACCCGCAACTCGAAACAGACGAGCGACTGAACGCGAAAGTCAGAGAAGCGACCGCGATTCAAGAGTCGCTGGTTGGTCCAGGCACATTGAATATTCAACTATCCAAAGAGGCTCCCGCTTCCTCCATCGGTCGCACCTTTGTGCTCGGCAACATGTCGAAAGGCAGTGCACCGGCGCTTAACGGTCGACAACTTTTTGTGAAGGTGAAGGGTTCGGTCTACGGCTTGGATGGGCAAACCGGTTCAGTACTTTGGCGACAATATATCGGACGCGATTTCCAAAACGAACCGATACGGCTTAGCGATACCGCGGCCAGCGATGTCCTGGTGTGCCAACCTGAACTTGGACGAATACAACGCTTGGCCGGAGCGAATGGTGCAACACAGTGGTTTGCAAGCATGTCGACTCCCTCGCATCGACCGTATGTCGATGGTGAAAACATTTATGCAAGCACCTTGGATGGCACAGTGGTAAATCTGGACGCTGTCACAGGTCAAACAAAGTGGATGCTTAAAGTGCCGCAGCCAGTGTCGGTGGCACCTGGTTCTGGGGCCGGCAAGCAACACCTGTATGTGGCTGCCGAAAGCAGCAATTTATACGTGTTGTCTCGCGGCGACGGGTCGTGCAAAGAGGTCCACTACCTGGGTCATCGGGCTGGAGCCATTACAGTGCCTCCGGTCTTGGTGCTTGGACAACTGTTCGTGTTTGAGAATCGCGGTGACCATTCACTGATCCGTGTCTTCAACACATCTGCGCAAGGACTGGAGTTGCAAAGCACGCAGCAGCCTTTCCGTATGAAAGGGAATATCGTTGTCCCACCGCAGATTGACGGGCGGCGAGTGTTTGTCATCACCGACTTAGGCGAGATTGCGGTCTTGGATGTGGAGCCGGCTGCGGACAAGGATAAGGTAAGCCGTTTCGATCCAGTTCCAGCTAGTTATCTAGAACCGCGTCTATCCTATTTGGCCGCGGGCAACAACCGTTTGTGGATCGCCGAGAGCATGTTGATTCGAATGGACTTAGTCGTTTCACGAGGCAAGCTTGAGCGTGCCTGGGTGTTAGAAGATGGCGACAGATTCACCAGTCCACCGCAGATAATCGGCGAAACGATGATTCATTGCCGGACGCTGCGCGGTAACTCAGGTATTCGAGTTTCTGCGGTCAATTCTGAGTCCGGCAGTCCGCTTTGGGCGACTGATCTGGGCGTGCCGGTGGTGGCTGTGGCTACGCCAGGGGCAGGTAAACCCGATGCGATCAACTCCGCCGCTATGATGTTTACGCTTGATCCCACCAAACCGATTCGCGAGTCTGCAGACAGCAATCCTGGCGAGAGTAAATCGCAGCTCAAGTTCGGCTTCCCAACCCAATTGACCAGTGAGATGATGTTACTCAATACTTCGACACCAAATCAAATTGCCGTTTATTCGCCGACGGGTTCGAACAAGATGCGAGTGCTATCAGCAAATTTTGGTGGATCGAAACCAAGTTGCCCGCCGACCGCCGTTGAAGGCCGGTTCGCGATTGGTTTAGAGAACGGCCAGCTCGTGTTGGTCGACCCAAGCAACGGTGCTCCTGCAGGCAGCCCCTTCCAAGTCCCGATGCAACCTGGTGCACGCATCACTTGGAACCAGCCCGTCTATTTGGCCGATTCAAAAACTCTGGTCGCTGCCAATAGTTCTCAGAAGTTGATTCGATTAAGTGTCGGCGATGCGCTTCGGTCCCTTTCCGAAATGGATCTTGAGCATCGTTTGTCCGGACCACTGGTGACACTAAGCAATAAAGTCTTTGGTATCGAAATAACGCCCGCTGCTGATAACTTACTCCAGTTCGACGCAACCAGTTTGGCCAAGGGAGTTGCTCTTTCGCTGGATGGTCGCTTAGTCGCTGGCCCGTTCGTAACGGATAACGCCATCGTGGTTCAGCTCGATGGAAAATTGCAGGCGGTATCAGCAGACAATCAAAAACTTTGGTCCGTCGATTTTCCAAAGTCCAAGCTTCTGGGGCCGCCTTTAAAATCGGGTGAGTCGCTGGTGTTTTTAACTTCGGGCGGTCAGGTGTGGGTCGTCAATGCAAGTTCTGGCGCAGTCACCGCGTCCGTCGATGTGGGGCAGCCGCTCAGCGGAACGGCTAAGCTGATCGCAAGTAACGTAATCGTCGGCAGCGACGAAGGAGCCGTATTGCTTCTACCGATTCCAACCACTCGCACAATCGAATAGATGGAACGCATCATGCAAAATCGCTATTCGATTGCAAACACAACGCTGCGGTTTGTACTGCAACTTTTTGCGGCGGTACTGCTATTGCAAAGCACAATGCCGGTTTACGCCCAGGATGATAGTCTTGAGATTTCTGACCCGCCACTGATCGATCAACAGCCGTTTGATTTGATTACGCTCAAGCCGAGCGCAGGCGGTGGCAGTTTCAAAGTGGCACCACTTCCTTTTCGGCAAGTCCCGCCGCGCCCTGCGGACACCGCAAAACTCGAAGATCTCATTCTGCTAAAAGTGGGTGAAGCACGTCGCTATGAGATCTACTGGAAAGACATTGAAAAGATCGAGCTCTACGAACAGCGGATCTACGACGAAGCGGTGACAAAACTGAAGTCAGGCGATTTCGTCGATGCGTTTATGAACTTGAGCTTTCTGCTCAAGAACTATTCGACCATGCCGAACTTAGAGGCGTTGCGTAAAGAGTTTCTTTACTTGAGCGCCATCAAAATGTTCAAGTCTCAGGAGTATCGCCAAACGCTTTCAGCGCTGGAAGAGCTATTGCAGACAGCCCCCGATTATCAAGCCGAAAAAGTTTCAGGAGCGCTTTCCAACGTCGCCAATTCACTGATCAATGCCTACTTTGAAGCGGGTGAGCTCGGTAACGCGAAACAGCTGCACAAACGATTGAAGTCGACCTACGGTGACAAATTGCCCGTGGTCAAAGCTTGGGATACAAAACTGGCGAACATGGCTGAGGCGAAAAAGAACGAAGCCGAAAAATTGATGGCGGATAAGAGATACCGCGAGGCCCGTTCGGCAGCGGCCGCCATGTTAGAGATCATGCCTGAAACGCCGGCTGCGAAACAGCTTGTTCAAGAAATCAATCGCAAGCATCCCATGATTCGCGTTGGAGTTATGCAGCGAAGCACTGAGTTGGATCCATCCAGTTTGGTGAATTGGCCCGCTCGACGCGCAGGTGCGCTTACGAATCAATCGATTTTTCAGTTTCTGAAAACTGGTAGCGAAGGTGGGCGTTACGGGTTCGCGCTCGGAACATTCCGACAAAGTGATGATCGACAAGAGTTGATTCTGTCGCTCGAACCCAATCCGAAACCGACGTTGGAAGCCTTTGGACTGAGCCAGATTCTTCTTGAACGGGCCAACACGCGTCATCCGGATTACGATGCGTCTTGGGCGGCGATTCTGGATTCAGTCACTGTCAATTCAACAAAGCAGATCACGATAAAACTAAAACGTCCCAATGTGCTGCCGCATGCTCTACTACAGTGGCCTTTAACTGAAAACAACATCCATGGCGCTCTGCCGGGCCGTTATCAACTGGGAACCGTCGAAGCCAAAGAAACTTCCTACACGATTCGTGGTCCGAAGCCAACCAATGGCCAACCGCTTGAAATCGTTGAGATCTTTTATGACGACCCCAAGCAGGCTGTCAACGATTTGCTTCGCGGTGAACTCGATGTGCTCGACCAACTTTATCCGGCCGATGCGAAGCGGCTTGCGATTGATCCACGGATTAAAATCGGCGGTTATGCTCTACCAACGGTTCATATGCTCGTGCCGATATCCGACAACCCCTTTTTGGCTAAGGATAAATTCAAGCGAGCGCTGCTTTATGGATCGAATCGTGAAGGGATGCTGCAAGGCGAACTGCTCAATAGCACTCGCGTTGAGGATGGTCGCCTGATCAGTGGTCCGTTCCCGGTCGGAGTAGGTGGCGCGGATCCATTGTCTTATGCTTATGATCCAGAAGTGTTGCCGGCTGGTTACAACCCGCAGTTGGCTAAGCTGCTTTTCCTAATGACGCAGCGTGAACTCGACGAAGCCGCGAAGAAGATCGATGAAATTCCACCGGTGTTAGAGAAGCTGATTGTGGCTTGCCCTGATTTTGAATTCGCGAGAGTGGCGGTGCAAGCCATGATTCAGCAGTGGGCGATCGTTGGAATCAAGGCAGAGATGATGGTCTTGCCTCCTGGTAAGAGTTTTGATGTGAACACGCCTTGTGACCTGCTATACGTAACGGCCACGCTTTGGGAACCGGCCACTGACATTGAGCGATTGCTCGGAGCGACCGGCCCGGCTGCCACCGACAATCCGTTTATTGTTCAGGGACTTGAGAAACTGCGTGGAGCCCGAAACTGGAAAGATGTCCGCAACAGTTTGCAGGACCTCCACCGCTTGATCGACTACCATTTGCCGATTCTCCCGCTTTGGCAGATTACAGATCGTTTTGCGGCAAGTCGTTATGTGGAAGGTTTGGAAGATGCACCGGTATCGCTTTACGAGAACGTGGGCCAGTGGCGTATCAATCTCGGCCATTTGGAAACGGCTTCCAACTAAATTTGCAGAACTAATTAACCAGTCGGATCACTGTGATTGAAGATTTTTCAATGAACCGTTTTTACCGCCGCAGTTTGCTGAACCTGCTGTGGTTCGCGTGCGCATTAGCGGTGGGCTCACAAACAGTAGCGGCCCAAGAAGCCATTAAGATTTGGGAGTTTTCACCCTATGAAGTCGAGGTTTGGTGCGCGCTCGATGCGAACTTGGATATATCGGAATTGGCCCGGTCGCAGTTTGCCAAAGGGCTATCGGATGATCTCGACCGCATGTTTCAAGCGGCTTGGCATACTCAAGTAAAACACTCCGAGGCGGAAGTACGCAGTCGTCTTGAGCGCGATATCGAATCGCTGACGCTCGATGATTTTTCTCGTGAAGAGTTGGTCATGGTGATCAGTCGCGATCCGGCGATTTCAAGTTCTGTAAAGACACTTGAAAACGCAGTCGAAAAGATCGCTGATTTTGCAATTCTTCCAGAGCATAAAGCCAAAATTGAAGCCGAAGCCGCGAAAGCTGCGATCGATTCGACATCGGCCATTGTAGGTTTGATTAGTAAGCTGAAACCGATGGATGGTGGACTGTCTGCAATCACGGCTGGTTTGGAGGCCAAGACAATTCAAGCGGCACTGGTGCCTCGTTCGGCAGCGAAAGCCATCGAGAAGCTAGCTCGCCCGATTACGATGTTGTTGCCATGGCAGACCGATAGTTTGCTGCGTCAGCACGACAAAATATTTATGGTGCATGTCGGTCGATCGAATGATGGTTACTTTGTTAAGGCTCGAGAGCTGGATTGCAGTCTTCAGTTTATGGGCCCTACCATTCGTCGTGAAACGGACTCATGGTCCTTCATCTCGAGGGTTGCATCGGCAGCTGTCGCCAGCGCCTTTGCACCCATTGCCCGAGTCGAAAGTGCGGCAGCAAAGACCGCCAACTTGCGGCTCAAAGCAGGTGGTTTGATTTTAACCGATGACAATCCGGCCTCCGTTCGTCCTGGCGATTTGATGCAACCGGTGGTTCGACGAGAAGGGAACAATGGAGTTCCCAACATGCTCGAGCCGCTCCACTGGACTTATGCCGCCGTCATTGAGTCTGATGGCATGAAAATGAATGCCAACGTCTACGCTTACTCGGGAGGACCTGGACTTCAAGGCCGCAACAATCGCCGAACGCAGAGGTTGTTGTTGCGAGTTCGACCGACGGAGCCTGAAACTGAGATACTCGTAACGGTTCGCAGTACCGGTCGACCGCAAGGCGGATGCGCGGTGTATGAGCGTGATCTTTTAACCGATAAGTTTACGTTGCTAGGTAAGACGGATTGGCGTGGTCGTTTCGTGATTCAGACTCCGAAGAGAACCAGTTCCGTCTTACCCGATGCCATTCACAAAGCAAAAGCTGCCGCTGAGCGAGCGGCCAAAGAGGCTGCAGCTGCCGCGGCCGCAGCGGCTTCAACTTCGGTTACGCCAACTGAAGTGACAGAGGGCGAAGGCGAGCCGTCGGATGGGTCGAAAGCTCCGTCTGTTCCATCAGCGCCAGCTCCGACCCCACCCGCTCCGGCCGTGCCCATCGATTTCGAAAAGCACTTAGTTGCGTTAAGGCAACCGCTTATTCAACTGTATGTGAAGAGCGGCGATGTGGTGCTTGCTAGATTGCCGCTGGTGCCTGGCATCAGCCCGCTTGAGGTCGCGGAATTGGCTGACGATACGCGGCGTTTGGAGGCTGAGGCTTTTGTGAGAGGTTTCCAAGGTGAGGTGTTCGATTTGATCGGACTCCGTACGCTACTTTCGACTCGGGTTCGCAAGCTGCTCCAGCAGAGTAAGAATGCCGAGGCGGAGAAGGTCATGGCTGAACTTCGGGGATTGAAGGATTATAGCGAAATGGTGGAAACGCTTGATAAGCTGCAGCGCAAGTTGCTCGACGATTCGTTGGGGCCAGTTTCGATGGGCGCTAAAGCACGCATTGATAAGATGCTCCAAACTACTCGCGAAATGATGCAAAAGTATTTGCAAAACGATGTGGTCCGCGATGCAGAAACTGCGGTCGGGCGAGGGTCTGTTCCAGAAGAAGTTTCTACGCCAGCGGACAAATCGGCGACAAGTCTAACAGTAGAAACCAAATAACACACTATCCTCACACGCATTGAAGGTGAGCCGACGGCGCTAGCCGCGGGTGAACGAAGTACATGTCGTGCCCTAATCCATACCGGTCTAATGTCCCCGCTCACATGCATTGAAGGTGAGACGACGGCGCTAGCTAGCCGCGGGTGAACGAAGTTCATGTCGTGCCCTAATCTATACCGGTCTAATGCCCCCGCGATTTACTGCGAGAGAATTGGCATTTGATGAACTAAACTGTTAGTGGAGATGACCGCAACTTCGGTCACCTGCGGTTAACGCCAACGGTTCACAGGGCACTGATTTATCAATGCACTGCGGCTTTCGCTTTCGCTGGCGGCTTGGTTGCTGGAGGTTTGGAAGAAGGTTTGGACGGCTTGGGTTCTTCTTTGGCTGGTTCGGTGTTCTTGGGCCGGAAGTCGTTGATGGTCTCTGAGAGCAAGAAAACTTCAACGCGAGAGTTCTGCGACGGGTCCTGGTTTTTGGGATCCAGCGCCATCGGTTCGTGCGGCCCGGCCAAGCTTATTCGTAAGCGAACAGGATCAATCTTGTTCTCTTCCAGAAAATTTTGAACCGCCCAACATCGCTTGAAGGACAACTGGGCCAAAGCATAACTGTTGGTTGTATCATCCATGGTGGGTGTCACATGGCCACGGATGTCGATCTTGTGTGGCAGGCCCACGAACTGGGGAATGACTTTTTTCAGTCGATCGCGTCCATCCTCGTCTAGCTCAGCTGAGCCGAGTTCGAAGATGACGATCGTGCCAGCGGTGGAGCGATCGGGTTCGCGAATCGTCACAAGTTTGGGTTGTTTCCAATCAGGTGACTCGGGGTCGCTGTGAGGGACTTCGCGTGGATTGCTACCGTCGAATTTTTTTTTCGGGTCCGTCTGACCGTTTTTAGGTTTGCTAAGCGATGGTTTGCGGCCGTTGTTGGAGTTCATCATGGACTTCGCCCATGGATCTTGAAAGTACTGCGCGACGGCTTCTTTCTTTTCAGAATCTTGACCAACCAGCCACATCACCATGAAGAAGGCCATCATCGCGGTAACGAAGTCAGCGTAGGCGACTTTCCATGCACCACCTCCTTTACCAGCCATCTTTGAATCCTTTCGAGAGACAACTTATATTGGGATCATCTTCAAAAACACATGGAAGTTGGCACAAATGGCAGGTGCGTCCGCCGCCGCTGGAGACTGCTAACTTAACAATAAAACACAAAAATTAAACTCATGCCTAACTGCTCGCTTTTCTTTATTCCATCCGTGGGACCACTATGTCATCCGTGGGAAGGTGAAGTGCGTTTTCCCACGGATGGCATAGCGGTCCCACGGATAGATACATCTTTCGCGCATGAAACTGCTGACTTAACCGCATTAGTCTCAGAGTAATGGCGTCGCTTCAGCTACTTTTAGAGTGAACAGGGCGCTAGCGCACGGCGGCTGTTCCAAAGTTAAATTTTGCCCAATCATTAGTCGCTGATTCCGTCTACCTCTTTAAACATTTCGTCCAGTCGTTCGGATGTGGGGCGAACGTCGGGTGGCAAGCCTCGACGCGCCGCTTCAACGGCAACTTTCGGAGGCATGTCGTTCATATACGACGTCACTGCGAAGGCAACTGTGCGAAGAAAGATGGACTCGTTAACACCCATAAACTCCAGCTTGCCGACCAGTGGAGCAATAAACCCGTACGACAGTAGAATCCCCAAGAACGTTCCCACGAGTGCAGCACCCACTGCGTGGCCAATTTCCTCAGGTGGACCACTAATGTGTTCCATCGTGATCACGATCCCGAGCACCGCAGCTACAATTCCGAAGCCAGGCAAACCGTCAGCTGTTTTCGCGAGCACGCCCATTGGAGCATGGTGAGCATCCTCGGCGGCCTTAATTTCAAACTCGAGCAGAACGGTCATTTGGGCTGCGTTCACACTACCATCGACCATCGGACCAAAGGCACCCTTGATGAACTCCGATGCATGATGATTGTTGGCGACCAGTGGGTAACGTTTGAAGACTGGGCTGTCGTGTGGGTTACCGATGTCTTGCTCGATCGCTAGGAGGCCATCGCGTCGGGCTTTCCGAAAGAGTTGGTAGAGTAACTTAAACAACTCCTCGTACATGGCTTTTGAGAAGGGGTTGCCCTTCATGGTTTGCATCAAACCGGTTGCTAAATCCTTTAGCACGTTTAGTGGCGACATTACAATCATCGCTCCCAGAGCCGCGCCGCCGATAGTCACAATTTCGGAAGGGTGGACGAGTGCCCCGAACTTCCCGCCAGCCATCGCGAATCCGCCTAAGACGGAACCGACAACGACAATAAATCCGACGATGGTCAGCATGAAAAGCCCCGTTACCCAATTGCCCCAAACGAGTGTCACGGATAGCGATACTCGTTGAACAATTCATCGTCGGGCGACTTC
>JANODD010000248.1:0-4758 GCA_031412515.1 Planctomycetia bacterium | reverse complement strand
GCCGCTTGGCTGCGTCAACGATTGAACGTGTGCTGGGTCCCAAGCATACGTCTTGTGCAAGTTCTCTAAGCGCGGCCACTTCGTCTTGGACATTGAATTCTTCACCTGCCACGGCAGCGAGCACCAGACGCTTGGCGAGTTCAAGCGCGGATCGTCCGACCGTCTCTTCCATATACTCGATCGCAACTCGATACAGCCCGGGCTCGTCCGTCGGTACGGCTCGACCAAATCGAACGTCATTACCGGCCAAGAACTGCAACTCAAGAGCTACGTGCTCTAAGACGTGAGCCAAATTGCTCCCTCGTCGAAGTTGCTCCAGGAAGCCACCGCGTTCGCCGATGCTGCCGCGATGATTGACGAGTGTTGGCAGCCATGCCTTTAAACGATCGTTGAATCCGTCCATTTCATGCGTTGAGGCGTGCTGTAGATCCGCCAGTTCAACCCATACTTCAAGCACTGTGATATTCGTCCAGATATTCGGCCCACGCAGCGCGAGGACTTTTCGAAACGACAGAGGTTCAACAGGAATTGAGTCAGACATGAATTTTGTAATCTCGATCAACACAAATGGTAGTCGTTAGTCGGTTTTACGGATTGCTCCGCTTCAACGCCGACAGCAGTCGTTCAGAGGTGTAATTGCCATCAGAGCTTCACTAGTCTCGGTGTTTGCATTGCAAACGCATTCACGACAGCCAGGTTAGCAAGCAAAGATGGCGAGTCGACCGTGCAACTTAGCACGGTCGGTAGGCGCGAGAGTGAGTCGTTGAAATCGGTTTCTATACTTCAATCGACATTCTAGGGCCGCATTCTCAAACGGCCATTTTATTCCGACAGCGGAATGCGGGTGGAAAAGATTTCTCAAGTTTGGCAAATTCATGTGCTTCCAACAGCCGAGTTCTTAAAGTTGCGAGACTTGGCTATCCGATGCCCTGAATTATCCCGTCCGCAATTATCGCACAACGAATCCAAACGGCTAGGCATAAATCTTGACAGTTCGGTAAACTACTAGCTTGGCCCTCATCAGGCGAAACTCAGGGATTGCTGGCGGTTGCAAAGCTGGCTGCGCTACGTCGCAGAACACTTGCCCAGCATGGCCTGGCCTGCAACTCGCAGCTTTAACTCGCTTCTGCGACGCCTTGTCGAGATTGACTTAGCGGCCGCGTTTTTACCATTATTGGTTGGTCGTTCCAGCCAGAACATCTTATCTTTTATGAATTCGACCAATTCCACCAGCGGTGGCGAGAAGTCACTAGACAGCTCCTCTTCGCACGATCTCCTAGGCAGTATTTCGCCTGGCTGGCTGCCGAGTTTGAGGTCAGCCGTAGTGGCCGGAGAACGTGTGCTGGCGTACCTCGAGCTCGACTTGGATGGCCAACGCAAGTTTGCACAAACCTTGCTGGTTTTGACGAATACGCGACTGATCGAGTGTGGCGTTTCTGCGTCAGGCGTTTTGAGCTCACCCAAATTCTGGGACATGAATCCGCGGCTGGAGCTGCATGCTTCGGTTCAGTCTGGGTTGGGCAAGTTAGAATTGCTCGAAGGTGACAAAGCGAAACATCAGTGGCCTTTTACATCGGCATGCGAATCGAGCGCGGACCGCTTTGCAGCCGCCTATGCTTCCATCGTGCGCAGCCGAGCGATTACAGCCAATAATGGGGAAGCACTCCTAGCACGCTGCGCATCCTGTGGAGCGGTACTACAAGAAGATCAGGCGACTTGTCCGTCGTGTACTCCCGTGGCTGCGCCTTCGCCATCAGCCTCGCTCATGCGGTTGATGCCCTTTGCCAAACGTCGTTTGGGAACGATCGCGCTGGGTATCGCGCTCACGATCGCTTCGACTGCTGCGGCGATGGTGCCGACCTACTTGACGATTCCGTTGATCGATCACGTGCTAGAGCCATGGCAAAATGCGCTGGAAGTGGGCGATGAAGTGCGTTATGCGATGATCTATGGTTACATCGCCGCGCTAGCCGCCGCAGCCGTGTTAGCTTGGGTGCTCGGTTGGGCCAAGACCTATGTGCTGGCCCTCGCTAGCGAACAGGTTAGCTCCGATATACGCAATCAGACTTATAGCCATCTGCAGAAACTCTCGCTCGAGTATTACGGTGGTCGAAGGACTGGCGATCTGATCTCGCGCATCAGCAGCGACACGGACCGGATCTGCAACTTTCTGTCGGCTCACATGGTGGACTTCATCAGCGACGTGATGATGTTCTTGTTCACCGCGATCATCCTGATTGGCATTGATCCTATTTTGGCTCTGGCTGCGCTCTTGCCTTTCCCGTTCATCGCGTGGCTGATCCAAAAAGTACGCATTAATTTGCGGCACGGATTTGCGCGAGCTACGAATGCATGGGGCGATATGGTCAGCGTCTTGACCGATGCGATTCCCGGTGTGCGAGTGGTCAAAGCGTTCGCGCAAGAGCAACGCGAGATTGCTCGATTCGCGCAGGCGAACAAAGTGGTCTACGACAACAACATTCGCGTTAATCGCTTGTGGTCGTTCTTTGGTCCCACCGTTTCCTACTTGAATGAGATCGGTGTCTTAGTGATCTGGGCATTTGGTGCTTGGCGAGTCGCAACAGGCGATATCACAGTTGGCATTCTGATCGGCTTTGTTTCGTACATCGCTCGTTTTTATATTCGCTTGGATTCGATGAGCGGCTTTCTAGCCAACACGCAGCGGGCGGCTGCATCGACGCATCGCATCTTCGAAATTCTCGATCGCCAACCCGTTGTAATGGAACCAACCAATCCTGTCGCTATTGGAAAACTCAGTGGCGAAGTGACATTGTCGGGCGTTCGTTTCAAATATGGTAGTCGCGAAGTATTGCGAGGAATCGATATGCGAATCGAACCGGGTGAGTTGGTCGGTGTGGTCGGTCCCAGTGGTTCTGGAAAGAGCACGCTGGTCAACTTAGTTTGTCGCTTTTACGATCCGACCCAAGGTAAGATTACGACGGGCGGTGTCGACATTCGTTCGTTCGCGGTGGAAAAGTATCGCCGCAACATAGGTATCGTTTTGCAAGAGCCGTATCTGTTCTTTGGGACCATTGCAGACAACATTACCTATGGTCGTCCTACTGCTTCGCGAGCGGAGATTATTGAAGCGGCGCGCGCGGCGCATGCGCATAACTTTATAGTCAAACTTCCCGATGGTTACGATTCGATTGTTGGGGAGCGGGGGCAGACATTGTCAGGTGGTGAGCGTCAGCGGATATCGATCGCGCGAGCGTTGCTAACCGATCCAAGCATTTTGATTTTGGACGAAGCAACATCCGCGGTTGACAACGAGACTGAGCGCGAGATTCAAAATGCGCTCGATAACTTGATTCGCGGACGAACAACGATTGCCATCGCTCACCGGTTATCGACATTGCGAAACGCCAATCGCATTTTTGTATTGGAAGCCGGTCGTGTGGTCGAAGTTGGCAAGCATGAAGAGTTGCTCGAGCGTGGCGGTGTGTATTCACGACTGTACCATGCTCAACTCGAGCCCAAAGAGGCCGCGTCACCCCAGGCAGCTCCCGCTTCGTTTCAACCAGTCCGTATTGTAAAGCTTGGTTAACCGCACCAGTGAGCCGGGCCGCCAGCCGCAGCCACTGTGAGCCGACGGCGCTAGCCGCGGGTGAACGAAGTACGAGTCAATCATAAAAATTTGTCCAAGTTAAGCGCAGAGTCAAAAAACAACGTCAACATCGGCAAGACGGTGATCGAATTGCACCGCCCAACTTCGAGACCCGCGGCTAGCGCCGTCGGCTCACAACCCGCTAAATTCTGACGTACGCAAACGAGCCCAGCTAAAGAGAGTCATAAAGTGAGCGATATAACTGTAGCACCAGAAGGCACCAAGTCCACTGGAACCGAATTCTCCTTTTCGTGCGATGCCCGCGGTCGGCTGGTTGCCGAGGACCAAAAGGGAAATCGTCATGTCGGTTTATCAGCCATGCGGCTGTTTCCGATGAGCGACCCCGATAACTGGATCGCCGTTTTTGGAGATCACGGTAAAGAGCTGTGTTGCATTCCGTCGGTCGCCAAGTTGTCTGCCGAATCCGCCGATGCAATTCGACAGACTTTGACCAACAGCGAGTTCATTCCCGTGATCCAGCGCATTGTCCATATTTCCAGCAACGATCCGCCCTGTCGCTGGACGGTTGAAACCGATCGCGGCAACACAGAATTCATCATCAATGACGAAAAAGATCTAAGAAGGCTTTCGCAGTGGAGCGTCCTGGTCGTTGACGCTCGCGGCATTCGTTATTCGATACCCGACACTCGCAAGCTGAACGTTTACAGCCGCCGCGCCGTCGAATGGCACGTGTGATTGTAGATTGTAGAACAATTGTCCTCAATTGTTCATGGCGTTCAGAACCAATCGACTCCCAAGCCAACGGCTAACCCGCTGCAAAAGCAAATACTGTAATTAGCCCATGAACATTTGAGGACAAATGTTCTACAGTCACTCAATACCACTTATAATCATATTCAAAAAACGCATCGATGGCCGCGTCACGGGCTTTGGCATCACCTTTATAAGGTTCAATTTTCGATTGGACGTTTTCTAATTTACTTTGCAGAAGATAAGCCGAAAACTGAAAGTTCTGCCAGGACTTATCGCTGATCCGACCTGGGTGCGAAAAGCCAGAAGTAACCATCAACCATGGCGTGACGTGATTGTAAGTTGACTGCCAATTGCCTCGGTACACGCCGCTATAAAATCGCATGTACGACGAGCTTGCATTGCTTTCCAGATCTTCA
>JANODD010000247.1:0-65034 GCA_031412515.1 Planctomycetia bacterium | reverse complement strand
GCTGTCGGAAAGTCGTGAACAAACGCAGTAGCGGAAGCCGTCAAGGCTTTCGGGAGTTGATATTGCGGGCCAAAGTTGCATGCACGAAATGCTTGACGCATTCCGCTACCGACTTTTCGCCATACCAGCTGGAAGCATACGCCACAACTCGCAAGCTCGAAGCAAACGCCACTATTCGGCTTCGAGCTGTTTTGCTAGCTCTGCAAATTGGGTGCGTTGCTCGTCATTGACGACGGGATACTCCAGCCCCAATGATTCCACTCGCGAGCAAATGATGTCGGCAACGGCGGCTCGGGCGTACCATTTGTTGTCCGCCGGTATGACGTACCACGGAGCGGATTTGGTGCTGGTAGCGGGCAGCATTTCTTCATAGGCTTTCTTGTACTCCGGCCACAACGCACGTTCTTTTAAGTCACCAGCGTTAAACTTCCAATTTTTCTCAGGTTGCTGCAATCTCTCTAGCAGTCGACGTTTTTGCTCGTCAGGTGAGACGTGCAAGAAAAATTTAATGACTTGAGTTCCATTGCCAACCAAACTCCGCTCGAGCGCGTTAATTTCTTTGAAACGATTGATCCACAGCTTATCGAGCGACTTGGGCTTCAGCGACTTCAGACTAGGCAATCGTTGCGGTTCAAGGAAGCTCGGATGTACACGAACTACAATGACTTCTTCATAATAAGAACGGTTAAACAGGCAAATCTTCCCACGCTCGGGAAGAAAGTGCATCGGTCGCCAAAGAAAGTGATGCTGAAGTTCCGCTGAGTTGGGTGCTTTGAATGCAAATGCTTGGCACCCCAGCGGATTAACGCCACTCATTACATGACGAATGATGCCGTCCTTGCCGCTTGCATCCATGCCCTGCAAAATGACTAACAACGAAAATCGATCATCGGCGTAAAGCATGTCTTGAGCCTCTTGAAGCGCGCTGACATCTGCCGCAAGCGATTCTTCAGCGAGTTCACGCGTATCAAACTCCTTACCAGCTTTGGTGGAGATCTTGGCAAGATTCACTTTTTGGTCCGGCTCGACCATGAACTTTTTGATATCAAATCGGTGCTTTTTACCCATGGATGTCGACTCTCGTGAAATGGCTCGCGTTGAATAGGAGATCTAAGCTTCAGCTTAACATGTCCGCAGGCCAGATTGTGCTGTTCGAATAGCGTCAATCGTTCTAGAATCTCCACGTGGCGTATGCTTCCAGCTTGCGATAAGTGGCGTATGCTTCCAGCGTGCGATTGTACTGAGTGTATGCTTCCAGCTTGCGATTTGGACATTCCGACTGGCGAGCTAGAAGCATACCCCACTTTCGACCACCCCCGTTGAACACCAGCTTTTGAATTCTATGTCCGCTCGCAAAATACTCGTCACTGCCGCCCTGCCCTACGCCAACGGCCCTATTCACATCGGGCATTTGGTTGAGTACATCCAGACCGATATCTGGGTGCGGTTTCAAAAGCTCTTTGGCAACCGCTGTGTTTTTGTCTGTGCCGACGATACGCACGGCACTGCAATTATGCTCCGAGCTCGCAACGAGGGCCGTAGCGAAGTTGAAGTGATTGCTGAAATGAAGACCAGCCACGAGCGTGACTTCGCGGGCTTTGACATCGTCTTTGATAACTATGGCAGTACCAATTGTTCCGAGAACTACGAACTCGGTAAGCAGTTTTGGAGTTCACTTCGCAGCGCCGGTTTGGTCGTCGAACGCGAAGTGAGTCAATTGTTCGATCCCGTGGCTGGTACGTTCCTAGCCGATCGGTTTGTAAAGGGAACTTGTCCAAAGTGCAAATCCGAAAATCAATATGGCGACAGTTGTGATAAATGCGGAAGTACTTACTCACCAGCTGATTTAATCAATCCGAAAAGCACTATCAGCGGAGCGACTCCCGAAGTTCGCAGTGCGCTGCATCTGTTCGTTGAGTTAGAGAAGTTACATCCGTTCCTCGAAGAATGGACTCAGTGCGGCAGTCACTTACAAACGGAAGTCGCAAATTATCTTAAGGGTCATTTCCTTGGCGAGCCGCTTCGCGATTGGGATATCTCGCGACCGGCGCCCTACTTCGGTTTTGAGATCCCCGATGCGCCTGGTAATTACTGGTATGTGTGGTTCGATGCACCGATTGGTTATATCGCCAGCACTTGGGAGTGGTGCAAACGCACCGGTGAGAAGCTGGACGATTGGTGGAAGAGCCCCAACACGGAAATTCATCACTTCATTGGCAAAGACATCACCTATTTCCATACGTTGTTCTGGCCCGGAATGCTCAAGACGGCGGGATTCAGCCTTCCGACTAAAGTTCACATTCATGGTTTCTTGAATGTCGCTGGCGAGAAGATGAGCAAGTCCAAAGGGACATTCATCAAAGCCGAAACGTATTTGAAACATCTTGATCCCGCATTTTTACGTTACTACTTTGCGAGTAAGCTCGGGCCTCGGTTGGACGATCTCGACTTGAGCCTTGATGAATTTGTGAACAAGGTCAACGCAGACTTGGTTGGAAAAGTTGTCAACCTTGCCAGTCGTACCGCAAAATTCGCACAACAAACAGGGCTTTCGACAGTTTATCCTGAAGACGGTGGCCTGTTCGAACAAGCGGCGCAGGCAGGCGCACAGATCGCCGAAGCCTATGAAGCTTGCGACAACGCCAAGGCCATGCGATTGATCATGGAGCTAGCCGACCGAGCCAATCCGTTTGTCGAAAATGCCCAGCCCTGGGTGCTCGCAAAAGATCTGCAAAACCGCGGTAATGAACTGCGCGATGTATGCACCGTCGCATTGAATTTATTTCGACAGCTGGCCATCTACTTGGCGCCCGTTCTGCCAAGGCTCGCTCAGCAGTGTGGCGAGTTGTTGGGTGAGCCGATTGTGGATTGGAATCAAAGTCAAAAACATTTACTTGGAACGACCGTTAATAAGTTCGAGCATATGCTGGGACGGGTTAAGAAAGAGGAAGTAGAAGCGATGATTGAAGACAGCAAAGAAGCCGCCCCTGCAAACGCTGAAGCGGCTGTCACACAACCTGTTGGCGAGACGTGGACGGATTCCGACGAACCGCTCAAGGCCGAGCCGATGGCGGAAACCTGTTCCATCGATGATTTTGTGAAAATCGATCTGCGAGTAGCACGTGTGATCGCGGCTGAGCAAGTCCCTGAAGCTCGAAAGCTGCTCAAGCTGACGCTTAGTCTTGGTGGCGATGTTCGCAAGACGGTGTTTGCAGGTATCAAAGCCGCGTACGAACCTGAAGAACTGATCGGTCGTTTGGTCGTATGCGTTGCCAATTTGGCTCCGCGTCAAATGAAGTTCGGATTGAGCGAAGGGATGGTCACAGCGGCCGGTCCTGGAGGCGAAGAGGTGTTCTTGTTAGCGATCGATTCCGGCGCCAAACCAGGCATGCGAGTGCATTAGGGAACCGGCCCCTCACCCCCGCCCCTCTCCCGAGTACGGGGCGAGGGGAGACACAACGTAACAGTAAAGTATCGCTTTTTCGACTATGACTCAACAATTCTATGGCTGGTCCCTAGCAGCTTTTTTGTAAGGAAGTGGCGAGTGACAGTTCTGGTTCCCCCTCGCCTCGTACTCGGGGAGAGGGGGCTAGGGGGTGAGGGGTAGGTTTCCTGATTTGTAACTAACTTGATCGAGAGGACCCAATGTGCGCGTGCAATTGTTTATGGAGGTACAGAGTTTTGATCCTTTTCCTCGCTCCCTTGTGGCTCGCATTTCCCTCCCTCGCTCTCGCTCAAGATATTAATGCCTCAGGTGAACAAGTGAACGACGACGAGCAACTTGAACGCAGCTTCTTGAACTGGCAAACGCCAACGCTGGGTGGCAAGCAACTGTGGACCGACTTTCAGTGGCGCAGCGGCTGGCGTATTCAGCAAAACGCGATGACAAAGCACTGGCGATTGTTGGATGCCAGCAACGTGCGGCATGCCTGGGGGAGCCGTGCGGCTTGCTACGCTGAACTGGGCGCTCGTCAACCGAACCGCCAATTGCCGACGACCCATGTTGTCATCTTAATGCACGGCTTGGGTCGGTCGAGTTCATCAATGATGGGCTTGGCGAAGTATCTCGGCGATGAGGGCTTTGGTACAACGATTTGTTTAGAGTACGCAAGCAGTCGCGATTCGATTTCACAGCATGCGGCTGCGCTCCGCGAAGTGATTGATGGATTACCGCCCGATGTACGATTGGATTTCATTGGACACAGCATGGGGAATATTGTTATTCGTCATGCGATCGGTGACTGGCAGCAAGCGGGTTCTGGTCACATCTTGAATCGTATTGAGCACGTTGTCATGCTCGGGCCGCCCAATCAAGGGGCTTCGATTGCTAGGCAATTGGCATGGACGGGAGTCTTTGGTTGGGTTGCGGGGAAAGGTGCTCTGGAGCTTGGTAAGAATTGGAATGAACTGCAAGTGAAACTGGCTACACCGCCTTGTCCATTCGGTATTATCGCTGGCCGACTTGCAGAAACCTCGATCAGAAACCCGCTGGTCGATGGTGCAGGCGATTTTATTGTCAGCGTCGAAGAAACGAAGCTTGAAGGCGCTGTGGATTTTCTTGAAGTCCCAGTGATGCATTCATTCTTGATGGATTCACCCGAAGTGCAGCGAGCGGTGGCTAGTTTTTTGCGACGAGCGAAGTTCGACGCTTCTTCGTCTGCCCCTTAACCATCTCTGGCTATGCTAAATAGTTGACCGGTTTTTCGGAGCGCGGGCTTCTGAGAACGTTTGAGTATTGCTATTAAGTCAACACTCTCCGCTGGCTATGGGTCAAGCGATATTAGGCGTTGTCACGCGTTGAGCGATCAATAGATCCAACTCATGTTTAAGCTTGCCCAAAATCTCTTCATAGGTGAACGCGCCAAGGGCTTCGCCGGAACGTTTTAGATTGACGCGAGTCGGTCCACACCAAAGTCCCAGATCAGCGTCGTCAGTTTCACCGGGCCCGTTGACTCGGCAACCCATGACGGCAATTGTGATTGCGTAGTTCTTTGCATACTTGGTCATCTCTTTGACCTGCTGCGCTAACTCGACGAAGGCTTCGTTCTCAACGCGTGAACAACTTGGGCAAGAAATGATATTCAAAGCGGTGGGGTCGAGAGCCACGACACTGCGAAGTCGACCGGCTTGAATGTCACTGATGATCTCACGACCGGCGGCGATCTCTTCAGGTTTGCGAGAGTTCGGAACAGTTAGCGAAACGCGAATCGTATCACCAATGCCGCGACCGATGAGCTGTTCGAAGGCAATGCGCGTTTTGATAATGCCATCAGGAGGCAGGCCGGCTTCAGTGACACCGAGATGCAAAGGAACATCAGGGCGGCGTTCAGCAAACATCTGATTGATTTTCACGACTTTGGAAGGATCGCTATCCTTCATCGAGACGACGAAGCGAGTGAAGTTCAGTTGCTCGAGATATTCGCAGTGCTCAAGACCGCTTTCAATGATCGGGCTGATGTCATCTTTAGCATCGTACTTCGCCTTCTTGTCTGGATCGACGCTGCCACAGTTGACGCCGATGCGTAGTGCGCAGTCGTACTCCATAGCGATATTGGCAATATACTTGACCTTTTCCTGCCAAGACAACGTGCGTTCGTGGTGGTAGAGATGGCCTGGGTTGTAGCGGATCTTGTCGACGTGTGGAGCGACCTTTTCGGCCAGCCGATAGTTCTCCTGCAAGTCAACCGAAAGATTCGCCTTTGTCTGTCGGCGAATCTCCGCCAGCGCGGCTGCGTCTTTATCGCTGTCGACGGCGATGCGAACCACGTCGGCTCCAGCTGCGTGGAGCGCGTCGACCTGCGCGACAGTCGCATCCACGTCTTGAGTGTGAGTAGCAGTCATGCTTTGGACAGCGATGGGATGACCGGAGCCGACGTGAATGGTACCAATTCGCACTGGACGAGTTGGATTGCGTTGAATGGTCATGGCGTGACTTTGTTGCAAAACGAGAAAGGAATGTTATCTGTACGCATTGAATACCGCAGGGTTCTGGGCCGCACAACTTAGCTTCGGTTAGGTTAGCTTTCGTTGTGCACTCAACGGTACTAGGCGTTTGAACTTTAGGAAAACTGCGAGAATCAACAGTATATACGGTGAATAGGTATGTGCATCCGGTGGAAGGAGACGACGGACAGCGAAGCGCCAGCGCAAATCCCGAAGAACTGCTATCATCTTCGCCTCAAAATCTGAGTACACTAGGGGTTATCGAGTCGCTCTTTAGTTGTCAAACAAGAGAGTTTTTGCTGAACTTTGAGGGAGAATCGGCCTTGAAGTTGTTCTGTCGCAAGCCGATTGCTCAAAAGGGGATAGCGGTGATTCACCGATCTCGAATATCAATGGGTCGGGTCGTTCTGACGGTTGCCTTTGGCTTGGCCAATTTGGCATTCTTACGTCTGACCCTGGCCGCTAATCCCGAGCCCGACATTGCTCAAGTCAAGCTGATCAATAAAGCAGTTGAACAACAGTGGAAGGACAATGGGCTAATTCCATCTCCGGTAGAAGACGATGGAAAGTGGGCTCGACGAGTTTATCTGGACTTGATCGGACGCATCCCGACGCTGGAAGAGCTGTCGGAGTTTATGCGAAGCAAAGATGTAAGCAAGCGTGAAAAGTTGGTCAAAACGCTGCTAGATGACGGCAAGTATACCGAAGAATTTGCTAATCACTGGGCATCGATTTGGAGCAACGTTCTGATCGGGCGGAGTGGTGGTAATGACCGGAATTCGTTCATTAGCCGTGAAGGGATGGCGAAGTATTTGCGTGACTGTTTTGCAAAAAACAAACCCTACGATCAGATGGTTTATGAACTCGTGACGGCAACAGGTACGACCAAACCGGGAACCAGTGGTTTTAACGGAGCCGCGAATTTTTTGGTCGACAAGGTCAATGAAGAGGACGGCGTTCAAGCCACCTCGGCAACGTCGCGAATCTTTCTTGGTTTGCAAGTTCAATGCACTCAATGTCATAACCATCCGTTCAACGATTGGAAGCAGCAAACGTTTTGGGAGTTCAATGCGTTCTTCCGTCAATCGCGAGCTCTGCGTCGGTTTGTGCCTGGCACGCGGGACGTTGACTTTGCAGAGCTGGTGGATCAGGATTTTGAAGGTGCTGGGGGCAAACCATCCGAAGCAGAGATTTACTATCAAGAGCGAAATGGGTTGACGAAAGTCGCGTACCCCGTATTCGTCGATGGTTCAAAAATTGCCCGCAGTGGTTACGTCACCGAAGTGAATCGTCGCACCGAGCTTGGCAAGTTCGTGGTCAATAGCGAGTATCTCGACAAGATGATCGTCAATCGAATGTGGGGTCATTTTCTTGGTTATGCATTCAGCAAGCCGATGGACGACCTTGGGCCTCACACGACTCTCTCACATCCTGCATTGTTGGATGAACTGGGCAAGGAGTTCCGCAAGTCGAGTTACGACTTGAAAGAATTAATGAAGTGGATTGCCTTATCGAAACCGTATCAATTGTCGAGCAAGATTCAATCGAGCAATGAAGCGGACGATCCTACATCGGGCAACCCTCCACAATTTAGTCACTTTTATTTGCGACAGATGAGTGCAGAACAGCTTTACCAATCGCTAGTGAATGTAGGAGGACAAGCTCGCGGTTCTTTGGAGCAGCAGCAAGTCGAACGCGACAAGTGGTTGGGGCAGTTTGTGGTCGCCTTTGGAACCGATGAGGGCGACGAAGCGACAACTTTCAATGGATCGATCCCACAAGCCTTGATGATGTTCAATGGAGACTTGGTCAAACGTGCGACTGCAACTGACTCGGGATCGTGGTTAGGTAATCTAGCCAAATCGAACTCAAGTCTGCCTGAAAAAGTCGGCGTCATTTTCGCGGCGGGTGTTGCAAGAAAACCACGCCCGGAAGAATTGAAAATATCAGCTCAATTGATTTCAGCTCGGAAGGGCAAGGCAGACGAAGCTCTGCAGGACCTGTGGTGGGCGGTACTGAACAGCAATGAATTCATTATGGTTCAGTAGCAGATTTAGTTCTGTGGTGACGGGGTTCTGGTTAAACCGTCTTATAAACAAATAGCTTTTCAACTTACATCTTTTCAATTAGCAACTCAGTGCGGCGAATTCGCTCGGGACAATGGTCCCAAGCTACGCTAAAAAGGAACTAAACATGCTGTGGACACGAAACTCGACTCCTGCCGGAATGACTCGTCGTCACTTTATGCAGCATGCGGCTGGGGCGAGTGCGATGATTGGCACTTCGCTGGCCCTGGGCAATTCCCTTCGCCTCCACGCTGCTGATCTAAAGAAGAACCATAAGTCAGCTATTTTGTTATGGATGGGTGGCGGCCCGGCAACGATCGATTTGTGGGATCTGAAGCCTGGGGCTGCTACTGGTGGTCCATTCAAACCGATTAGCACTTCGGGCGATGTGCAAATTTGCGAGCATCTACCGATGGTTGCCAAGCAGATGCATAACTTATCGATCGTCCGTTCGATGAGCACACGTGAAGCGGACCATGATCGTGGTCGCTACTACATGCATACCGGCTTTGTGCCCAATCCAAATATTGAACATCCAAGTTACGGTGCCGTCGTAGCTCATGAGATCATGGCCAACCGCAACGATCTCGAGATTCCTCCGTTCATTTCAATTGGTGGAGCGAGTGAGGGACCTGGGTTTCTGGGAATGTCGTGGGCGCCGTTCTCGGTGACCAGTGATGGACGTATCCGCAATTTGGATATGGATCTCAAAGACAATCGTTTGATCCAGCGAATGGCGGCACTCGATATGATCGAGCAAAGCTTTATTTCCCAGAATCGCGGACCGGTCAGCGAAGATCACCGAAAGGTTCTGAAAAAGACATTCGACCTGATGACTAGCCAGCAGATGGACGCCTTTCGTGTTGAGAAAGAACCCGAGGCAGTCCGCGAACGCTATGGAAATGATGCCTTTGGTCGCGGTTGCTTGATGGCTCGCCGTCTCGTTGAGACGGGTGTGCCATTCATCGAAGTCGACCTTGGCGGCTGGGACAATCACACTGGCATTCACAACATCCTCCAGAATCAACGTTTGCCAGTGATGGACAAAGCAATGAGTGCCCTAGTGGAAGACCTCGAACAGCGAGATTTGCTCAAAGACACTGCAATCATATGGATGGGCGAGTTTGGTCGCACACCCCAAATTAATGCCAACGCGGGCCGCGACCACTGGGCTCGTTCGTGGAGCGTAGTGGTGGGTGGCGGCGGAATGAAGGGTGGAATTGCTGTTGGAGCGACAAACGACGACGGTACGGCTGTTGACACCGAGCCTTATTCGGCCGAGGATTTAATGGCTACGGTTTGTAAATCCTTGGGTATTTCACTGGAAACGACCTATCAAAGCAAGAACGGTCGGCCGATGAAAATTGCCAACGGTGGTAAGATCATCCGCGAATTGTTTGTATAGTGGCGTATGCTTCCAGCTTGCGGTCGTTTTTTAGAGCATGGCAAGCAGAGGAAGCATACCCCACTGTGTATGCTTCCAGCTTGTGAACAGCATTTTATGACTTTAAAAACATAGTGGTGGTGATTGGGGCGCGGACGCTGGCAGCGTCCGCCACGGCTTATGGATTGAAGCGGAGTGGCAACAGCGAGTAAAGAAACATCTATCGAAGGTGACGATGCGAAGATTGATTTAGCATCGCTGGTAACGCTTCATCAAGCTGGAGTGTGGCGGTACCTTCGTGCCCTGGGATGTGATGCTTCGCTCGCTGACGACCTGACGCAGGACACGTTTCTTGAAGTGATGCGACGCCCATTCGTCCAATACAACGAACGGGCTACTGCAGCCTATCTTCGCCGCGTGGCGCATAATTTCTTCATTTCGCGTCGCCGTCGCGATGGAAGAATGACCGTGACAGAGCACGCAGAAGATCTTGAGACTAGCTGGATGCGATGGGCAGGATTTGATTCCGGCGACCGCTGTATTGAAGCCTTGATCGCGTGTTTTGAGCATTTAACAGAACGCGCCAAATTAGCTCTAAGACTCCGATTTGCTGAGGACTCCAGCCGCCAGTCAATCGCTGAATCATTAGGGATCAGTGAGCACGGTGCCAAGAATTTGATGCAGCGAGCAAAAACTCAACTACGCGAATGTGTTGAGAAAAAAATTAAATAAAGCGAACAGAAAATAGATTTTTGATGAATACTGATTGGTCTGAAAAAATACTCGATTCCTTCATAGAGGAGGCCGTTACTGGCCGCCATCCTCCCGATCTGCTTGCGAGTATTACGGCCGCATGGCAACAGGAATGCGCGGGGCAGGTTCCATTGCCCGACAAAACGGAAGCGGCTAGAGAATTGGTTGCTCCGCCAGTTGTTGGCAAACCAGCGCCCGCCCTAAAGCCGACTGTAGCCCTGGCAACTAAACCGCAGACGTCGTATAAGTGGCAAGTCCTTTTGATTATTGCTGCAAGTGGCGTGTTGATTGCCTGTGCCGTCCAGTGGCGTTCGGCCTTTCTGCCCACTGGAGAAACTATTTCCAAAGCTCCTACTCCGACAGACAAGGTTATCGAAGCGCCCAAAGTTCCGCAGATCGCGTCGTCAAATGATCCTAAGCTGCCCAGCAAAGACAATGCTACCTTCAGCGGAGAGAAGCTTGGAACCGAGAATGTTCCGTTTGCCGCTCAGGAGTCAAAAGAGCCAACTAATAATGAGCAAAAGCCGAACTCAATTGCAGCAACGACTCGTTTGAGCGACGACCAAGTTGTCGAATTGATCAACACTCAGCTCGGCCTGCTTTGGCAGCGTCTAAAGATAACTCCTGAGCCAAAGCTTGATGCGAGCCAACTTGCTCAGTTGCTCTCGAAAACATTGACCGGACAAGACTTACCATCGATCACTGTCGCAGAGCTAGCCGAATTGAAGAGCGGAGACCGGCGTCAGCAAGCAATCGCTCAAGTGATCAA
The DNA here is from genome assembly GCA_031412515.1 of Planctomycetia bacterium. Classification (GTDB taxonomy): domain Bacteria; phylum Planctomycetota; class Planctomycetia; order Pirellulales; family Pirellulaceae; genus Aureliella. Next base: position 54,119 of record JANODD010000247.1, on the reverse strand, counting down.
ACAAGCGATCGACTCCCAAGCGTTCGCACGGCTATGGGGAAAAGAAATCGTCGTTAACTGGCTAAGAGGCGGCAATTTGCCTTTGAACAGTCCCTCGGTTGAAAAGCTTGAGCAATCTGTAGCTAGTGGGATCGCTGGCAATAAACCATGGAATGAAATCGTTTCGAAAGTAGTCGCCGATGATGTATTAGTTACTGCATTTGGCGGTGGCGGAAATCATCGCATGGCTACACACTTGAGCGGAGCGTTCATGGATTCGTCATTGGGTTGTGTGCGTTGCCACGAGCCCAAGGGGCAAGCTGGTATTGCCGCCTCTCAAGAACAATATTGGTCGCTGGTTGCGATGTTGATGGGCTTGGATGTTCAAAGCAACGAGAAAGCAAAGACTCGAGCACCCATCGATAAGCAAGCCGAGGTTTTTGCTGCAACGAAGAAGCCAAGTTTGTTTTTTGATCGACCGGATGGCACTCTGGTTGCCGCCAAGTTCGTGCTGCCTGATGGACAGCCTTGGCAGAGCGTTGACGGTGCGAAAACACCTCGCGCGGCGCTGGCAAAATGGATCGGCGACTCAGGCCAGTCTGATCAAGCGATTGTCAACCGAGTTTGGCAACTTGCACTGGGTCGACCGCTAGTTGCAGCCAATGCCCTGGTCGATGATGTCGGTTTGACCGAGCGAGTGGAATTGCAGCAGGTGTTAGCTCAACAGTTCCGCGCTCATGGCCGCAAGTTATCGCAGCTGGTCGGTTGGGTTGTTAGCTCTGACACGTTCGCTCTCGATTCGATTGCGGTCGATAGAACTCGCTGGTTGCAAGCGTCTGAAAGTGACATTGAGAGTTGGCACTTGGCTGAGATGACTTTTGCGGCGCGTAGTTCGCTCGGCGAGAAAGCAGTTAAAGGTGGACTGGAGAAATCACTAGCGGCAGCGGTAAAGTGGAATCAAACGAGTAAAGAAGTCAGCCCAAATGTTCTGGCGCAACCGAGCCTTGATCCAAAGGTAAAACCCAAGACTCCCGTTCCGAGCGATGTGGTTATGCCATCACCTGGCTACGCGATTCATCGTGGTCGCTTGTCACAAGATCAACAATCTTACGTGGCCGGCTTGGCGGCTTCCGAAAAGTTAACTTGGGAGCAGAAGGTCGAACACATCGTGGCACTTTCGCCAACGTGGACGACAAGCGGAGAAGTGAAGCGACTGTCTGATGCACTGCTCAAGTCACTGGGCGACCCCAAAGCCGCCTTGACTGAGTTGATGTGGGCGGTTCAAAATGCGGATGCAAGTTAGCGTGATGATAATTATGATCGCAATCGCAAGCTGGAAGCATACGCCACTTAAATGCCAAACATGCAGAACCAGCTTCGATTAATCGACGTCTTTTGGATAACCACAGCAGTCGCGATGGTGTCGGGGTACGCAAGAAACTTTGGCCCCACCGCAATTGAACAGTTTCTCTGGTACGTCGGTTTCGTTTTGCTATGTTCTGCGGTTGTGACTGCCTACACCCGACAATGGAAAGACGCCCTATTCTGGGCAGCTTTAATTGCATTGCTTACTTTTTTGGCAATCGCGGGTGGTTACCTCACCAACCGAACGATCGATATCGGCTGGGGCTTAGTTGGCGCAGCATGCGGAGCATTGGCTGGTGCGAAAGTTCCTCGAAATTTGATTTCAGGAACTTTGGTATCTATGGTCGTTGGGCCGATCGCGATGGCTGCTATAATAGCGGCCTTTCATGAATCCTATTCCAACTTAATAATGCTTGATGTCTTAAGCGCAGGAATAGTCGGCGGGTTGCTTCGGCCATTCGTTGAGATCCTGGGGTGGTTCGAGCGAAATCGCAAAGCCCCACGCGCCGTTCTTGCTGCTTGGCTTTCGGTCAGCGTATTAGTTGGTAACATGCTAGTTCCCATATTGGCTGGCGTGCAGCGCTAGTGCTTTGTGCAGATTAGTTTTAGGGTTGGCCGTTTTATTGTCGCACGATTTTCCCAATCGTAGCTGCAACAATTGAGACAATTGTGCGACACTCAGTAAGTCTTCAGTAAGGTGAAATTGACCAATGAGTGTGGATATTCAGCGAATCAAGGAGCAAGTTGTCAAACACTCGGAGAAACTGGATCGAGTTACGAATGAAGTTCGCAAAGTGCTCGTGGGCCAAGATGTGATGCTCTCGAGACTCTTGATCGCGATGCTCACAGGCGGTCATGTGCTTCTGGAAGGACTTCCGGGTCTGGCAAAAACAACAGCCATCAAAGCACTGGCCAGTGCAATTAAGTGCAAATTCAATCGCATTCAGTTTACTCCTGACTTGCTTCCCGCCGACTTGATCGGCACCATGATTTACAATCCCCGCGAGGGTTCCTTTGGGACTCGCAAAGGCCCGATTTTCGCTAACTTGATTCTGGCAGACGAAATCAATCGAGCACCTTCAAAGGTTCAATCGGCGCTCCTCGAAGCCATGCAGGAACGACAAGTTACGATCGGCGACCAGTCATACTTGCTCGAGGAGCCGTTCTTGGTTTTGGCGACACAGAATCCCATCGAGCAAGAGGGAACCTACCCGCTGCCCGAAGCTCAGGTCGACCGATTCATGCTGAAAATCGTGGTTGACTACCCGAGCAAAGCGGATGAACGCAAAGTGGTGGACGCGGTTTTAGATGATATTCGCCGTGAAGTCCAACCGGTGCTAGAGCCAGCGGAACTGGTCGAGATGAAACAAACTTGCGGCATGATCTACATGGACGACAAGGTCAAAGATTATGCACTGGATGTTGTCGCAGCAACTAGACGACCCGAAGAATTTCGCTTGGCCGCGCTCAAGCCGCTCATCGAATTCGGAGCCTCTCCGAGAGCTTCCATCAATCTGTGCTTGGCGGCTAGGGCGAGTGCATTCATGGCTGGCCGTGGCTACGTAACTCCTCAAGATATTAAGGATGTGGCTCCGGATATATTGCGGCATAGGATCATCATTACTTACGAAGCTGAAGCGGAAGAAATGACGACAGCCAATATTATTAGTAAGGTGCTCGAATCCGTTCCCGTTCCATAAGCCATCATGCCAGCCCACGACCTCGAATCAGTACTGAAAGAAGTTCGCCGCATTCAGATCGTCGCTCGCCGACAAGTCAACGATCTGCTCGCCGGTGAATACCTCAGCGTCTTCAAAGGACGCGGGATGGAGTTCGATGCGGTTCGCGAATACGTACCCGGAGATGAGATTCGCAGTATCGACTGGAACGTGACCGCAAGAGCCGGTGCGCCCTACGTCAAAACGTTTTGTGAAGAACGTGAACTGACCGTGTTGCTCGCGGTCGACATTTCAGCTTCCGGTGCCTTTGGTTCCCAGCGATTGACGAAAACCGAAACGGCAGTCGAAGTTGCAGCAGTGCTCATGTTCACGGCTTTGAAAAACAATGACAAAGTTGGCTTGCTGTTCTTTGCGGACGATGTTGTAAAGTACATTCCGCCTCGTAAGGGCCGCGGCAACGTTCTGCGACTAATCCGTGAACTGCTGGCAACCGAGCCCATCAAAGCCCCGACCGATATTGCCAAAGCCCTTGAGTTTTTGGGACATGTGCAGCGCCGACGTTGCGTTGTGTTTGTGATGAGCGATTTTCTTGGACCTGACTGTTCTCAGGCACTTGCAATTGCCAATCGGCGGCATGATTGCATCGCTGTCACTTTGTCGGATCCTCGCGAGAAAACGTTGCCTGACGTTGGCTTCATTACACTTCGCGACGCTGAAACAGACGAACTGCTAGAGTTGGATACGCGGCATCCCAAGGTGCGGGTGTTGTTCGCTAAAGCCTCTGATGATCGAGAACGCAAACTTACCAGTTGGTTTCGCAAAGCCAGCGTCGATCGACTTGAGATTCGAACGGACGAATCGTATTCAAAGAGTTTGCAAAAGTTCTTCCGCATGCGGGAGCGTCAACGATGATCTCCGTGTGCCACTGGCGTGCCAGTGTACCGAAGCGGTTCTGTTCGAATTATGCACAGCCTAATGATGCCCGGTCGTTTTGCACCCAAGCCGCCGAAGTAAAAAACGTTGCTGAGCATGCTACTTACAATACAACATATCGTCTGCCGAAGTCTTTCATGTTTTTGAAGCTCTTAGAATTCGCTAACTTGATAACTTCGGCAACTTTTATGTTGGCCTTGTGGGCGTTGACGAGAATAACGGCCCGTAAAGTCACTTGCTTCGGTTCACTGGCAAAGCCAGTGGCACACGGATGTATACTTGGCTGCATGTTTCGAATTACTGTGATGACATGCTCAATTGCATTGACCGGCTGTCTGCCAACTCGCTCTGAAAAGAGTCTATCTTCGATACCGTCCGATGCTCTTGAACGGGTTACCGAAAAAGGACCAGTCAAGATTATCGTCCATATCTGGCCCAGCGTGCCAAGACTATCGGATTTAGTTTCGATGGAAATCGAAGTCCGGTTTGCGCCAGGCGTTGAGATAAAACCGCCTGCATTCGGACAGGCTGTCGGCGATTTTCTGATTCGTGAATATAGCGAGATAAAGGGTGTTTTCAGTGGGTCGCCCAGTGGGTCGCCCAGTGGGTCGCTACTGCCGGGTGCGACCGATCCTAGTCAAAACATCCGCCGCTTTCGTTATCAGTTAGAACCCACGCATGCCGGAAAGCACTTGATTCGCGCTATCGGCATCGACTTCGTCGACCAACGTGAAGGTTCAGAAAATTTTGGCTCACCAACCACCATTGAATCAGAACCGATTGAGATTAACGTCACTTCCGAACTAGGCGACGCAGTGCCTAGTTTATCATCCCTTGAACCGATGTTTCCGCCCCGACCTTTGGACAATCGGCTCTCGTGGTGGTGGGCTTTATTGGCACTTCCACTTGCTGCGTTGATTGGCTTTTTCGTATGGCGACAGCGCCAAGAGACTGCACCAGTTGCTATAACCAAAACGCTGTCGCCAGCCGAGATTGCTAAGGCCGCACTTGCTCAACTGCTAGTTCAAAATCTGCCCGCCCAAGGTCGTTTTCAAGAGTTTTACTTGCGATTAACCGGAGTGGTTCGGCAATACATCGAAGGCACTACTGGAGTGCGTGCCCCTGAGCAAACGACGGAAGAGTTCTTGCGAGCGATGCGTTCGCAGAAACTCTTTGGGGCCGAACAAGCGGTTCGTTTGCAAGACTTCCTCGAAGCGGCGGACATGGTCAAATACGCGGGTCAGCAACCGACTTCAGAACAAATCGAACTGTCCATTGCCAGGGCTAGTGAGTTCGTTGAAATTCGTTCGCCGGAAATCGAGCACTTTGCACAACAGGGCTGAGGGTGCTAAAAAGACTCTTATTAAACGTACAAGAAACGGGTGGATAGTTAGGAACGATGGAGCTCTTCAGATTTTATTCGTGGTTTTGGCTGGCAGTTCTGCCTCTAGTGTTGCTTGCACTTTGGATTCGTACGCGGCGCACGCCAACTGCCGCAACCTTTTCAAGCATAGCGGACTTGAAGGGACTACCGGTCACTCTGATGCAACGTGTCTATCGAACGCTGCCGATGGTGTATGCGACTGGGCTCGCGCTGGTGATGCTTGCGATCGCTCGGCCGCAATCTGGAAAATCCGAATCGCGGATCAGCGGCGAAGGCATCGCGATCGAAATGGTCTTGGATATTTCCGGATCCATGGAGGCACTTGATTTTCAACTGGAAGGCCGCAGTGTCAGCCGGCTCGAAGCCGTTCAACATGTGATCTCGGAGTTCGTGCTCGGATCGCGACAAAGTGGACTCGGCGGGCGCAAAGATGATTTGATCGGTTTGGTCGCGTTCGGTGGTTTTGCAGATAGCAAATGCCCGCTGACGCTCGACCATGGAGCCGTGGTGCAAATCGTCAAGGAACTTGAAGTTCCGCGAAAGGTCCGCGATCGACGTGGAAACGTGATCAACGAAAAGTTCTTGCAAGAAGAACTTGCGACAGCGATCGGAGACGGTGTAACGCTGGGCGTCGACCGATTGCGAGCTGCGAAAGCGAAAAGCAAAGTGTTGGTTCTGTTAACCGACGGCGATAGCAACTCCGGCGCGGTCGATCCTAGAGAAGCGGCCGCAATCGCCAAGGAATCTGGTATCAAACTGTATACTATCGGTATTGGTACCAGCGGTATTGTTCCCGTGCCGCAGGAAGATGAGTTCGGCCAGCGGGTGTTGGTTCAGGCTCAGTTTCGAATCGACGAAGAACTCCTTCGCGAGATGGCGCGTACTGGAGATGGGGAGTACTTCCATGCAAGCGACTCAGCCGGATTGACGGAAGTCTATCGGCGGATCGATCGGCTTGAAAAATCAAACTTTGAGGAGACGAAATTCGCCGAGTACATCGAGTTGTACCGCTGGTTCGCGGTGCCGGGGTTAGGGATCTTGCTGTTGGTCGGTGTGTTGAAGGCGACTCGCTTTCGATCTTTGCCTTGAGAGGTATGGATATAAAATCGATGATCAGTAGTGGCCTGGCGAGTGGTGGACTAGAGAGTGATAGACATGACAAGTGATAGACAGGTGATGGGTGGAACGTCACGCGTCTCCCCCTCTCCCTTTTATTCAAAGGGAGAGGGGGTCGGGGGGGTGAGGGTTCGGGTCCTTGGGAGACCTGAGTGAACCCCTAACCCCCTAGCCCCCTCTCCCCGAATACGGGGCGAGGGGAACCAGGGATCGATCGATAATCAAAGGACTAATAATCGAAAGACCATTAGTTGAGGAATCACTAATCGGGGAATCACTAATCGGGGAATCACTAATTGGAAGACGACGAATCGAGAATTCACGAACCGGGAAATTCAGGATGGAGTGATCCATAGCTGAGAGATCCATAATTGAGAAATCCGTATGCGAGAACGGTATAGTCGAGACAAAAACTAGTTAACAAAAGTTTGAGTTCGAATAATGGAATGGCAAAGCCCTCAATTCCTTTACTTCATATTGCCGCTGTGCGTCAGTTGGTTACTGCTTGCGCTGTACTCGCGGGCCAAGCGCCGAAGGGCTCGTGAATCTTTTGCTGCTCAAACAATGTGGTCGCGTATTTTTCCAGAAGAGTCCGCTGGTCGTTTTTGGTCCAAGCTGTGCCTGCGTGAACTTGCCATCATCGCAAGCTTAGTCGGGCTGGCTGGTCCACGATTTGGAACCGAAGTTGAAGAAGTCGTACCGCGCGGCAGCGATCTTTATGTGCTGATTGACGTTTCGAAATCGATGTTAGCGGAAGACGTAGCGCCGTCACGGTTGGCGCGTGCTAAAGCAGATGTTTCAGCACTACTCAATCGACTGAATGGGGAACGAGTCGGTTTGATCGCCTTCGCGGGACAAGCAGTTGTCAAATGCCCACTGACGGTCGATTACGATTCGTTTCGACGTGCGCTTCAAGAGCTCGATCCCAACAGTGCTCCGCGAGGCGGCACGGCCATCGGGGACGCAATTCGCAAAGCTCTTGAAGTGTTTCATGCTAAAGTGGATCGAGACCAATCGATCTTGTTGATCACTGACGGCGATGATCAAAAATCTTATCCGCTGGAGGCCGCCGCGATTGCGGACGAACGCAAAGTGGCAATCTTTACTGTCGGCCTCGGCGACTCGGACCAAGGAGCTCGCATTCCCGATAACGCAAATTCAAAGAATTATATTGAATACGAAGGCCAGGAAATTTGGAGCAAGCTGGATGGAAGCTTGTTAAGCGAACTGGCTCTGAAGACCAATGGTGTCTACGTGCCGGCGGGTACCAAATCGTATGACCTGGGAGAGCTTTACACGGATCATTTGCTAAACTTGCGTTCGAGCGATGGCGAGACGCAGCAACGCATTCGGCGTTCAGAGCAATTTCAATGGTTTTTAGGTTTGGCTGTGATCTCCTTGATTGTCGACGTTTGTATCGCTCCCTATCGCCGTGCAAGCAGTGATTCAAAACAACGAATGCAGTCAGGCTTTTCGAAAGCTGCAAGTATTCTGTGGGTCACTGCATTGACTCTTAGTGCGTCATGCAACGGTGCGCAGGCTGATGAACCAAGTTCTGAAGTGCGTGAAGGCCTGAAGCTTTACTCGCAAGAAAAATATGATGAAGCACAGCAGAAATTTTCATCCGCTGTCGAACACCTTGAAGAGAGCAAAGCTGAGTCGGTCGCGGTTGCGGCATTCGACAACGCGTGTGCGTATCATCGCAAAGGTGAAATCGAAAAGGCCCGAGAGAATTACCTTCGAGCTGGACTTAGTCAGGATCGCTTGATTGCTACGACCGCTCACTTCAATCTTGGCAACCTGTCTGCCGAGCAAGCTCGCACTGCTGCGGGAGAGAAACCCGAGTTGCTGGCGGCGGATAAGCGGCAGGGAGTGCTCGATCAATTGAAGCTTGCCGTCGATGCGTATAGGCATTGTCTCGAACTGCAACCCGATCATGCGCAGTCGCGCAAGAATCTTGAATTGGTTCGACTGTGGATCAAGTATTACACAGACAAGTGGCGTGAAATGGATCGGCAGAAGCGTCGCGATGAATCCAACTTGTTGGTCTTTCTTGAATACTTGAGGACGACCCAAAAGGGATTGAAGGAGAACGTTGAATCGTTGCCTTCGAAAGTGCCATCGGACGTTTTCGCAGAATTGAAACTTGCTCAGGATGAACTGGCCGAAGAGATCCCAACGTTGAAGGAAAAGATCGCGACCGAATTAAAACCACCGGCCGATGATTCGAACAGCAACGCTCAAACAGCTAGTAACGCCAACTTGCCCGGGCAAAAAGAACCCGACCAAAAGGAATTGGAAGAAGGGATTCGCATGCTGCAAAGCTGGGCAGAGGCGGCGGGGGGGCATATGTTCAGTTCTTCGAGCAGTCTTGCAAAACGAGTCCCAGCCGAGTCGAGCAGCAGTCAGCAAGCCGCCGTCGATGAGCTCGATAAGATTTGGGATGCGATCATTCCCTTTCATCCGCTTCTTGCAAAAGAATTATCGGAGCAAACCGCAATCGCCCGTGCGTTGAAAACTGATTCAGGTGGCACTGAGACTGAACCCAAAGACGCTGCGGACGACACTGAAAAGGTGATACCGAAAGAAGACGAACCAGCGGATGACTCCCTATTTGAGGAACCCAAGAAGCAAACCCAAGTGCTTCAAATCGCTGACGATCAGCTGCCGCAATTGAAGAAGGATCAAGAGCGTACATTGCGAAAGGCGCGTATGCTCGCACCCAAAGCAGAGATGGAACTGCAGCAGTTGGAAGCGAATCCGCCGCCAGAACAACCAGCAGCACCAGACCCAGCTACACCTGAGGCCAACGCTCCCAAGCAGGTTGACCCGGAGGAAGTGAAAGCAGGTCTGCGAACGGCAATCGCGCTTGCTCCAAAAGCGGTTACTGAAATGGAATCCGCCCTCGAATCGTTGAATCAAAAGGACTTGCCAAAGGCTGCTGTTGCGACTGAGGAAGCAAGGCGGATCCTCGAGGAAATCCAACAAGCTCAACCGAAGAATGAGCAGAAGCAGGACGAACAGCAACAGGATCAAAACAAACAGCAGGACGAACAAAAGCAAAACGACGAGAAAAAAGATCCGTCGAAAGAAAAGAAAGACGAAGAGAAAAAGAAAGACGAACAAAAGAACGAAGAGAAAAAGGATCAATCTAACGACGAGAAGAAGTCGGACGAGAAAAAACCTCAAGAACAAAGTCAATCTAAGCCGCAAGTTTCGAAAGAAAGAATGGCTGAGGCACTACGAAAAGTGCGCGAGCGGCAACAAGAGAAGCAAGATCATGACCGCCAAATCAGGGCTCAGATACTTGGCCGTGCGACTGTAGACAAGGATTGGTAATGAATCGAATAATGCAAGCGAGTGCTTTGATTTTGTTGATGCTGAACGCATCCTGGTCGTTCGCGTACCAAGATCCGGAGATGCGTGTTGGGGTCAGCGAAAAGGAAATTTTCGCTGGCGAAAGTGTTGATTACAGCGTCGAGATTCGTAACGCTGAAAAGCCAACACCACCCGACATGTCTGCTCTCAAAGAGCATTTTGATGTCGTTCCTGCAGGCAATGAATCTCGCAACCAATCCTCGATGACCATCATCAATGGACGTGTTTCGCAATCGAATATCTACAGTCACGTCTATCAGTACCGACTTACACCAAAACAATCGGGCAACTTGCAGATTCCTGCGCCGTCGGCAACCGTCGATGGTAAATTGTTAACCGGTCGCAAGCTCTCGCTGCGAGTGGTTCAACCGGAGCCGCAAGATTTAGTGATCGCGGAGATGAAGTCGAGTCAAACGAAAATCTATCCGACTCAACCGTTCACGGTCACCTTAACAATTCTGGTTCGTCCTCTGCCGGATAACTTGACCACGGATCCGCTTCGGCCGTTGAGGGACGATCCGCCACACATTGAACTGAACTGGGTCGACCCCCCTGAAGGGCTGTCGACGGGTGAAAAATCCGATTGGCTACAGCCTTTGTTATCACGTCGGGCCGGAGGGTTTACGCTAAACAACATTAGCTCGGGCGGCGGTTTTTTTAGTGAAACAGCCGTCTTCGATTTATCGAGTGGCCGTGAAACGCGAAATGATATGGATGGCAAATCGGTTCGTTACTTTAAGTACGAATTGTCGCGAACGTTTACCGGTGAGAAGTACGGAATGTATGCGCTAGGTCCAGCGGTGATTAAGGGGACATTCGTTGGTGGAGCCGAAAATAATCGATACATTCCGAAGCGATTAGTAGTGGTCTCCCCCTCAGCAGAAGTTGAAGTCCGCGAAGTGCCGTCACCACGACCGGCAAATTACTGTGGCGGCATTGGTGAGCTTTCAGCGAACGCTAAAGCGAGCACAACCAAGCTGCGCGTCGGTGATCCCCTCACATTGACATTGGAATTAAAGCGAGCTTCGGATAGCGGTTCGCTCGAATTAATTGCAGCTCCCGACTTGAGCGGCATGGAAAACCTGGTCGCTGATTTTGATTTGATTGACAAAGATCCTACCGGTCGTGTTGAGGGACAAAAGAAAGTGTTCGAGTATGTCATGCGCCCCAAACACGCTGGTGTGAGTATCCCAGCATTGACTTTCTCGACGTTTGATCCGGCTGCTGAAACTTTTAAAGAGGTCAGCACGCAGCCGATCTCGCTTGAAGTCGCGGATTCGGTAGGCTTAAGCAGCGGTGATTTGGTGGGCTCACTGACACCAGCTAGCTCTTCATTAAAATCTCGCTCAGAAGGTATTTTTCAGAACATTACCGATCCCCATACGTTGCGTGACCAAAGTGTGCCGTGGTCTGTTTGGAGCCAAGTCGTGGCGGGTGTTTGGGTTGCATCGGGCGCAATGTGCGCGGTTGTCGTGCTTCGCCGTCGCCAGTCGTCGGATCCCACGCGACTTCGTCGCCAGCAGGCAAAACGAACTGCCAACAAACGGATCGCGGAGGCCCGCAGTGCCCTCAAGCAGGGTGAAACGCAGCCAGCCATGCGTGAAGTTCGAGCGGCTGTGATCGGTCTAGTTGCGGACTCGTGCAATCGAGTCAGTGAAGGACTGACGACTATGGATGTCGATCAGTTATTAGCAACTGCTAAAGTCGCTGACGACGACCGGCGAACGATCCGAGAATTGCTCGAATCGATTGAAGCGGCCGAGTATGGTGCCGGACTTGCGAAAGACCCGGCGTCAACGATCGACGATGCTTCCAAGTGGATCTCTCGCGTCGCTCTACTGCTCGAGCGAAGGATACTATAAGCATGCGAGTGATTTTGTTTTCAATCGTTGTCTCATTGTGCGCAACGTGGGTGATTGCCGAAGATGCCGCCAATCGCGAGCGTGCGTTTGTTCGAGCGCTTGACTTGTTTGATACTGCTGAAAACAAGGAGCAATATCGCGAAGCGGCAAAAGAGTTCGAATCGATATTGGCTGACGGATATCGAAGCGGCGCGGTGTATTACAACTTGGGCAATGCCTACTTTCGAGCTGGCGAATATGGTCGCGCCATTCTGAATTATCGCAAAGCTAAACCCTATCTTCCTCGCGATCCTTATCTGAAAGCGAATCTACAGCAAGCTATTGCAACAGCACCCGGCAAGCTCGCTGATCCACCTGTGCCTTGGTGGTCGCATGTTTTGTTTTGGAGCGAATGGATTTCGTTCCCAACCAAAGTTGCCAGTTGCGGCATCGCGTTGTGCGCCGCTGCGTTAATGTTGTTGGTTGCAGTAACGATTCGAATGTCACGTTTGAATTGGATCGCGGCAGCAATACTGGGAATCGGATCGCTAATAGGTGTGGACGTGATGTTGAACAATGCTGAAGCGATCGGCGATCAGCGAGCGGTGATTACCGGAGAGACCATCGCCCGCAAGGGAACAGGAAACTCTTATGAACCGGCTTTCGATCAGCCGGTACGCGATGGCGCCGAGTTCCAAGTGCTGAGTGTCTCGCCCGACTGGACGTTAGGGCGTTTTGAAGGGATTGGTGATGGTTGGGTGCGAAACGATTTTGTGGCGCGGTAGATTCTAAGACTTTTGGGGGTGGGAGAATAAGAAAATTGGAAAGTCAAATTGGAATTATGGGTGATGGGAATTATGGGAGTAAGGGGAATTATGGGAATAATGAGTTAGTGTAAAAGTTAGTTGTGAAGGTTAGTTGCCGGTAGAGCTTGGGCGGTGGCGGGGGATCATTGAGCGAAAGTCACCGAGGTTGTAGGGGCCAACGTAGGGTTGGTTGAGATCGACTTCGGCGACGGCTACGGTGCCCCAATCGCTGGCTGTAGCAATTGGTTCTCCGGTCTGATCGTAGATCGCCGAATTCATCCAATTCTGATTCGAAGCCATGAAAGTGCTGCTCACCACGTAAACATGGTTCTCGCACGCCCGGGCTCGAGCGAGCAATGGATTGCATCCCCAAACAGGCCACGCGATGACTTCCGCACCGCGATTCGATAACTCGCGAGCCACTTCAGGGAAAAAGCCGTCGTAGCAAACCATCAAACCCACTTTGCCGAAAGACGTTTGGAAAATAGGATAATCGTTACCCGGCGCGATGCCTTTTTCCACTTCGCCATGGGGCAAACATACCTTGCGATATTTGCCAATCAACTTTCCTTCTGCATCGATCAACACGGCTGTGTTATATACCAAGTGCGCATCACGTTCGTACAGACTCACCACGATGTGTAGATGATTCTTCTTTGCCAGCTTACCGAAATATTCGGTGGTCGGTCCAGGTACTGACTCAGCCAATTCATGCGGGGCACTCTTCACACCGACGCTCGGAACGGTCTCGCCAAGGACAACTAAATCTGCGTGCTGCTTAGCCGCATCAGCGATTAGAGTTGCGTATTCTTCGCAATTGGCAAGCGGTGATTTTCCAGACGGTTTGAAATGAATGGTAGCGAGCGTTACGGGCCGTTTTGAAATCGGTTTGCATTGTTTTAGAACAACATTACTCCATTCAATCTGACCTTCGGGTGCCCATTGCAAATGCAACTCAACGATTGCTCGCGTTACTTTGCTTGGTGCACGATAGAGTCCCGTCACAGTTGTCCAGCCGAGATCATCGGTATCTCCATCGACGGGGTGATTGGGTTCTGCCGTGGGCGTGTGGCCCAGCTGTTTGACTTGCCATTCAGGCACATCAGCAGGGACCATGTGGTCGCTAGCGTCTTGCCACAGTACACGGACCAAAGCGCTTCTTCGCGGCGACTTTACGTTAACGGTCTTGCGCAGCGCTTCAAACTGATAGCTTTGGCCACCAACGACGGGGAACTCTTTTCGGAAATGTCCATCCAGTCCCTCGCGGGCATCATGCGTTATTACGAGGCTGCCGGACTTATCGGAACCACCGGACGCGTCAAAGGAAAAATCGGGGCGAATCTCATTGCGTGGCGAAACGGCTTTCCAGCCTCCAGGAAAGGGTTCCTCTGCAAACGCTGGCGCGACGAGTAATGCGATGAGACAGTTCGCGATGCACAAGTACTTGTGGAATGAAGCGACCATAGGATTCGACTTTCGCAGATAGGACATTCGTCAAAGTAGTAGTACTAACCTGAAACAACCGGCGTTAGATTCAAGAGGCTGCCAGCGACCGTGTTCCATTGTCGCACGGTCCACTTGGTGATAAGACCATTGTGAACGTAGGGATCGGCCTGGGCAAATGCTTCGGCGGCAGCTTGGGATCGAAACAGCAGTATTGCTCCGTCGGCTGGTTCCGCCAATGCGCCACCAAGCAATAACTCGCCTTCGTTTACAGCTTCATTCGCAAGTGCTAGATGCTGATCGCGAAACGGCGCTCGCTTGGCCACGTAATCGTCAACAACATCGTACAGTAAAAGGTAGTGCATGATGGCCCCTCACTCCCAGCCCCTCTCCCCTGAGTACAGGGGCGAGGGGTGCCGGGACAAAAAGATCTTCGTTAAGTTGGACGCAATATTATGTAGAGCCAAAATTATGTTGAGCCAAATACTATGTATGTTGGGACAGTGTCATGTCAAGTTGCGACTTACATTATGTCACTTCATGGGCGATGGAATTGTCGGATAGTATAAGTTTCGGAAGGATCCGCACTTTCAATTGATGGTCGTCTAATAGGCTCTGGATTTCAGCAAGTTCAGTGACACTTGATGTTATAGCGATCGCTTGCGGGCTGGCCGCTTCGATGAGTTGCTCAAGCGTCTTGAGCGTTTTGCCAAAGTAATCCAAACGTTCATCGACGGTAGCGACCATCGCTGAACCGCTGTGAATGGCAATGGACAGTTGCGGATCGCTGTCTGATTTCACTTGAACCAAATCCATGCCGGCTAGTACCGCACTCTTCGGGTCAGCGAACGAAGCCAAAACTCCTTCCCCAATTGTTTTCACTACCGCCCCAGCGTTTTCTTTGATGGCTTTTAGAATACGATCCAACGTGGCACGAATTTGATTGAAAGCAGGTCCGTCACCCAGCGTTTCATACAGCTGCTGAGTGCCGTGTATCTTGACTCGCATGACAGTAATGTGAGCGACGCTGACGATTTGATCGCTCGAAAGGACTTCGCTTGGAAACAGTTCGCGAAATAGGGCGATCGTCGAGGCCTTGGCGGCGGAAAGTGCATCGTGCCGATCGGAGGTGCGCTCGATGCGGACTTGTTGATCGATGGCGGATTCATTGCATAAATGAATGACCTGCGAACCGACTGGCAATTGAATGCGCGAGTCGGCTGGCGGTCGTGCCAATGACAACTCGACGCTGCGCAGGCCTGCATTATGACCAACGCGAAAGTTGACCGTGAAGGGTAACTGTGGACCGCGCACCGTATAGGCACCTTCGGATAAACTCAGGTCGCATGCAAAGCGTTCACCCGCCGCTAAGCGAACCTGTGCCACAACGTGCTTAGACCATGCCGGGCCGCCAATGCAATAAGTCGCCGTAACAACGTCACGGATCTCAGGATGAACACGAAAGATGAGTTCAACGGATTCAGCTAGATCGATTCCGAAATTCAAATTGCAAGCTTCGCAAAAGCCGTGATCCTTGATCGCGGAAAGAGTCTCTTGAATGTCGGCTGGTATACGACACGACGGACACATAATGTCCCACAGCAAACTGAATAAGCCCAGACGAGTTCCCTCGAGGCACGCGTTGATCACTTGGTTCGAATTCAGTTTAAATCGTTCAGCCAGCGCGATCGGCCTGATACGAGCGACTTCCAAGTCTGAAGCATGTTCAAGAAACTGTCGCAGCGTATCAATGACAAGTGGATCGATCTTTCGTTCTTGCAACTGGTCGAGCCTGGCTTCCAGCTTTTGAAGTTGACCGGGCTTCAGTTCTGTTCGGCCCATGAACGGATCGCGGTCAGCTTGGCTAGACTGTGACTGCGATATGTAGTCATCGATCTGCTGGTAGGCTCGACCAAAATTGGCCTTGGACTTTTTGCCGAGTTGTAAACGTGCAAGCTGCTTGCCGAGCCAACCGCGGGGCGACACGATCAGCGTTTGGACAATGCGAGTCCCGCCGCCGATCGCTGGTTGCAGTTCAACGACATTGACGAACCATCGAAAGGGCCCGTGGGTGAACTCGCGAAGCACACTCAGTCGCCGTCCTTCAATCCATTCGTAAGGATGTTCTTGCCATCGAATACGTTGCCCAGCCACCTTGGTCTCGGCAAAACGCTGGACGCCGTGAATCGGATCTTGCCGAGTCGTATACGTTACCGCTGGCAGTCCGATCGCATGGTTCACTCGATCGGTATTCGAAACGTAGGGCCACAATTGACTGGGACTGGAGACAAATTCCCAAGAGTGTTCGAATCGCATGACCTCGGGATCATGCATCGACAAGATCGGTGGATGCAAACCAAGTGAAGTGGGCTCGCCGCGCAGTATGTTTTCTAAGTCGACGAGCAATGCACCTGCGTCGGCGTAACGGGCATGCGGATTTTTGGCGAGACAGTTTTCAACGGTACGAACGAGGGCTTCCGACAACTCTGGACGAAGTTGCTTGAGCGACGGTGGTGCGGCATTGCAGTGTTGGTTGAGCAAACCGACTTGCG
This sequence comes from Planctomycetia bacterium, assembly GCA_031412515.1. GTDB lineage: Bacteria > Planctomycetota > Planctomycetia > Pirellulales > Pirellulaceae > Aureliella. The sequence goes on along the minus strand of JANODD010000247.1, from coordinate 37,643 downwards.
TATCGGCTTCGAAGGGTGGCTGGCCGCTAAGCAACTGGAACAGAGTCACGCCAACGGAGTAAACATCCGATGGCATTTCGGCGGGTTCACCATGGCATTGTTCCGGGGACATATAAAGCGGCGTTCCTAGCAACGCACCATCGCGTGTGATCGCCATCGATTCTGATTGCTGCGCGGTTCGAGCCAAACCGAAGTCAGAGACCTTGGCATAAATCTTTCCAGATTGCAAAGAGCTTGAACTTGAATCGTCACTTGCGTAAGGTGCGTGCGCTGAAAGCCACTCGCGAGTTTCGCTGGTTAGCAGTACGTTGTCGGGCTTGAAGTCGCGATGTACGATGCCGCGAGCATGGGCAATGGCAAGCCCTCGGACGGCGTCGGCCATCACTGTCAATGCAAACAGTTCGTCGAACGGTTGGCCGGGTTTTACCAACGAGCCCAGTGTGCCGCCGTCAACCAATTCGACGACCAAGTAAGGTTGCGATGCATCACCGTTGACTTCGTACAAGTTCGCAACGTATGGGTTGTTCGCCTTCGCCTGTAAGCGAGCTTCTTTGGCAAAGCGTCTAGCAGCGATCGAATCCGGCGCAACTTGTCTGTTCAGAATTTTGATCGCAACGGCTTTGCCATCGACAGCATCTTGCGCACGATAGACGGAGCCCATACCACCTTCACCCAGTTTTTCGCAGACCGTGTAGCGACCAAGTTGGCTGCCGTTCAATAGCATACCCACGGGGACTTTGATCGAGTCTTCGGCGAACATGGTTGCTTCGAACTCTTGATTCGAAGACATCGCTGCCGAGTCAGATGTCAAATCTAATGCGCCATCCGGAGCTGATAGACGTTTAAACAATTCAGTTGCAGTCGGTCTAGCTGTAGGTTCATCCGCAAAGCAATCCGTCATGTTGCTCAGGAGCCGAATAGCCGCTGGATGGTTGTTCAAATTGCACGCGGCAATCACATAACGCAACAGCGCAGCCAGTGAATAAACATCGGATGCATGGTCGCATTGCTGTAAGGCATCGGATTCAACTGAAGCAACATGAAACTCAGGTGGCAGAAGTTCGTGCAGCTCAGAGTCTAACTCAACCGCACCCAGCATCGCAGACCGCAAGCCAGTAATGTCAACTTGCCACAGTCCCTCCCCATTACGAAAAACACTGCTGGGCGCGAAACCGCCAACGACTAACCCAACGCTCTCACAAGCCGCAAGTGCTCGGATACAACAACGTGCCAGCTCTTCAACTTCTCGGGCAATTTCTTCTCTGGCAACTTCCGTGGCTGTATCCGTAGCCGAAGCTGCAAGGGTCGGTCTCCCTTCCGTAACCATCCCATTACCAACCAACTCTCCAAGCACCCGACCATCCGTCTTTGTGATCGCTGCATACGGCGGTTGATGTGTCTCGTCCACCAAAAAAACTTCCGTGCAACTGGGGCACGAGACCAACGCCGCCAAACGCAGCCGCTGAATCCAGTCTTCAAATTCATTTTCGGGCGTTTTGCGGAGCAAGCAGATCTCAGCTTCTCTCCCATCGGGCAAAATGCCTCGGTAGCGGCTGCAGATTCTGCCTACATCCACCAGCTCGTGAAGTTTAAACTGACTAAAAGACATGAAATATGGCCCAAATACGGCTCACCGTTGCCGCCCGGAAACTATAGTGTCGCAACATTCTAGCCCATTGCAATAAACTGTCGTCTTCACATCCAGGATATAAACGCAACGGATTCGCTATGGTAGCTGGTTTCGTGAGAAACCGGATGCAGCGGAGTGGTCACCAGAACGCCCCGGTTTCTGATGAAACCAGCTACCTTTGATCGCCAAAATGTCTCACAGCGTTGGCTGAAAGCCCTGCTATAATTAATAACCCCGCCATTCTCGCTTTTCCTCCCGCGACGAGCCATCAAAATGAGTCAAGCAGTTTTTCACTTGCCGTTGGTCATCGGACTTTCGCTTCTCATTACATCCGCAAATCTGAATGCTGAAACGGGCCGCGTGAATTTCAGTCGGGACATACGTCCGATTCTTGCGGATAAGTGCTTTCAGTGTCACGGACCGGACGAAGCGAAGCAGAAAAGCGGTCTGCGACTGGATTTGCGCGACGATGCGATTGTTGCAGCCGATTCGGGCTCCATCGCGATCGTTCCCAAAGAGCCTGATGCGAGCGAGTTGGTCAAACGCATCTTGTCGAAAGACTCAGACGAAGTCATGCCGCCGGCCGAGTCGCCGAAGAAACTGACTGAGAGCGAAACCGAGTTGCTTCGAAAGTGGATTGCTGAGGGCGCGAACTACGAAGTGCATTGGGCCTTTACGCCTCCCGCACGTCCGTCGTTACCCGCCGTTGACGCGGAGATGTCGAAGGACTGGAATCACAATCCGATCGATCGCTTCTTGCAAGCCAACTTGCAGCAAGCAGGCATAAAATCAAACCCAACAGCCAGCAAAGAGACGCTGATCCGTCGCGTGGCTCTAGATTTAACGGGATTGCCACCCAAGCCGGCACAGATTGACAAGTACTTGGCCGACAAATCTGATAACGCTTACGAGAACATGGTTGATGCAATGTTCGCATCGCCGCATTACGGCGAACGAATGGCCCTCAATTGGTTGGACTACGCTCGCTATGCCGACAGCAACGGTTACCAAAGCGATGGCAGCCGTGATATTTGGGGTTGGCGTGATTGGGTCATCAACGCCTACAACCAAAATATGCCGTTTGATCAATTCACCGTTGAGCAACTTGCCGGCGACATGTTAACGAATGCCACACCAGAACAAATCATTGCAACTGGGTTTAATCGAAATCATCGCTTGAATGGTGAAGGGGGACGAATCGTTGAAGAGTGGTTCGTGGAAACGGTCATCGATCGCGTTGAGACCACGGGGCTGACCTGGTTGGGGCTAACGTTCAATTGTTGTCGGTGCCATGACCACAAGTACGATCCGATTTCGCAGAAGGAGTTCTATCAGATATTTGCTTTCTTCAATTCCGTGGAGGAAGAAGGCGTGCTTGCTCCGTCGGGCAAGAATGGTGAAAACACTCCACCTTTATTCACGATGAAGGCCGCTCAACATACTGAGGAGATCGCTCGGCGTGAGGCTGAAGTGGCTTCGCTGGATGCCGAGTTTCAAGCCATCAAAGCCAAGCTGCCGGAGTTAGCCTCCGCATGGGCGGCGAAGAACCGAAGTGAATCGACTACTGCAACGGTCAGTTCGTGGCAACAAGTTCTACCAAGCGAAGTGATCTCGGCCGGCGGGGCTACGCTGACTCGCCAAGAAGATGGGTCTTATCTTGCCAGCGGGGCGAACCCGGCCAACGATGCTTACACTGTGACATTAGCCACGACTGAAGAATCGCTTAGCGGTGTGATGCTCGAGGTCATGCCCGACGCAAGTTTACCGAATCAGAGTCTGGGCCGAGGCTCCAACGGAAACTTTGTGATGACGGACTTTACCGTCGAACTGGTGGGTGAAAGGCTGAAGAAGCCTCGGCCGGTGAAACTGGTGCGAACCGAAGCGGATTTTGCCCAAGACGGTTGGCCCGCTGCAAACATTCTTGAAAATAACGCAAAATCAAAGAAGCCACTCAAGGGCTGGGCAATCGAAGGCAATAAACCCGAACGTCGTGTGGCTCGAAAAATCATGTTCGCGACCGATCAACCAGTAAAAATCCCCAAAGGTGCCAATGTACAAATCCGCTTTGGCAATCGTTCGGAGTTCGGTGACCACAATGTCGGCCGCTTTCGAGTGTCTATAACAAGTGCTCCGCCGGAACAAGTCACGCTGGGTGAGAGCGGCATGCCGGCACAAGTGGCGGCGGCTATCAAGCAAGAGGCGGATCAGTGGAACGAGTCGGACCGGCAAGCTATCGAAAAGTACTATTTGGCAAGTGTCCCGAACCCGATTCGTGAGAACGAAGCGAAAGTTACCGCGAGCCGCAAAGCGCTGACGGACTACATCGAAGATTTGCCAACAACAATGGTGATGAAGGAAGCCAAACCGCGCGATGCGTTCGTTCTGGTTCGCGGTGAATACGACAAACCGGCAGCCAAAGTGAGCCGAGCCATACCAGCCGTTCTACCGCCGTTGCCGCAAGACGCGTCCGTTGATCGTTTAGGCTTGGCCAAGTGGATCGTTGCTCGCAACAACCCGCTAACTGCGCGGGTGTGGGTCAATCGCGAATGGGAACGTTTTTTTGGAATGGGCATCGTCAAGACCACTGAGAATCTAGGTTCGCAAGCTGAGTATCCGGTGAACGCTGAATTGCTCGATTGGTTAGCGGTTGAGTTCATGGAACCGACGTCGTTGCCATCGGTCGGCGGGCAAGCAGCTCGTCCCTGGGATATGAAGGCTCTGCAAAAGTCGATCTTGCTAAGTGCCGCCTATCGCCAGTCGTCGCAGGTGACTCCGGAGAAACTCGAAAAGGATCCTGATAATCGTCTGGCATCTCGTGGACCAAGATTTCGATTGCAAGGGGAAATCGTTCGCGATTCGGCCTTGGCCGTCAGCGGCGCGTTGGTCGAAAAAATCGGTGGTCCTAGCGTGCGCCCTTACATGCCGGTCGGTGTGTGGGATGAAACCAGCAAGTATGGCAACTTGCGAAATTACCAACACGATAAAAACGATGGCTTGTATCGTCGGTCGATGTATACGATTTGGAAGCGGACTGCGGCACCGCCGACTATGCTGTTGTTCGATGCACCGAATCGCGAAACGTGTACGGTAAAGCGATCGCGCACCAATACTCCGCTGCAAGCTCTCTCGCTGCTCAACGAAGTCACATTTGTCGAAGCCGCCCGAAAGCTGGCTGGTCGAATGATAAGTGAAGGTGGTCAAACGGCTGAACAACGCTTGGCATATGGATTTCGACTAGCGCTGGCTCGAAATCCGACGAACACCGAGATGCAGGTGCTCTTAAGTGGGCTGGATGCCGACATGCAACGGTTCGCAAGCGGTCCCTCAGATGCCAGCGGGTTGTTAGCCTTTGGTGATTCGAAATCTGCCCCAGAGATTCCCCCGGCCGAGCTGGCGGCTTATACGTTGACAGCTAACGTGATCCTTAATTTAGATGAATTTGTAACTCGCGAGTAACCGAACTATGTCCACCGACCCGCTTCAAATTCAAGACGCTCTGAATCGACGGATCTTCTTGCGCAACACATCGGCACTGAGTGCCGCCGCGCTCGCTTCGTTAGGATTGGGCAATCCAACCGCGCGAGCCGAGTCGATCGGCCTGCCGGGCTTGCCACATTTTGCACCCAAAGCCAAACGCGTCATTTACTTGTTCCAGTCCGGTGCTCCGTCGCAGATGGACTTGTTCGATCCCAAACCACAGATGGAAGCTGAGCAAGGAAAAGATTTACCTGAGTCGATTCGGCAGGGCCAGCGTTTGACGACGATGACGTCGGGGCAGAAGAATTTCCCGATCGCCTCGTCGGTGTTTAAGTTCGCGCAGCACGGCGAGTCGCGAATGTGGTTCAGCGAGCTGATGCCGCATATGTCCAAGTTGGCTGACAAGTGGTGTATGATTCGTTCGATGCATACCGAAGCGATTAACCATGACCCAGCCATTACGTTCTGCCAAACGGGTGCCCAGTTGGCGGGGCGCCCCAGTATCGGATCGTGGGTCAGCTACGGACTTGGTAGCGAGAACAAAGACTTACCGGCGTATGTCGTGTTGACCTCTTTTGGAAGCGGTCGCAAGGATGATCAACCCCTTTACGATCGACTGTGGGGCGCAGGGTTTTTATCTTCCAAACATCAAGGGGTCAAATTCCGCAACTCGGGCGATGCGGTCTTGTACCTTTCGAATCCACCTGGTGTTTCAACTCAAGCTCGTCGCAGTACGCTCGATCGGCTGGCCGCACTGAACGGTCAACATCTTGCACAAGTCGGTGACCCCGAGATTCAATCACGGATCGCGCAATACGAGATGGCTTTTCGTATGCAGTCGAGTGTCCCCGATCTGCTCGACACAGGTAAGGAACCGCAACACGTGCTCGACGCTTATGGGCCGGATGTCAAACGTCCCGGTAGTTATGCGGCGAATTGTTTGCTTGCTCGTCGGTTGGCGGAGCGAGATGTTCGCTTCATTCAATTGTTTCATATGGGCTGGGATCATCACGGCGGTTTACCAGCCGCCATTCGAGGTCAATGCCAAGACACCGATCAAGCCACTGCGGCCCTCATCAACGATTTGAGTGAGCGCGGGATGCTCGATGACACACTGATTGTTTGGGGCGGTGAATTTGGTCGTACAATCTATTCACAAGGATCGTTGACGAAGGAAAACTACGGACGAGATCATCATCCGCGTTGCTTCACAATTCTCTTGGCCGGGGCCGGAATTCGCGGTGGTCTGACGCTCGGTTCGACCGACGACTACTGCTACAACATCACCTCCGACCCGGTTCATGTTCACGATCTAAACGCAACGATCATGCATCTTCTCGGCATCGATCACGAACGATTGACATTCCGTTATCAAGGACGCGATTTTAGACTGACGGATATCCATGGCGCGATTGTTAAGCCAATTTTGAGTTGATTTTTGAGCCTGAGGCGCTAGCCGATTCTTCCCCTACTTGAAGTGCCAATTCATTCGATTCAAAATGAGCCTGAGGCGCTAGCCAATTGATTGTTCAGTGCAAGATCGGCTAGCGCCTCAGGCTCTTAAACGGGGGGGAATCCGATGTCGGTCGAGCATCAGGAAATGGTGGGAGTGTTCATTACTTGGACAACCTATGGCACCTGGTTGCCCGGCGACGCTCGCGGCTGGCGAGCCAAACAAAGTGGAAATCAACTTGCCAATCCTGTTCTCGAAGCCGAATGCCGTGAGAAAATGAAATTTGACCCAGTAAAGTTATCTCCCGATGACCGAGTGACTGTCGAACAAGCTTGCCGCGAACACTGCGACCATCGCAACTGGTTGCTACATGCGGTCAACGCTCGCAGCAATCATATCCACGTTGTCGTCTCCGCGTATTTGAAACCTCAGACGATTCGAGACCAACTGAAAGCCAACTGTACAAGCTGTTTGCGCCGCCAAACAAATCCATTGATTTGCGAACGAACATGGACCAAAGGCGGCGATTGCGAGGCCCTGTTCGACGAAGAATCGCTGCACAATGCGATTGTTTATACGCTTGAGGCCCAAGACTGAACATGAGCCTGAGGCGCTAGCCGATTGTTTTTATAATGCAAAATCGGCTAGCGCCTCAGGCTCAAGAAAACAGAAGATCGGCTAGCGCCTCAGGCTCATTCAGCTCCACTAGTAGGGCAACACAAAAACGAGTTGGACCTGTTTCCAGTCACCAGGACGCTGTCAACAAGCAGGTATTGATTGACCAGTATGGCGATGTGGACAACGCGAGGACGATGTAAAATCGACGATTGCAACCATTGAAAAGAATGGGATTGTCGATCGACTGCATGTCTCGTGGTACACAGGGAAATATGATATCGGCTCTGACAAGGTCTGGGATACATGGCAGATCGAAGGCCCCGACATGGTTTGGTACTTCCGCGGCGAGCCGCATATTCACTGCTACTTCCACCTAAAGACTTAAGAACGAAAACCTAATGAAAGTTGCGAAAGCAAAAAAAGTTCAATCCGCAGGCGAGCGTGACACTTTACTCAGTACACTGCAAGCTCGTTTTGAAAAGCATGTTACGCGACATAAAGGTGTTTCATGGGCGAGCGTCCTTGCAAAGCTGTCGGACAGTCCCGATAAGCTTCGGTCGCTCAGCGAGATGGAGCGAACAGGCGGCGAGCCTGATGTTGTTGGCTTCGATAAAAAGACCGGCGAATACATTTTCTATGACTGCTCTGCTGAAAGTCCTAAAGGCCGCACAAGCACGTGCTATGACCGCGAAGGGCTCGAGTCGAGGAAAGAACATAAGCCTGCAAATAACGCGATCGATATGGCATTGGAAATGGGGATCGAGCTTCTCACTGAAGAAGAGTATCGAGAGTTGCAGGCGCTTGGCGAATTCGATCTGAAAACATCGAGTTGGTTGAAAACACCAGCTGAAATCAGAAAGCTTGGCGGCGCAATTTTCGGTGATCGCCGCTTCGGTCGTGTCTTTGTCTATCACAACGGCGCGCAGTCTTACTACGGAGTTCGAGGATTCCGTGGTTCTTTGCGAGTTTGAAGGCCTGGTGCGTCATCCAACTTTAATTTTGGGATTGGGCGAAATGACCAACCACAAGCTAGGATGCAGGACTAAAGAGGTAACGTGAGCCGTCAGCGCTAGCTGCGGGCGAACGAAGTAGGGCGATTGAAATTGCGAGCTGCCTATCCAATGCAGTTGTTAGTTCGCTTTGCGCTTAAATCGGGCTGGAGTTGTGATAGAGTATCACTCCGAAACCCGCGGCTAGCGCCGACGGCTCACTGATACGCATTTGACCAACGAAAGGTTTTGAATTGTCCAATATTCTCGTGCTCTATCATTCCAACTCCGGCAATACTCAAAAGATGGCTGAACTGGTCGCCGAGGGAGCGAATCAGTTGGAACGGACCGAAGTTCGACTGAAGGAAATTTAGGTGGCCGACCATACGGACCTCGAGTGGTGTGATGGATTAGCGGTTGGCTCGCCGACGAACTACGGAAGCGTTAGTTGGCAGATGAAACAGTGGTGGGATCAGCAACCGATCGAGAATTGGGGCAAGCGGGACGGCAAGATCGGCTGTGTTTTCAGTTCCGGTGGCGCTTGGGGTGGCGGTCAAGAGTGGACCTGCATGGCTCTCATGTCGATACTCATCAACTATGGGTTTCTCGTGTTCGGGTTGACCGACTACACGGGTGTGAAGTTCTCGGCGCACTACGGCGCGATCACGGCTGGAGCGCCGAACGGGGCTGATGAAATTGAAGCTTGTCGAAGGCTTGGCCTACGTTTGGCCGAGTGGACTGCAACGATGATTGGAGGACGCGCCGAGGCGCATCCACTGAAACAGACGTATGAAAGATTTAAAGACCTCGGAAAGTAGTATGACGAGCAATTGTAGCTGGTTTCGTGAGAAACCGGGGCGCACCGGTGACCTTTCTACTGCATCCGGTTTCTCACGAAACCAGCTACCTTATTGGGCAGGTTGCATCTGCTCTTGGATGTAATGACGAAATTAATGCAACTAACCGTTTAACTATCTAAATCAAAAAGCGTCAACTGCGACCCGCCCACCTTCTTAGCCGGTACGCTTGGTCGACAGAATTTAGACGTATCAAGAGCCATGGGTTGTCCATTCAACCCATGTCGCTGGGAGAACAATTTAAATGTGCTCCGCAAGTGGTCGGCGTATTCACCTGATCCACGCAGACGCTGGCCAAACTCAGTTTGGTTATACTCGCCGTCCCGAGTGCTGCGGATGAGCGACTCGATCCTTTTGCGTTTTGTTGGGATGTGACGACTAAGCCAATCGAGAAAAATAGGCCGCACTGTCAACGGTAATCGCAAGAGGACATAGCCCGCGAAGCTCGCACCATTTTCTTTAGCCGCGGCCAAGATGGCCGGAATCTCGCTATCGTTCAACCCGGCAATAACGGGGGCGACCATTACCGTCACGGGAATACCGCTACTCGACAGTTCACGGATCGCACGCAAACGAGCTGCTGGACTGCTCGTGCGCGGTTCAAGGATTCGTGTTAGCGTTTGGTCGAGCGAAGTGAGGCTAATGGCAACTCGCGCCAGGTTGTCTTTGGCCATAGGGCTGAGGAGATCGATGTCACGAGTAACCAGAGCATTCTTCGTGATGACATTGAGCGGCTGATGAAACTCGTTGGCAACTTCGATGCACTGACGCGTCAATTTAAAATGGCGCTCGGCGGGCTGATAACAGTCGGTTACACCCGACATCATGATCGGCTCGGGTTGCCAGGACTTTTTCATCAAGTGCTCGCGCAGCAATTCAGCGGCCCGTTCCTTGACCAAAATCTTGCTCTCAAAGTCAACGCCGGCACTAAAGCCTAGATACTCGTGAGTCGGTCTGGCGTAACAATAAGCACAGCCGTGGGCACAACCTCGATAAGCGTTCAAACTGTAGCGGAAAGGAATGTCAGGGCTGTCATTTTCAGACACGATCGATTTCGAATCGTCCTGATAGTATTCCGTTTTGTTTATAAATCGCTGGTCCAGGAATTCCTCGTCATGCTCGACCTGTTCCAAGTCTTCGTGAACTTGGATTTTCAAAAAGCGATTGTTGGGGTTGATCTGAGCCCCACGTCTGGTGACTTGTGGCAGTGGAGTTGCGGATTGGGGACCGCGGACGTCTCGTTCGCCTGCCGGCGGTAGGCTGTCTGATGGGGTGGTCATTGTTCGGTCAACTAGATGGGTCTGCGGGCGAGTCGTCCGCGGTCCGAGTGCATGCACTGTTCGATTCTAATGTCTGGCGGTATGCTCTGATTGATCATAACACTGTTTAGTGGCGTATGCTTCCAGCTTGCGATTGCCTTTCTGGGTCTCGCGATTGCCTGTCTGGCTCTAGCTTGCCCTACCTAAGTCCGAGGCCGGAAAAACAACTCAACGGGAATTTTCTTCAACGCATGTTCGCAACCGAGCTTAGATTTCGATTCGCTTGCTGGTGGATGATCCTGCGGACCTCCTTGGAAGAACGGTTAGCTTATCGTGGCGATTTCGCCCTCGGAACCCTGATGCGGTTCTTGCCAATCGTCACTCAGATTTTCTTGTGGTGGGCAATTTTTGATTCAGTGGGAACCGGTGGTGCGAACTCGAGTCGACTGTCGGGCTACTCGTTCCACGACATGGTCGCCTACTATTTGCTATCAATGCTCGGTCGCGCCTTTTCGAGTATGCCGGGCTTAGCCTCGAATGTGGCCAAGCAAGTTCGCGACGGTGAGATAAAGAAATTCATTACGCAGCCGATCGACATGATTGGATTCTTGCTGCTCAGCCGCGTGGCTCACAAGGTGGCTTATTACAGCGTTTCGACCCTGCCTTTTGCGCTCGTGTTCTACTTGTGTCGCGGTTACTTCACAGCCGGTTGGCCGTCGGCTGAGATTTTTACTGCCTTTGTGTTGTCGCTGGTAATGGCCTTTATGCTTGGGTACTTTATTGATTTGTGTATCGGCCTAATTGGCTTTTGGTTCTTGGAAGTCAGTTCGTTGCTGTTTGTTTATATGCTGCTCAGTTTCTTTCTTTCGGGTCATATGTTTCCGATCGATCTTTTGCCTGAGCCATTTCGGACAGTTGTCAATTTCTTGCCGTTCAAATATTTGGCTTATTTCCCAGCCGCCGTTTTTCTCGAGAAAATTGAGCCCAGTCATCTTTGGTTTGAGATGGCTTTGGAAGCAGCTTGGTTGTGTTTCTTTGTAGTTTTAGCGCGCATGCTGTATTCTCGGGGACTGAAGCGTTACAGCGGATTTGGTGGATGATGCAAAAGCCAACTACGAGTGAGCACACTATCGAGCGTCATGAAAACAAACATCCAAATTATTGGAGTGTGTTTTTAACGTTTGCAAAAAACTCGCTCGTTCGCGACATGATGTTTCGCGCAAACTTTGTGATCGAAGCTTTTTCGAGTCTGTCTTGGGCGCTGATGAACGTCGGCTTCTATTGGCTGATCTTTGAACACACATCGTCTATTGGACGTGAAACTGGCTGGGGCAAGTACGAGTTCTTTGTGTTCATGGGTACGACTTGGATTGTGAATTCAATCGTGCAGACCTTCTTCATGCCGAACTCAGAAGAATTCAGCGAGATGATTCGGACAGGTGGTTTGGATTTTGCGATGCTCAAGCCGATCGATACTCAATTCTTGATCTCGTTCCGAAAAGTCAGTTGGTCGAGCCTCGCGAATCTTGTTCTTGGAATCGTTCTGATCGTTATTAGCTTGGGACACTTGTTGCATCGAGCGGAGAATCCGTGGCGATTTGAGCCTGCTATTTTGTTGCTGTATCCACTCTACATCGCATGCGGCGCGGCGATCCTTTATAGCTTGATGATCTGCCTGGCCGCGACCAGCGTGTGGCTTGGGCGCAATCAGACGCTTTACGATTTTTGGTTTTATATCACCAACTTCTCGCGATACCCGATGGAGATTTATTCTCGCGGTTGGGGATTTCCTCTGTGGCTTGTTTTTACTTTCGTCATACCGGTCCTGGTTGTCGTCAATGTACCTGCCCGGCTGCTCGCTCAACCGCTTACGCCGCGCGCCTCCTGGGAATGGCCACTCGCCGGATTCACGCTACTGGCGACCGTTGGGGCAATTCTCTTTAGTCGCTGGGTATTTGGACGCGCGCTGCTGTCCTATCGGAGTGCGAGCAGTTAGCCGAATCTGCGACTTTTGGGGGCGAGAAAACGATGATTTTGAAAAGTCAAACTGCGTGTTCCTCGGTTTTTTTGAGGCCGTTGAATCAGTGAGCCGACGGGCTAGCCGCGGGTGAACGAAGTGGAAATCGCTCTTGACCAACAGTGCGATTTGAGCGTGCGGAGGATCAGGAAACAATGGCATTGGGCAGACCGTGGCATATCCAACCGCCCGACTTCGAGACCGCGGCTAGTGCCGTCGGCTCACAGTTTCGCGTGTAATACTCAAAAGTCAACTGCTGTTGATACATCCGGTTTCTTACTAAACCAGCTACCCATAACAGGCGGCATCGGTGCCGTCGTCTTTCAGCCATGTTACCGAACCGCGTAGGTCCATCAAGAAACAGCGGACAAAGATGTCCCACATCTCTGCGTCGCCACCATCGGCGATCTTCCTGTCGCAATGCCGTTTGATTTCGTCACGCAATTGGAAAGCATATTTGCGGTGTTCCTTTTCTTCGCGCTTCTTCTCGCGCTCAGAGTCACCGTACTCCCCTTTTTTGCCAAGGAACTTGGCGTATGCTCCACAATGCCGATGCTCCATGATGTAAACATCTTGGATCTGATGTAGCTGGACGGCGATATCAAGATGTTGAAAGAAGACGTCGAACCAAGCCTCGTGATCTTGCTGAATCACGCCGAGCGCCGCGCCAGCAAATACCAACTGGTCATAGCGGTTGGCAAGATTGTCGCCTTCCATAAACGGAACGATGTCGTCGATCAGACGCAGATCCATGCAACTGAGCAAAAGCACATTCTTGCGCGGTGGTGGATAAGGCCGAAACTCGCTAGCGCGACGATGGATTTCCATGAATGATCCAAATCTATAGTGAACGAACTAAGAGCCTGTCCGAAAAGGGGTCTGACCCTTTGGCGGCAACGCAATTAGCTGACATTTTTGTTGTTGCCGGAGAGGGTCAGACCCCTTTTCGGACAGGCTCTAAGCGGCTGACTTGGCAAACAGCGCGGCAATGACTTCTTCCAACGGTGGGTCTTCGACCGAAATGTCATCGACTTGATACTGTTGCAAAATGCTTGCGAGCATCTTGGTTACATCGGCCCGTGGGCAGCGAAGGTTCACTTTCGGAAGCACAACCGAATCGACCTGCGCGAATCGTTCCAAGCCGTCAGCCGACTGGCCATCGGCCAATTGCAAATGCAAAATCTTCGAACCGCTAAAGTCATCGCGAATCTGATCGAGTGAACCGTCGAACTTGATCGCGCCGTCAGTGATCACGACAACTCGCTTACAAAGCGCCGCGATGTCCTTCATGTAGTGACTGGTCAACAGGATCGTTATCTTGCGACGCTCTTGGTAGTACTTTAGAAACTGCTGGATATTATGCTGGGCGATAACGTCCAGGCCAATCGTAGGCTCGTCTAAAAAGAGGACATCGGGTGAATGAAGGAGAGCCGCGATCAGCTCCATCTTCATCCGTTCACCCAGCGACAACTCGCGGACGGGTCGGCCGAGCAGTTTTGTTACAGTAAGTAGATCGGTCAGTTCATCGAGCGTGCGTTTAAAGCTGGTTTGGTCGATGCGATAGATCTGCTGATGCAATCGAAAGGACTCTTGGGCCGGTAGGTCCCACCAAAGTTGATTCTTTTGGCCCATGACGAGCGCAAAACGACGTCGATAGGCGTTGTCACGCATCCAAGGCACATGCCCCATTACTTTAGCAGAGCCACTATTTGGGTAAATCACACCAGAGAGCAACTTGAGTGTAGTCGTTTTCCCGGCACCATTCGGCCCCAAAAACGCCACGAACTCGCCTTGTTCAACTTTGAGGTTGATGGAGCGAACCGCTTCGACCTCTTTATATTCACGATGCCATAGACCGCGGACAGCGGCCATCAAGCCTTCTTGCTTCTGGTAAACGCGATACGATTTGCTCAAGTTTTCAATTTCAATTATCGACATAGTGGCCCGATTATAGGTGGACGGACAAACTGTGGACAGTCGGCCACTTAACACAGGTAACGGCTAGTGTTTAGAATCTACGGCCTGAAAGTGGACTGACACGGGTGGACCTTATTGCTGGGGAAACGAACATGCAGACGCGACGGCTTGGCAAGACTGACCTTGAACTACCGATTCTCAGTTTTGGTGCTTCGTCGCTGGGGGCCGAGTTTCGAGGGGTGACCTTGGACGAAGTGTTTGCATCGATCCGCGTGGCCTTAGAACTGGGAATGAACTTCATCGATACATCGCCGTTCTACGGTCGCGGCATGAGTGAAGTGTTGCTGGGCGTCGCTTTGAAAGATGTACCAAGAGATAGCTATAAGATTTGCACAAAGCTCGGGCGTTATGACGTCGGGCATTTTGATTTCTCGGCACGGCGTGCGACCGAGAGCGTTGATGTGTCGCTTCATCGACTTGGTTGCGGGCATTTGGATATCGTTCTTTGTCACGACATCGAGTTCGTTCCGCTTCAACAAGTGATCGATGAGACACTGCCCGCGCTTCGAAAACTTCAGCAGGCTGGCAAGGTTCGATATGTCGGCATCAGTGGCTATCCGCAAAAGATCTTTCATGAAGTACTCAAACAAGCGGAACTGGATTGTGTGCTCAGTTATAACCAATACACGCTTCAGAATACTCGCTTTGCCGATGAGACGATCCCGAAGTTGCTAGAAAAGGGTGTCGGGGTGATGAATGCCGGGCCATTTGCGGCTCGTCTGCTCACCAATTCTAAATTGCCCGTCTGGTTCCGTGATCCAGTTGAAGTTCAAGCGGCAGCGCGAAAAGCGGCCGAGCACTGTGAATCAAAGGGTGTCGACATTGCTCAGCTGGCTTTGCAGTTCTGTCTGCTAAATGGAGACATTACGACGACGGTGGCTGGAAGTGCAAACCCCAACAACATTCTCAAGTGGTCGCAGTGGGCCGCACAGCCGATCGATGAACAACTACTCAGTGAAGTTCTGACGATTCTCAAGCCGGTCCATAATGTCGGACATCGTGAAGGATTAGCGGAGAACAATTAATCGGCTGTTCACTAACGATGACTTCGATGGAATCCCGCAGGTTTACCCTGCGGATTGTTCGGCTCTTAAGTCGGTGATCAACGAAGTGCAGCGACGAGAGCTTATGCCCTTAGCACATTGATCTCCGCCGAGTCGCAATCGTGTTGCACTCAGCTTCACGGCATTGCGGCCTCAGCCTCTGACCAATGGTTTGTTGGCTGATCCATTCGGCCACTGTTCCATCGGACAAGCGTACGTTAGTAAGGAACAGAACAATCCGCAGTACAAGACTGCGGTATTTGCTCTGCACTGACTCCTACATCCGCAGGTTACCTTGCGGCTTGCCTGTCACTTCACTAACGATGACTTCGATGGAATCCCGCAGGTTTACCCTGCGGATTGTTCGGCTCTTAACTAAGTCGGTTTTAGAAGTTTTAATTTGCTAACGCGATTGAATCCAAGAGTAATTTCTTCTCTTTGTAGATGTTGAAATCATCGTAGGTCGCAAAGGCTCGCTCGCGGCGCAGCTGCTCTTTGGTTTTCTTTTTAGGCTCGGCTTTTCCGGCTGCCATTTCCTTTTGGCGAATCGCGTTATCGAGTCGATTGAATGACTCGTTTTGCATTGCAAGGGTCATGCCGTACTGCTGAGCGCGAGTTTGCAGGACAGACATTTGACGTTCAGCAAGCAAGCCTTGAGCGCGAACGCGGTCAAACTGATTGGAGATACCAAAAAGCTGGTAATCCAGTGCAGTGATGGCACCTTGAAGCGCATTGACTTCAGCCAAATAACGCTGCTGATCGTTGAGATCAACTCGTCCTTGGCTGTCACGGATGGGCGGTGGGATCAAGCCCAAGCTCGCTTGAAGTTGGATTTGTCTTCGGGCTAGATTGCTACCTTGTTGGGAAAGGTTCTGGCTGGCGTTCCATGCATTCTGCCATTGATTGTTGAGCTGCGCGAAATTGGTTTGCAGCTCCGCCCTTGCATAGTCGGCTTCACTGGTGGCTTTGGCGCGCTGCGCCTCTAGCTCAGCACGCATTGTAGCGGCCTCTTTTTCCAACCCTTCACGTAACGCTCTTAGTGCCTCCTCGCCTTCCTCCGTCAGCACGCGGTACTCTTCCTCGATCGTCAACTTCGAAGCCTCGTAGGCGATCTTCAATTCGTTCGGCAATGATTGGGCAGCAACAATCAACTCAGCCAACGCCGTTGGTCGGATCGATTCTCGACCGGGGCCGTTAAAGAATCCAACCGCTAGCCCAAGAAATCTCGCTGCGTGTTCAAGCTGAGCTGGAGAAGCGGTTGGCGCAGGATTACGAAGCGCCTCGATCAGCGATTCGAGCTCAACGATAGCCGGAGCAGTCTTGAAGCTCAGCAGCATTAATCGTGCATGGTGAGCACGAGCGGGTGCATCGTTGCCGGAAACCGCTAAGATTTGCTCAGTGAGTTTCAGGGCGTCAGCGGTCTTTTTCTGATTCATCGCCAAAAGTACATAGGCGAGCTGAAAACGCGGATCTTCGTTCGCCGACGGCTTTATTTTCATCAATTCATCGTAGGCCGCGCTCCGCTTAGCGCCTGGCATTTTGTCGTCACCAACAATCGACAGAACTTCGCGAGCTTGCGTTTGCCATGCGAGCGCATCGGGCGAGACTGGAGCGGTCGACTTCGGTTTGATCGGCTTTACACGGGCCTCAACCACGGGCTCGTCTTGGGCTAGGCCCACCTGGGCGACCAAGAAACAGCTAGAGACAAATGCCGCGACAGCCAACCGACGCATGGTAAACCCTTTAACACAACCGAGATTCTTGCACCTGATGGATGCCAAGCAAAACGTTAAGCCGACGCTGTGAAGCATTTTTCTTAGTAAGGTAGCTGGTTTCGTGAGAAACCGGATGCACTAGAAAGCTCACCGGTGCGCCCGGTTTCTCACGAAACCAGCTCCATATGCTCACCAAAATGCTTCACAGCGCCGACGTTAAGTCTAAAGGCAGCGAGCTGATAACTCAAGCATTTTGACCGCGATTGCAGGGAGTTTACCGCGTCTGCATTGGGGGAATCACAAGTAGCCGGGAAAATTGCCTTCTCGATTTCCGCTCGATCTGCTATACATTAAGAGGCGGTTTGTCACTTGGTTTCAGTTCCTCACTCGATGTACATGGAGAAAATCATGGGAAAAGGTAACAACAGTCAAAAGAACGATAAGAAGGGCATGAAGCCGAAGGCAGACAAGAAGAAGGGTGCCAAGCCCACCACCGAGTCGAAGAAGTAGGTTATCTCATAGCAGCTTGCGAACAGTGAGCTCAAGATATCTGCTGCATGGTATGAGCACTCCTAGGAGTGCTCATTTTTTTGCAGATGCGATTTTGTCATTTTGGCTTGTAGCTGGCTTTGTAAAAAGCCCGATAGGGCAGACTAATCGCACACCATCCGGTTTCTCACAAAACCAGCTACAAATTACAAGACCGATTACTGTTTGTAAACTTCGTGCGAAGCGTTGCCGCCACTGCGAAGGTAAGCCAGTAAGTCAGCGATCTCATCGGGTTTGAAGGTGTCGAGCAAACCGGCCGGCATCATCGAAGTAGGCGCTGGACGGCGCTCGACAATGTCACCAACATTGATCTCAGTAAAGTCACCCGGCGCGAGCATGTTCGTAACAATCATCAATTTATCGCCATTGAGGTTCGCTACGCGCCCGACCACGATTTTGCTATCTGTCAGGAACTGAGTCGCTTGATATTGATCGCTGACCTCTTTGTTCGGTTCAATGATCGCAGTCAACATGTCGCGAGTATTAAAGCGGCCGCTGGATGCCGTTAAGTCGGGACCTTGAATGCCTCCCTGACCCGAGAAGCGATGGCACTTAAAGCATTGAGCCACAGCGCACAACTCACGGCCGCGCTCAAAGTCTCGCTGGCCAGTGATCTTGCCAATTTCGCTTTCCAAGTCAGCGACCGTCCAAGCCTTCACAACGGCTCGCGGTTTGTAATCAGCTAGCGGATCGCGTGGCGCCGGCAGATCACCAACCAACTCACCGAGGCGCTGCTTTTCATCGGCAGTTAGATTTTCCATTGCAGCGGTACGGATGTTGGCCAGAAAGCCACCAAACGATGCTCCGCCGCGAGCGCTCGCAACATCGAAGAACCACTGGTAATAGCCTTTGCGATTCTCCGGCGTCCAGCCTTCCTTTACATTGCGCAAACAAAACGCGTAGTGAATTTGGTCTTCTTGTGCGCTAGCAAGTTTAAGCTGAGCGACACAGCGATCAACAATCTTGGGAGCATCGAGATAAACGAGCACAACCGCTAACTCGCGATTCACCAAGGCGTCTTTGCCCGCGAACTGTTTATCGAGTTGTGCAAGGATGGCTGTACGATCAGATTCGCTGGCAGGTGCAAGTCGCAGGAACACCAATTCATAAGCACGCAACAATTCGAGCTTCGTTGCCACAGGGAGTTTTGCAAAATCGATCGCTGCCAACTTCTTGAGGAGAGTCGCTTGATCTTCTTTTGAACCGGTACGTGCAAGAGCGTAGGTTGCCGTAATAACAGCTTGTGGATCGGCGACTTTTACCGCAGATTCACGCCACTTGGCAACAGGTAGATGTTCCAATGCAATACGAGCCGCAGTGCGAATCGCACGGTCAGCATTGCCCAACTGAGCAATAGCCGGCGCGATCGCTTTGTCGCTCGGCTTCAAATGAAAAGCTTCAAGGTCTTTACGTAACTTGCGAGCCGCAACTGCCGCCGGTGGATCTTGCGACTTTGCAGCGGAAGTTGACTCAGTTCCTTTGTAGCTAAGCTTGTACAGAGCCGACTGAGTCTTGCGACCACCCACGGTAAAATACATTGCACCATCTGGATGAATCACTACATCCGTAACCGGCATCGGAGCCGCTGTTGCAAACGACTCAAAAGTGCCTGTGTAACTTGATCCATCGGGCGTCATGTGCACCGCGTACATTACGCCATAACTCCAGTCGCAGATAAACAACGAGTTCTGATACTTGGCAGGAAACTTCGCTCCCGTTCCAAAAGCGATGCCCGTCGGCGAACCTGGACCGATATTAACAACCGATCCAAAACTATCGCCATAGTAGTCAGGCCATTTGCCAGTTCCATTGCGCCAACCGAATTCAGCACCGCTGATGCAATGATTGATTCGGGTCGGGCGATACCAGGGTGTACCAATATCCCATTCCATGTCCGCATCATAGGTGAACAACTCGCCATCGGTGTTGAACGCGATGTCGTACTCGTTGCGGAAACCAGTGTCCAGCAACTCAACGTTTTCACCGTTTTCATCCATCCTGCAAATCCAACCGCCCGGTGCCATGCGATCTTTCATAAACCCGCGCGCGTCAGGCATGCGACCAAGCAGATGGTCTTCGCCCCAATGACGAGGTACAGCACCAGTCGTTGCTTTTCCAGGAAAGTCGGTCTGATTACCGCAACAGAAATAGATTTTCTTATCTGGCCCTAGGATCAACGCGTGCGGTCCATGTTCTCCCGCGCCATCCTTTAGCGGAATGATATGTTCGATCTTGTCGTATTGATCGTCGTTGTCCATGTCTCGCAAGCGATACACGCCAGGACCTGTTGGACCTTTGCCATTAATATTGATGTACAGCGAATCATAAGCACACAAGAGACCTTGCGCCATGCCAATGTCGACTTTCAGTTGATCGATCTTGGCGGCTTCTTTTCCAGTACCGAGAGTCACGCGATAAAGCTTGCCGTATTGATCGCTAGTGATCAGTCGTCCTTTTGGGTCAACGCAAAGTGCAACCCAAGAACCTTCGGTGTCCTTCTCAACTTTGTGAACTAGCTCTACTTCAAAACCCGGCAATGTACGAAATTCGCTCTTCGCTGGTTTCGCATCTTGAGCCGTCGCTGTCGGAGCGATGATCGTCAATATGGCCAACGAGGCAATTGTGTAAAACAGTCTTGGCATGACCTATTCCAAAATTTTTCTTAGGACTGGGGACAATAAACCGACAAAGCTGGCTAACTATGAACGGAAATGTTCCGTTACGCAAGTCAGCAATCTCGGGAGAGACCATTCTAATTGATGCTTAGAACAGCTTGGCCACTGAAGCAACGCAAAAGTCTACTATACTGCTTCGGGCGATTGTTGAATTCGGGCTGCGAAGAGGACACAAAATGGCGATTTCTTGGAAGCAACTGGGCGAGGATTGGCTGGTCGAAGATCCGCAAGCGGCGCTGGGGTGGCGCGACGGCGAATTACCTGAAGACAAGCAGAATCTGATCGATTACCTGCAAATGCAGTTGGCCGTCAATGGATTGCCCGTCCCCGCCGCCTCCGGTCCAGTAGGTCACAAAGCGATGTGGCAAGGGGCGTTGCTTTCGAATCTTCAGGAAAAAAACCGTTTGCTTTCCGAACATCGCCCTGCGGTGGATCAACGCATCGAGAGTTTCCTGCACGGCTATTTAGGGGATTCTCCCGCTGGCGAACCATTGCACTTGCCGCATCCGACGTTGTGCCTGGACCGGCATGGAATGGCTCGTATCCTAAGCCTGCCCGCCCAGGGCGATCGGTTCGAGAACGAATTGCTGGCTAGCTATCGCACCTACAACGGTGTCGTCCACAATCCACGAGCCGACCGACGGACCACGCAAGGAACCTTCCACGTTTGTGAAGGTGGCTTGCCCATTCCAGATGACAAACGCGAAGTTCCCAAAGGTGTCTTTGCAAAGTTGCTTCAGCTATCCTTCAAGCCGCCAGAGGATTCGTTGGCGCTGCCTTATTCAAGCGGCAGCGACCAACCGGCGCGAACATTCGTATCCCTGCTTGTTCGACCGCTGGTCTGCCCCGCGGTGCCTGGTTACTGCCGACATAAGACGATGGAAGTTCGCTTTTTCGCGCCGGGCGGCTTGGTTAGCAATTTGGACTTTGTTGAGTCGATTTTCGGTAACGCTGGCGATCCGCTTTTGCCAGAGAATGACGCTGGCTTGGATGTATTGCATTGGTCGGGGCACACAGGCTGCGTGATCCTTGCACCGCATTTGACTCAAGCGACTAAATTTGATCTCGGCTTGCCGCACTGGGACGATGCTACCGAACGTCAACGTCGCGATTCGATGTGTTATCGTGACCGCAATGAAAAGTACAACGATGGCAGCGCCTTCAAAGTGACTTGTCGAACGGCAGCGGGCGTAATTGTCACGCTGATCGCGGACAACTACTTCGGTTACTGCAAGAAGGAAGTCAAAACGCAGATCAGCTACGCCGCGAACCTGATGGGCAACGTCGAAGAAGAACACGCTGGCGGCACTATGGCTTTCCCGAGCTATAGTCTCGGTGACGAATTTCAAGTCAACAGCCAACGCTACAACGGTCGCACTTTCGCCGACGTCGCCAAGGACTATGCAGACTTTGTAGAAGTCAAACCTGAAGGCTACGGAGTAGACAAGTTCTGCGAACGATTGATCTATATCCCGGAGAATGCTCGCGCAAGCCTGTATGACCAATCGATTCGATGGCAAAGCGATGCGGGTGAATTCG
Organism: Planctomycetia bacterium; assembly: GCA_031412515.1. GTDB lineage: Bacteria > Planctomycetota > Planctomycetia > Pirellulales > Pirellulaceae > Aureliella. Next base: position 15,845 of record JANODD010000247.1, on the reverse strand, counting down.
GTATCTCGCTTGAGCCAGGCAAAGTCTACATGGCTCCCAGTGGTTACAAGATCCACATGGAAAAGCACCCATCAGCCCCATCGTGGCGATTGATCGGTACAAGTGGTGAAGGCATCGTATGCCATAAACCCTGTACGGTTAGCGGTGGCGGCAAGAGCGAGATCAGTAAGTCCCTGCGCGACTATATGCTCAGCGGTCCGATTTTCGTCAGTGACTTAAAATCGGATTTTGAGAAGCTCGATGAGTTATTCACTAAAGATTACTCAAAGCGATGGAAGCCCGAGTCTGCTGAGAAACCAAACTACCAAGAACGTACCAGCCGTTCGGTGCTCGATCCGAATCGTTCGCTCGGCAGTGTGATCAAACTTCTGACATCGTCGCGTGAATACACTGATGACTACAACACTTGGTTGCGTTCGATTCCAGGCTCGATCTATGCGATGGCCTTTATCATCAAGCGATTCTCCAAGCCTGAATGGCAAGGCAATTGGCGCGAGCACTTCAGTGTCGATGTTGTCAACGGTGAGCCCGGTCATGAGTTGAAGTACCACAATCGCAAGCTAGTAGGAATGTACTTGCGCGTTGGACTCGATAGCGAACGACGTTGGCAGATGTATAAACTGCGTCAAGACTTTGCGGCTGCGTTCAAGATTCAGTTAGAAGATGACATCACGGCTTCGGTCGTCGTCCCCGGAAAATACTTAGACGATCAGGTCAGCTCGGATCGCAGCTACAAATTCGTTGCGAACTGCGAATACCGTTTGTTCCAGCGTCCCGATGACGCCGTGCATCGCGGCTTGGACAAGCAGACCGAAATGGACATGGCCGCACCGGATAACTTCTTCTGCAACTTCGAGCCACTCGATCGTTCCCACGCCGAAGCAATCGTTAAGGACGTAATGCATTTCGATCAGTTCACTGAGCCGATGCAGACCATGTTGCACGAGTCTCTGGCCGCAGGGGCGTCGTATGTGGTAAGTTCTGCGCATCCGCGACTCGTTGACGGCGAGCCCTCGAAGAACCCTCGCTATTTGCAAGACCGTCAAGACTTGGTGGAGCCCGAAGAACGTTACATCGCCATGCGTGGCTTAAAATTGTTCCGCCGCTTGGCCGCGGATGGTCCGATTTATCAACCCGTGTCCGCAGTGCTCTCGGGTCGCCGCAACAATCCGCCTGATCGAGCCGCCGGTATTCGGTCGCTTGCGGTCTACAACCCTATTCATTATCAGGAACTCCCTGAACTGTTCATGGACTATATCTGCTCCTTGACAGGCAAGAGTCCATCAACGACGGGAGCCGGTAGTGAAGGTGCACTGACAAAGAGCCCCTTCAACGCCGTGGCGCCTATTCATGATTTGAATGCTGCGCTCGTCAGTATGATTCTCACCCGACTGGGCGGCTACTCGACCGCTGCGGGCTTCATCGGCAACTACGTCGAAGTCGGTCACGATGTCAGTTTGCTGGTACCCGAGCTTTGGTGCCGCTTGACACCTGAAGAACGCGAGCCGCAGTTTTTGATTGCTGGCGGCATGCTCCAGCAACTTGAAGATTACACCTACCAAGGCCGTACGATCCTCGCCGGTCGACTTGGCTACCGGATCACGTCGAGATTCATTCGCAGATTCTTTGGCCGCATGTTCGACAATCCCGACAAGGTCTTTGACGAGCGTATCCTGTGCCCTGAAACGCAGGATCCAGATTCTTTTGCAGATGGCATCGATCACATTGTTGAAGCCCAGCAGCGGGTAGCCATGCAGTACTTTGCTGACAACAGTTACCAGTATGCTTGTCCGCCACTGCAAGCGGTCTTGTCGGTCATGGCCCATGGGAACTGGAATAGCAAGTCAATTCGAGATCCTGAAGTTCGATCGCTGTTTACATGCGAAGCGATGTTGTCAAGCGACTGGTACCGCGCTCGGCTGAAAGCCAAACGCAACGCGGACATTCAACTATGGCAGCGGCATTTGAAGTATTTGACGCACTACTGTTCCAAGACGACTCACGCTGATGTCGTCAAGCGAATGGATTTGCAACAGCGTATCCAGCAAGCCACCGACCGCCTCGCATACTTCAACACAGACGCTTATCTACAACGCATTGAAGGCACACTCGGAACCGATCCTGCGCTCCAATTGTAGAACATTTGCAATTGTAGAACATTTGTCCTCAAATGTTCATGGGCACAAACTAAGTTTCGCTACGCGCCGCATGAGAGCACTTACACAATTGCACCGCAGAGATTAGAAACTCCAAGAACTCCTCAATCATATACTTGGCCGCCCGAGTTTCGCGAGTCACAAACTGTGAACCAGCATCGACACGGTTGCTGTGTTCAAGATTTTTTACCACACATCTTTTTACCAGCCAAATCGAGCCGGTTTCGATTACTGGCAAAAAAGGTGTGTAAGAAAACTTGGTTGATCGAGAGCGGATTGCGAGTCTGAAGTCAAACGTTCTTTAAGGCCATGAACATTTGAGGACAAATGTTCTACAATCACACAAACAACTCTCGGATGGGTTTGAAATCGACGTAGTCGGTGCCGGAGGCGGACTCGACAAAGTGAAAGGCGCGGCCGGAAGGTGTCTCTTCGACTTTCTTGGTCCAGTCGATACCCAAGGCAGAATAGATAGTGCACGCAACGTCTTCCATGTAAATCGGTCTTGATGAAGACCAACCGAAATCGGTGATCTTCGCGCCGATAGAGTCGGTCTGGCCGATGACGCCACCAGGCACAATGCCTCCTCCGGCAAACATGCCGCAATGCGCATGGATGTAGTGTTCACGACCGGCCCGCGTGGCACTGATTTCACCCGGCGTTCTCCCAAATTCGCTCATGCAAACAATCAGTGTTTCATCCAAAAGCGACTTGGATCGATCATGACTTCCAGGCATAGACTCCAAGTCCAGAACAAGAGACGTGAAGGCCTTGTCCAGTTCACTCATCAACACAGGGTGATTGCGCGACCCAGCTTTGTAAATGTCGCTGTGGTGATCCCAACCTCCGTGACTGGCAAGAATAAACCGCGTTCCGGCATCGGCTTTCAGCAAGTTCCTAGCGAGCGCCAGTGAAGAACCGATCGACGATTGGCCATATCGCGTTTTATCATCATCGGTCAGTGAAAAAATATCCGGTACGCGAGGATCATTCATAATATTCCACGCGCCACGATAATACTGATGGTAGTCGTGAAAGCTACGGTCGACGCCAGGTTGACTTTCACGCAGCCCTCGATCTAACGATTGCAACCGTCCCCAGCGGCGTTGCATGGTCTCGGCCATATCTTTGCGCGGTGCGAGGTCCGGCGGCCCTTTGTCGAATGAGAGATTCAGCGGACCAAACTCGGCCGAAAGAAAGCCGTTGGTGATCAGTCCGGCTTGGTTGCCCGACATGTTCATCGAGATATAAGCCGGAAGGGAATCGGTCGTTCGACGTTCATCGGCCAGTTCATGACAGACCACAGCACCTAGGGCAGGCACTTCCTTTGAAAGTGCCGGGTTCAACGGATGACCAGTTTGAATGTAATACTGAGCGCGTCCGTGAACTGCATCCCAGGCGGCCATTGATCTTACAACACTGACCTTGTTCAGAATCATTGCAAGGTTCGGAAATACGCCGACTGGTAACATCAGACCGTTACCACACGACTGGATATCAAAGTAGTCGGGTGTCCAAGGGCCTTGCTTGGCGTCCAGCGAATCCAACTGGCTCATGCCACCTTCAAGATTGATAAAGATCACTTGGCGAGCGGTACGATGCGGGGTCGGTTCTTCACTTGCCTTGATGCGAGTTGCGGCCATCCACGGCAGTGATCCACCTACAACGCTCAATCCACCGAGACGAAGCAACTCACGCCGCTGTAGGGAGAACGGAGATTTGTTATTGGTATGTTGTGTCACGGTTGAACACCTTTGAAGGAACTAAAAGTGAGCCGACGGCGCTAGCCGCGGGTGAACGAAGTGGTTGTCGTCCAAGATTAAAAGTTTGTCCAACGTTAATCTGTCGACCGTAAATCGTTGGTCATTGGATTGTTAGTAAGTCACGTCGAGTCAAGTACTTCGTTCACCCGCGGCTAGCGCCGACGGCTCACTTCAACGCCCCCTAAAATTAAATTTGGACAATGCACTAGTAATTGAAAATAAAATCCAGCTTGTTCAACAAACTCCATTGAAGGTCCTCGATACCAACTGCACGGTCTTCAGCAATCCACGCTCGCGCGATACCTAGTTCCTGCTCGGTTGGCTTGCGGGAAAGGGACCTCAGGTACATGGCGTCCACAATCTGGTCATCGGTAAGTGTGGATTCAAACATTGCCTTCGAAAAACTGCTGCTCTTGGTCGTTACTCGGCTGGTCACGAACTTGCTATTCATCATCATCATGGCTTGGAGAATCGAGCCGCTCTTGGCAGGGTTGGCCCATTCACGATTCGATTGTCCGAAGGTTCGCAGCAGTTGCTTTGCGTCGCCGTCGCCGATGTTCTCTGGCGTGGCCGCCTGTGTCCAATAACGCATCGCGGGCTGAGGCGTTCCGTAAAGCATGTGTTTTCGAGGGTAATCTGCGTACACTCCCGTGGCTTCGACAATGGCATCGTGTAACTCTTCTGAACTCAACATGCGAACAAAGTGTCTCGAAAAATAGGGAGCGTAGGATGCTTGCCATTCCTCGTCGAAATGCGACGACAGTTGATAGGCCGAAGATTGAGTCAGGGCTCGCATTAAGGCTCTAAGACTAAAGTGATTGTCGACAAAATATTTGCCTAAGTCTTCGAGCAGTTGCGGGTTGGTGGGTTGAATAGTCCAAGGCGCAGGGGGTGGGTTGGCTGGATCTTGTCTGGCAAGATCAAAACCGTCGACGGGTTCGACAATGCCGATTCCAAAGAACTCTTTCCAGAATAGATTGGCGGTCGCTTTGGCAAACTGAGGATTTGAAGTGAGTAGCTTTGCAAACTGTTTACGCAAAGGACGATCCGGTTCAGCGGTCTCGCCTGAAAGCATAAAAGTCGGTCGGACGGGGTCGCCATTGCGATGCAATCGAACCGAACTTGCAGAGGTGCAGTCGTAACCCGTGCCGTCTTCCGAAATCGTAAATCGATCTTGGAATGGAACGATCCGAACTCGTGTCTTCCCGAAAAATGCAGCCATCGCCCAAAGGTCTTCGCGCTTCTTCTTCGAAAGTCCCAAATCCACTTTCTCCAAGAACCCCGATCCACCGTGGCACGAAATGCACTGGAAGTTGATGCCCAAGAACAACTTCGAAGATTGGACGACGATTTCATCAGAAGTATCTTCATGCCGATCGGAATACATCGTATCGCCCGGAATATGCAGGCGCGCCAAGTAGCCAGAAGGCGCGGCGTCAGGCATCCAGACTGAGCCCGATGCAGTGGCCGTGAGCAACTCGGTTACCATTTGATCGTAGGGCTTGTCTTCACGCAGCGACTGACGAATCCATTTGTCCAAGTTCTCTGTCGCAGGATTACCTATTCGATTGGCACAATTGCGAAACAGATCTCCGTACCAGTAAGCCCATTTGTCGCCCCATGCATCGGAGACAAGCAAGCGATCAATTTCACGATCGCGCTTGCCAGAATCAGGGTCGCTAACGAAAGCTGCGATCTGCTCCGGTGTCGGTATTCGTCCTGTTAAGTCTAAATGAACGCGTCGCAGAAACGTGTAGTCGTCGGTCAGTGCAGCGTGGTGGATCTTATCTTGTTGCATCGCTGCAAACAAATGTTCGTCGATAAGATTGCGACGCACGATCTCAGAATGTGTGTTTGACGGTTTGGGAAGTTTTGCGACTACCGATGAAGTCTGCTCGCTGATCTCTGAGTCGTGTCGAGCTCTTGAGACTTTATCTGGTGAGTGCTCGGCATCGTTGGGTAATTTAAGAGCCGGCTTATTTGAAGCTGCGTTTTCTTGAGCGAAAGCGGCGAGCGTGGAACTTAAGAAGATGGCCAGTATTGCAAACGAAATTCTCAGCAAGACGGAGTTCATTTCGCTTCTTCCTTTTTCACTTGGCTGGTTAGTGACTCTATATTACCATCTTTCTTAAGAAGTCGAACAGTTCGATTTCCTCGATCACAAAAATAGAGTCCACCGTCGGGCGCGATAGCGATCTTGGCTGGTACCGAGAGCGGTTGAACAGACTCGCTGCGTGCAGGATTGGCCGCCGGCTGGCTGGAACCGCTGGGGGAAGCAGAGCCAGCCACGGAAACAATTACGCCGTGGACGACGCAGCGAATGCGATGGTTACCGCTATCCGATATATAGAAGAAATTGGGTGAGACTACGGCAAGATCGAGAGCAGAAAAAATCTTGGCCTTGGTGGCTAGATCACCGTCGCCTGAAAAACCCGCTCCGGCATCGTCGGAACCCTTCCCGACTCCGCATACGGTTTCTATCTTGCCGTCAGGTGAAACGCGTCGAATGCGGCTGTTGCCAAAGTCACTCACGTAAAAGCCTCTCCCGTCGCTGTCGAAGGCGACAGCCATCGGTAGACTGAGCTGAGCCGAAGTTGCGAGGCCACCATCGCCCGATAGTCCTGCTTCTGCCCCAGCCACTGTTGTTATCATGCCGTCGATTCCAATTCGTCGAATAACGTGATTGTAGGTGTCTGCTACAAGCACATTGCCGATTCGATCGATCGCGATCCCCTGTGGGTTGTTCAAACTACTTTTGATTGCAGGTCCATTATCGCCGCTCAAGCCCGATGACCCGTTACCAGCAACAGTAGTGATCGTGAGCGTTTGCAAGTCGACTTTGCGAATCCGGTGGTTGTTTGAATCAGCTACTAAAACTGCATTGTCGACGATATCCAGTTTCAAATCGTTGGGAGCATTGAAGGTTGCCTGCGCGACATGTCCGCCATCGCCTGAGTAGCTTATTTGGCCCGTACCACCCCAGAAGTTCAATTTACCAGATGGGTCCAGTTGCAATATGCGATGAGATTCAAGATCAGAGATTAACAAACTGCCGTCGGGCAATCGCACGATTCCATTCGGTGCCAACAAGGAAGGCGTTTCTTCTTCTCCATTGGCGCAGCGACACAGCATCAGCGCAATGATCAGAGCAATCTGCAGGCATCGCATGTGTCGTATTACTTGCATCATCTCTCCGTGCAAAAGTGCAATCTCGATCCGATAAGCTCTAAGAGTGCATCGAAGCCAGCCGGCATGCAGGTGACTACTTATCAAATTCCCGCAAGCGGCTGGGATGCGTCGCCGAATTCCTTCAAATCGATCCCCATGCGGTTCATGAGCGATAGATAAAGACTACAAAGCTTGCGTTCGCCTTCGGGACGTTCCTTAAAATCGAGCACTCGGCCGGTTTCAAAATTGCCACTGAGACCGCCCACGGTTAAAAGCGGTACGCGCGTTGAATCGTGCTTGCTACCCGACCACATGTTGTTGACAAACATCAAGCAGGAATGGTCGAGCACAGTCCCCTGCCCTTCCTGCATCGAATCAAGTTTCTGAGCAAGATAAGCCAATTGGCTGCAGTAATAAGTGGTGACTCGTTCCCACTCCTCCGACGTGTCATCATGCGACGCCAAGTGATGCGGCTTGCGGACGTGCAAAAATGGATAGAACAAGCCCGAGATGTCGCGACATAGAAGTAGCGATGCGATACGGGTTCGATTGGATTGGAAGGCGAGCGCAATAATATCGCACATCAGTCGCATGTGTTCGCGAATGTCCTCGGGCAACCCGTTTTCGGGGCGATCCATTTTGAACAGATCGCGTCCTTTTTGTTCGACGGAGTCTATGGCTTTGTCGACTGAGCCGCGTTGGCGCTCGATCCGTTTTTCGACTTCGCGGATACTCGTCAGGTACTCATCGATTTTGGATCGGTCGCTGGCGCTGGCTTGCGATTGCAATCGACTCGCGTCTTCCATCACGCGATCAAGAATACTCTTGTTTCGCTGCGTGCCGCGGTTCTCAAACAGACTGTCGAACGCAAGCGACGGGTAGACTTCCATCGGCACGGGCGACGTGGCGTTCTGCCATGATATGTGCGAACTGTAAGCCATCGAGAAATTGGTTTCGTGATAACCGGTGGTTGGTTGTTCGCAGCCGAGCACCAAACTGGGCACGATATCGTCTTGGCCAACCGCATTCGCCATGGCTTGATCGACGCTAATTCCGCCGCGCAGCTCAGCCCCTTTTTTCAGTGCGGCTCCCGATAGAATGTTTCCAGTTTGGCCTGGATGGATACCTACGCCGGTTGCGTTCTTGTTGAACAAGCCGTTGATGACGTTCAACTTCTGCTTCAGTGGTGCGAGCGGCTCCAAACAGCGGCTCAATTCCATGTCGGCACCGCTGCCTTTGGCCCACCAATGTTCTGGATGGACACCGCAAGCCATGAACAGCACACCGAACCGTGTTGGGATCGCATGCGCTTCACCAGAATCGGACTTAGTGAGTTCTTGGCCCCAGACAGGCATCGATTCCAGCCAAGGCAAACCAACGGCAACGCCGGTACCACGCAGCCATTCGCGTCGTGACAGATTGAACTTTCGACGAGCTTGTTTATCGCGATTGGACATGAACCGTCTCCGTTTGCGAAGCTGCTGAGCCTCGCTTGTTTCGAAACTGTAGACTGCGAACGATGTTCTCAAAGGCGACCTGAATGCGATTGTCGCTTTTTTGCAAGTTGTCGAGCGTCCCGTTCACCAGCAGATCATCGGGAATGATCAAACTGCGCCGCAATAAATAGGATACTAAACTTCCGCGAGAATTGTTTCAAAATTTTGGGCTCGCTACTTGCGTTTTTACAGTAAATCCCATTCAAATGGCTGGCAACCTGCCGCCAAGGACACTGGGCTTACTGCTGGCATTCGTCAAGCTGCAAGACAACTTAAGGGAGCCAGTCGACGCAACTGGTTTGCTTGGGCAAGGCAATGGACAGACGACTCAAAGATTTCGCGCTCCCAGACGACTTCCTGGTCTTTGCATCTAGGCTGCAATTCCCAGATTGTGGGTTCGCTGGTATTTTTTTATTGTCCGTTTGCCTTACGGGCGAATCTGATGGTCCGTTTTGACTTCATGAAATTGTTACTTTGCGACACCAACCGATTCCACCGTCGCTCGGCTGGGCACAATCAAGCAATTTGTTTCCGCAGCGTTCGATCAGAACCAACAAATAGTCTGACGGCTGACAGGCATGTTGACTGATGCAGCTCGCGATACAGCCTGCCGAACCAGTGATAATATCGAGTTCTTCGTCCTCATCTATCAGTTCAGGGAATTGATGTGTGATGTCACCAGCTCGACCTAAAAGATCATTGCGCCCCCAAAGTGTTCCAATGTGTGAGAGAGCATAGACTATGCCGCCCAAACCAGAAAACGCGCCGATGCCCCTCTTGGGTAAACGCTCTGCATCGAGAGCTTGCAATATCGACTCCAACGCAGAGTTTGCGAGTCTTGACGCTCTCGGCTCATTCAGAGTCGATCCCGCGTAAGCCAGAAACATTGCGATTCCGGGTAGTCCGGAGTAAAGGTCCGTAGCCGTTGGAGCCAGTACCCATCCGTCGTTTTTGGGCATCAGGCCAGTCCAAATCGAACGTGCACCGTCACTGATGGCGTCTGCCTCGAGCAGATCTACGATACGAATGACAGCCTTGTGACTCTTGGATGCGATGTCGTCCGACGAGTATCGAACTCGGCCACGCGATACAGCAAAGCTCATGGATAGGGTCGTGTCGATTTTGAACAGATAGTTCCCTGGGACAAACGCTGAGAAATGTCCTGTTGCCGCCCAAGTGTCGAAGTCTCGTTGATTCGAGGCAATTTCCAAGTTGGAATTGCCTGAACTCCGACTTTCCGCAGTTCAGCCCTATTCACCGCTATTGAACACGAACCGTTTCCGTTTGCGAAGCTGCTGAGCCTCGTTTGCTTCGAAACTGTGGACTGCGAACGATGGTCGCAAAGGCGACCTGAATGCGATTGTCGTTTTTTTGCAAATTGGCGAGCATCTCGTTCACCAGCAGATCATCGGGAATGATTAAGCTTCTTCCTAAAGCATAGGATACTAAACTTTGGCAGAAGTGTCGCCGGAAATCCTCGGCACGTTGCTTGCGAATGTACTCGCGAAGCCCATTTAAACCGTTGGCTTCCTTGCCATTTGGCAAGATTGCGTCGGTCGCGACTGTTCGACCACCGAGGTCTTTTGTGCGTGGTCGTCCAAGCGGATCAAACCCTTCAAGCAGCAGGCCAGCCGCATCGAAACGGTCATGACAACTCGCACAACTCGGATGCTCGCGGTGTTTGGCAAGCAAGTCGCGTAATGTGAGATCGCCGAGTTGATGCTCCGATGCCGGAAGCTCCGGCACATTGGGCGGTGGCGGCGGAATTTTTTCGCCAAGTAGTTTGCGAACGACCCAGTAGCCTCGTTTTACCGGACTAGTACGTTGACCCGGCGAATTCTGAGTTAGGAAGACTGCCATCGGAAGCAGACCACCGCGTTGCAATTTCCCGGCATTCTCGATGCGTTGCCATGAGGCGTTTTCGAATGCCTGTAAATTTACAACGCCATAATGTTTCGCCAAAACTTCGTCGACAATCATGTGATCCGATTCGAGCAACTCCATCACACTACCATTGCGACGCAGTAGATCTAAAAAATACTCGATCGGTTCGTCCGCCATCGACTGGCGAAGGCGATCATCAAACGATGGGAACTCGGTTCGATCGACGCCGTTGTGATTGTCAAAGCGACGAAAGTCGAGCCAATTGCCCATGAACTCGCGAGCCATTCCACGGGCTCGTTCATCGCCAAGCATTCGCTGCAGGCTAGTAACTAGAACCTTCTCGTCGTTCAGTTGATGTAGCGCCGCTTGTTCACGAAGTTTTCCATCCGGCAAACTCGCCCAAAGGAAATAGCTCAATCGCGAAGCCATTTCAAAATCGACCACTGGATGCACCTGCGTCGATTGGCTTTGCAAATCCCAGCGATACAACTGGGATGGAGAAACAAGAATCGAAATCAACGTGTCTTCCATCGCCGAGCGGTGATCATCGGCCGATGGATGTTGCCTCGATGACACATAAAAATCTTCGATTGATTGACGCTCTTCGGGGGTGAGTGGGCGGCGGTAGGCGCGCTGGGCGAAGTCGACCAGTGCGGCGAGCTGCGTTGGCTGAGTCGCTTGAAGTTCCGTTTCTAGTTGCCGTAACTGTCGGTTTATTGTTGCAAAATAAGTCTCGACGGCTTCGATCACTTCTTCGCTGCCATTCCTGTCGCGAACCTTTCCCAAGTAGACCTCTTCAAAACGCTTGATCATTTCGGCGGAGCTCGCTGAACGATCTTCAGCGCGAACAAAGTTAAACTTCTCTTCGTTGATGAAGGACGATTCGGCTCGTTCGTACCAGATGAATCCGCTGTACTGTCGAATGGGTGCGAGTGCGATGAAATCAAGTTCGTGCCAAAGGCTGTCAAGTTCTTGCTTCTGTTCGACGGACAGGATGAGTTCACAAAGTGGTTGGTCATCGCGGAAGTAACCCATCATGCTATGGAAGCCCGCACTGAGCAGTCGCCCTTTTCCCTCCTCGGCAGCGTCTTTGGCATCAATATGAGCTCGTCCGCGTTCGGATACGAAGAACGTATCAGGGAAGACCGAACAAAAGTGTTGGTAAGCATCCACGATCTGCTCGCGCTCGGATTCTGTGCCCGTGCGATACGCCTCCAGGTCGGCAACATCGAGCAATGATTTCTTTTCATCTGTCAGAGCGTTGACATCGCACTCGCGGCGATGAGCGGCCATTTTGCGGTTCTTCCAAAGGACCATGGTTTGCGAACCACCACTAAGTCCAGCTGGACCTTTGAGGTTGGCAAAGCGAGGTTTTAAAGGCTCGCGTTTTTCCTGGATGAACTTGGCTAGTTCCACGCAGGTTGCTTTGGCTTCATCTTGCTTGTTGGAGTCGAAGGGCAATTCATGCCAACCCGTACGCAGCGTCTTCAATGGACCGAAGGCTTGCCGTTGGTCGTTGAGCGTATCCCAAACCGTTCGTAGATACTTTTCGCTGACACGATGCTTGTTGGAAGCTAACTTCAGTGCTTCAGCGATCGGCTGTTTTTGCGAATCGATTTGAACTTGCCAACAAGCCAGCAGATAGTCTTCCAAGCGAGTCGGCTGACGAAGATAAAAGTCAACAATGCGATGCACGCAGTACTTGTCTCGATCGGTATCGGTGACGACCGGATGCGGTGCGAAACGAATGCCGTCGGGCGTCAGCAGCATGTGGTCGGCGACTTGCCTGGCTGCGTCGATGTATTTGGTCACCAAAGCGGGCGAGATCGCCAGTGACTCAGCAGAGTTGTCAAAACCAGCTTCGTTGGCCGGGTCGATTGGGAAACTTTTCGTTGGCTGAATATCAACGCTCGTTAGATCGCGAATCGTGTAATTGAACTCCGCATTGTTCAGACGTCGCGTGCTCACAGGACCAGGATCATCGCGCATGCGTTCGGCCTCGGACCGTCGGAACTCCACCGTCCAAGTCGTCAGCATCGCACGTTCGGCTTCCGTTGGCTGCGGCGAGGAATCCGTTGGCGGCATTTCAGCTTCATGCACCCGCGAGACGATTTCTTGCCACGTTCCCCAAGTGTTTGAGACGGACTTGAGGTCTTGAAAAACGGTCGTGTCCAACTTTGCTTCAGGGGTTTCACCGCTGTGGCATTCGTTGCAGTACCGCTGAAGGAACGGTTTCACATTCTGCTGAAACGCTTCTGCTGGAGCAGACTCAGTTGGAGCAGACTGACCCAGCGCAGCTAACGTCGAGCATGTGACCATTGACCAAACGAGAATTACACGCAAGCAAGTGCGTCTGAATATCTGGAAGAGCGGATGAATGGAATCCGTTCGTTGCATATTGAACTTTCGTCGCGAAGAGGTCGCGGTAGCGGGCGGGAGGTCGGCGTTTTCGACGTAGCTCTATTTTACTAACCCGGCGAGGTGCGTGAGCGACAGCACCGCTAAAATCGGCGAAAAGTTTGTGATGCTCTCTAACCACTCGATGGCTGCATCCACTGTGCAGGCGAGGTCACAACACACAGGTACGCGTCAATTTGGAAGGACCAACTGCCCAACGGAATCAAAAAGTTGCGTTCCATTGAACACGTAGCCGTTAAAATTGATCGCCATTCGAAATACCAAATCGACAAAGCGTTGATCAAAGTCTAAGGCAGGTTTTGCGACAACGCCAACAATCAAATTGCATTTCAGCAAATCGTCCAGGACTTGTTGTTTCAACTGAGGACTTGAAGCTTCAAGACTCTTGAAGTGAAAGTAGGCACTTCCGCGCGTCGTCGAGAACTTATCGGCACGACGGCGAAAGTAGAGAAAATTAAGAGTCAGCATTGATCCTTCCAACTCGATTCGCAGACCGTTTCGAATCGGCTTCAGCAAAGTATCGCTTTTGAAAACTTCGATCGCCAAGCTGCGTACCTCAGCCTGGTCATTTTCATTGCAGAATAGGGTGTACGTTTCATTCATGTTGCGGAAATTCCACGGCTAAAACAGACCTCGTTTATGGCTTTCGGCCGAGAAGGTGCAAAGCCTCGGCGCGCACGAGTGCAAGTCGCTCGCTGAGTTCAGCGAGCGAAGCAAGATCATCGCGTTCACTTGCACTCAGTTTTCCTTCGTTGTTGCGGTCCATCAAATCCTGCAATCGCCGATCCGAGCGCTCCGGCAATCGTAACATGGTGATGCTCTCCACCCACGCCATGGGTGCATCAACTGTAGCATCCATTTCTGTAACTCCTAAGCTGAAACGGTCCGACTATTACAAAATCCCACTATTCGATTGCCCCTGCTGGATGGAACACGAATCCGGTTAATTGCTTTTCTACAACCAAGTCTACGAATTTTTGTGTCGCATAAATTTCCGTTTGCGGAGGAATTTTTGAATAGTCGACGGTCTTTATCGTCGTCGGAGGTGTTGGCCAGTGAAGCTTGAAAAGGAATTCATCTCTCACAAGGCTTTCATGAACGACTAGTTTTGGTATTTGACCAGGACGCTGTCCACCCAACGAGCTCGGTCCATAGTCAACGATGCATTTTTCGCTAACGCAAGCGTTCAGCACGCGTGTGCAATTGAATACAAAGAATTCCTCACCCTCAACGTCGATCGAAAACAACTGCCCTACTGGCTCCAAGACTGACGAAAGCTCATGTCTTGCTTTTGCGCTGAGGAGAAGTGTGTTCGTAAGATGCAGAGCTATTGCACAATCCCCTGGTCCCGAGTTGTATCTTTCGATTGCCGTTGTCTCGGGCGTAGGCTCTTCTAGACTTTGATCTACCCTCTCCTCTTCCTGATCTTCAGCCAGCGTTAGGTAACGCAGTTGAAGTTCAAGCGGGCCTTCAATGTGCTTTCCCCAAAGCAGGGGCTGGCTGACTTTCCAGTTGGATTCGTTAACAAGCTGCCGATACTTCGAAAACTCGGCCTCAACTGCAAATACGGTTCCTGTCATTTGTCGATATTTTCTAGCAGATTGCATTTTCGAATTTTGTTCTTGTTCTCAACTCTTTTTCGCTCAACCAACCAAATCTCGTAACCTCTGAATTGCCATTAGAAGCTTTCGTTTAGGGAAATTAGCAAACTCAGGAATACCTGGTGCGGCCATGCGAGTGTTTAAAAAATCTTCCGGAACAAATTCCTCACATCGGCGAAGCGACTTCTCTATCGCCTGCAAGCTGAGGCGGAAGCATTCAAAATCTTCCTTGGACCGAAGAAATTCGTCGAGCGCCATGTTGAGACAACCGGGACCCGCCCATTCAAGCAACTCTGATAGGGACCGATGCAGTTGACTAATGTTTGTAGTTAGCTCTCCGACCGCGTCGAATTCTGAATCTGGCTTCAGGAGTAAAATCCAAACCGCTATCAAATCAAGATCGTTCAACAACGCTTCTCGACCGTTAAACTGGATTACTGAATGCCCCATCGCTTTTTGCCTTCGACAAATCCAAAAACCGCAGCAGCTGCCCAGCTTCTAAAATTGGCTCATCCACTTGCTGAAATATCGCCTTCGGGACTAACAACTCTATCTGAAAAAACTTCCCAGTTGCCTTGACATTGACCAGATCTCGGGACGCCTGACCCGTCACTTGATAAGACCCAGAATCGACCCGTTTTACAGTCCCTCGACCGTTCGAAACGGGCCCTTCGTACTGCAAATAGTCGATCCGGTGGTCGGGCAATCGGCGAATTCCGAGTTGCTCAAAAGTTGCCGGAAGCTGTCCGGGAAGGAGTTTTGGAAACTCCCAAGTCAACAAAACACCGCGATTTTCAAGCATAAAGTCCCAATGCGAGCTTCTTTCAGCCTCGGGAGGCATTTCGTGACGCAAAATCACAAATCGCCCCCCGCTTTGGTTCCCGGCGTCGTCCATTTCCCAGATCTGCCTTACAATAGCTAGGTTCGCTGCGGGTCGCACTCGTCCAGCACGAACGCTGGAATGACTAAAGCATAACACAACCCGCTGCAATTCATTCGGATGTTTGGCTCACGATAACTTGGCTTATCGCGTTGCCCAATCGAGGATCTGCTGAGTGGCGAATAAGTATTGAGGAATATGGATAACACGACCATCGAGGTGCGAGGAGCGCGAGAGCACAATCTGCGCAACGTTAGCGCCATTCTGCCGCGTAATCAATTGATCGTCTTCTCGGGAGTCAGCGGTAGCGGCAAAAGCTCAATGGCTTTTGATACGCTCTATGCCGAAGGTCAACGCCGATATCTGGAAAGTCTGTCCAGCTACGCGCGCCAATTTATCGGCCAACTTCCCAAACCCAACGTCGATTACATCAGCGGCCTGAGCCCAGCGATTTCGATCAGCCAAAAATCAACGAGCTC
>JANODD010000246.1:0-12709 GCA_031412515.1 Planctomycetia bacterium | reverse complement strand
AGAATTATTTCAAGGGACTCTGCTCGGCACCATTGAGGATAGCGATCCCATGTACTGCTTTGCCCTACTAAAGGGGACGGACAATCGCGTGAAGCTCGTGGCGCAGGGTCAGAGAATTGATGATGAAGCGAGTTCAGCGACTCTGGTCACGGTACAAGCCAAAGAAGTGACGCTCAAACTAGGTGAACAGCAGCAAACGCTAAAGATGATCGATGGACCATGAAAAGCCAGTCACTTGTTTTGCTATCGGTAGCCCAAAGAAACGAAGTTGAGAAAGCGTTGGATGAAGGCCCGCGCTCCCCCTCCAAGTTTGCGCGGACACTGGGATTTTCTGTCCGACCGAAAAAGGGGGTAGTAATTTCAATCGACACAACGGACTGCTTCGCGCTGCCCTCATCGCAATTCGATCTCCAACAATTCAAAACCGCCGATGCGTTGTCACTGTTAGCTTCTTCACTTCGGCATCTTTTTTGTTCCGGTTTTGCAATCTTTGGCTCGATCTTGCTGGTACAGCTCCGCTTATAATCTACCCGATGACGAACATCCAAAATGCCCTTATCCACGACAGGTTCTTTGCACCATCTGACTGATGGCACCAAACGAAAGACGCGTGTTTAAATTGGGTGGCACCGTTCGGGATGGGCATCGTTCGGGATGTGATTGACGCCATTCGTATCGTGTATTAAACTTCGCTAATTATTTGCCAAGCTTTCTAGAAAAGTACTGCTTCTCGCGTCGGCTTACTAAAACCTCAGCGGTAACCAGTTTCCTTTAGCCACCTCATAACCAAGCATTGCACAACCGTGGAAGATATCAAAAACCCAGAGCTTCGAAGTGAGATTCGCTATCTCGGAACAATACTGGGCGAAACGATTCGTGAACTTGAAGGGGATGAAGCTTTTGAAGTCGTCGAGGAATTGAGAAAGCTGGCGTGGGATCGCAGAACAGGTGTCGAAAATGCCGAGAAACGGATGACAGACTGGATCGCGAGTCTGAGCGTTGCGCATTTATTCGTTACGACGCGAGTCTTTACTGTCTTCTTGGATCTGCTGAACTTGGTTGAGGATCGCTGGCGTGTGCGAGTACTCGGCCAGCGTGCTCGTGGCGTATATCCACATCCTCGCAATGAGTCGATTCGCGATGCTATTTTGCGGCTCCGCAACTCGGGGAAGTCGGCCGAGGAATTCCAAAAATTAATCGATGCATTGCACATTGAGCTTGTCTTTACCGCTCACCCAACTGATGCAAAACGCCGATCGGTACGCAGCAAATTGACGTCGATTCGCGGTTGGCTCGCCGTTCTGGATCGCGACCCTTTGCCTGAGCTGCGTGATCGGGCTCAGCAAGAGATCCGCACCGAGATCGCAAAACTCTGGCAAACCGACTTTATTCGCCCCTGGCGCCCGACCGTGATGGAAGAAGTGTCACGTGGACTATCGATCAAGCCGGTGCTATGGGACGAAGCACCGCGCCTTGCTGAAGACTTTCGACGCGGTGTTGCTGAGCACTACGGTGATGCAGTAAAGCTCAAGCGACCTTGCCTCACTTTTGGTTCTTGGATTGGAGGTGATCGCGATGGACATCCCGGCGTAACGGCATCGGTCACGCGTGAGACCGTCACTTGGTTGCGACGCGAGGCACTCACGTTTCATTTGAAAACTTGCGAGAGATGGTTTTATACTCTAAGCCTGTCCGAGCGACAGATTCAGCTCGACGGACAGCTTCGCACTGCGATCGCAGGCGCTGACTCAAAATATCCTGAATTGAAGTTTAGGCTTTCCACACTGCCACCCGATGAGCTCTGTCGCCGCTGGCTAGCGATCGTTCGTTGGCGATTAGAACAGTCACTGCAAAAATTGGTCTCCAGACAAGACAGCCAGCCTAAGGAATGCAATCCAGGCGAGGGTGCTTACCGATCGGCAGCGGAATTGGCAACCGATGTCGAGACACTGCTAATCTCCCTTGAATCCACTCCCGCTGGAAAGCACGCCAGCGTTGGCCTCCGAGGATGGCTTGCACAGATCCAGACATTTGGTTTTCATCTGGCGCGCTTGGATGTTCGTCAAAATGCGAAAATTTACACCAGTGTGATGGATGGAATGCTAAGGAGTAATGGACACTGCGAAAATTGGAAGTCGTTAGACGACGCAGCACGAGTGCGATTCTTAGAAAAGACACTCGACGAAAAGCTAACGCTCGCAGCGGGCGATAGTGAAGCCGACACCATGGAACGCGAAACGCTCTCGATGTTCCGCATGATTCACGAAGTGACCGCAGATTTTACAAGTTCTGCTTTCGGTGCGCATGTCATTAGTATGGCTGCGGCACCCAGCGATGTCCTGACCGTCTTGTGGCTTCGGAAGCAGACTGCGACAGCCGCCGAAGTTACATGCGAAGTGACACCGGGAGTTGCCGCGATTCCAATCGCACCCCTGTTGGAAACAATTGACGACTTGCAACGAGGACCGGATATTTTAGCGGGGATGTTGAGCATTCCCGCTTATCGCGAGTATTTGCGAAATCAAAATGATAGTCAGATGATCATGTTAGGGTACTCCGATAGCACTAAGGATGGCGGCTACTTGACCGCATGCTGGTCGTTGTATCGAGCTCAAGAAAGTCTTGTTAAAGTCGCTGAAAAATTCGGCGTCCAGCTGATTTTTTTTCATGGCCGCGGTGGCTCTTTGGGGCGCGGTGGTGGACCGACCGCTAGAAGCATCATGTCATTGCCCACGGGATCATTTCGCGGTTCGATGCGATTAACGGAGCAAGGAGAGGTGCTGGCCGATCGTTACGATGATCCAGCTATCGCTTATCGTCACCTTGAACAAGTCATCTGGTCATCGTTACTTGCCGCTGGCAATCCAGCACAGCCTCCATCGGATGAATGGCTGGAAACAATGGATCAGATTTCGGTCAGTTCGTTCTCGCATTATCGGGCTCTTTTGGAACAACCAGGCTTCGTTGAATTCTTCCGCTGTGTTACACCCATTTCAGACATCGAACAACTGCCAATCGGTTCACGACCGTCGCGACGCATTCAAGGTGGTGGACTCAATGAACTGCGAGCGATACCGTGGGTCTTCTCGTGGACACAGTCTCGCTGCTTGTTGCCAGCTTGGTTCGGAATGGGAGCTGCGATGAAGCCGCTCCTAGATGACCCACAAAAAAGTGTGTTGTTGAAGTCAATGTATCGCGAATGGCCGTTTCTGCGCGCTCTGGTCGACAATGCGGAATTGGCGCTCGCCAAATCAGACATGCAGATTGCGGCACACTATTCGGAGCTGGCCGCAGACGCGCCCGCGCTCGAACCGATTAGGAAAATGGTTGCACATGAATTTGAAGTTGCAAGCGAAGTGGTGCTGCAACTAACAGGGCACAACGAATTGCTCGATAGCACTCCATGGTTGAAGGAGTCGATTCGCGTCCGCAACCGTTTCATCGATCCCTTGAATTTAACTCAAGTTGAACTGATGCGCCGCAGCCGTATGCAGAATCTGAACGAGCAGCAGTCAGAGGACTTACGACAGCTTACCCGACTGACCATTAACGGTATCGCTGCCGGAATGCGTACGAGTGGATGATGGTCGTTTGATCGGTGGTCCTAAGTATCGCGTATTAGCAAGGCTGAATGATCAGCGGGAAGCAATGAGTCGAATAAGTTTCGAAGCCTGGTGCTTTCGCGTGAGCGATGCAGTACGGACGGCCTTGAAAGTCGGCGACGAAAAAGCCCTTCCTTTCGGGCATAACCCGCGAACGGTGTATGCGCCCAGGATAACTCCCATCCGCCGCGAAGCGTGCTGGTAAACTTCTAAGCTTTTGGACTGCATCGCTTCAGTTAGCCTCAAATCGCTCGACAGGAAGTCTTCAATGAGCGCATGATGCTCACGATCGTAGGGAATGCAGTGATTAAGAATGTAGCGAGGGGAGTCGGTGGGAGGACTGTCGCTCAATAAATGGTGGGCTTTTTAATGGACGGCGGACGTCGCCGTAAGCAGAACCCGCCACTTAGGCAAGCTTTGTAAAGTTCCCGGCCTGTTCGCAAGCTAGAAGTATACGCCACTCGCAAGCTAGAAGTATACGCCACTCGCAAGCTGGAAGTATACGCCACTCGCAAGCTGGAAGCATACGCCACGGGGGCTAGCTCTGCTGAGGCCGGGGATTGTTGAACCAATGACCTGCCGTATCTACGCCGCGGACGATAACACCCTTTTCGTTCCAACCCAAATCGGCGTGCACTTCAGCACTGCAGTAACGCAACGTCAGCCCGCAACGACGTCGATCAGAGTGATTGGCGGCTGAACCGTGCAGCAACAGATCGCTGTGCAACGAAACTTCACCCGCTTTCAGAACGTCGAAAACAATCTCGCCGTACTTCTCTGGATTGTCGATCGATTGATTTAGCACGTTGTGTTCAGCTGGATCGCTAGGTCGATACGTCAAGTGACCGTAACGCTGCGAACCGGCGACAAATTGCACGCAAGCGTTTTCAACTTCGGCATCGTCGATCGCCAACCAGACCGTCACGGCTTTCGATGGTGACAGTGGCCAGTAGCTCGCATCCTGATGCCAAGCAACCGCTTTACCATCGCGCGGCATCTTACAGAAAAAGTGCGAACCCCATGCAACGACGTTTTCGCCCAATAGATCGGCAACCACTTCAATGATCCGTGGATCTGTAAGCAGGTCATAGACAGGACCGTATTTTAGATGCGCCGAGCTGATCGAGTAACTGTCGCCGCCCGCTTCCATGACCCGTTTGAGCAAGTCGTCAAAATAGGACCGAATGGAAAGTATCTCAGCATCGGAAAAGATCCGCACAGGAGCTAGGTAACCATCGCGGTTATAACGCGCTACTTGTTCCGTGGTCAGAACTTTTGGCGAATTGTTCTCAACATCATAAAAATGCAGATCGCGTCCAAGCTTCGCAAGTTCTTCGGTGTTCGGGAGGATGCTGAATTGCTTGGCCATGATCGTTCGCTATTTAATACTGGTGGGTTCGAGATTTAGACGTTTGGCCCATTATGCACGAAGTTACACGGTTTTGACAACGCGACACAGACTTTAAATAGTCGCCTTTCGCTCCCGCGAAAGTGGCGTGCGCAAACGTTTCTTTCGCGGGAGCGAAAGACGACTTTATTACAACGACGGATGGGCATGGACGCCGTCGTGGGTCGGTTCACAGTACTTTTCAAGCAAGCGATAGAGTGATCGACGATTGATGCCAAGAACGCGGGCCGCGCGAGCCTTATTGCCGTTCTGCTGCTTGAGGATGGCTAGCACGTGAGCTCGATTCAGCGAATCCAGGTCCGTAGTTCCTCCAACCACTGGCGTTGGGCGGCAACCATTATCCATAAGCAATTCTGGCGGTAGGTCATCAATCGTGATCACACCCGACGAATCAGCCAGTACTTTCGCCCGCTCAAGTGCATTCAATAACTGTCGAACATTGCCAGGCCAATCGTAGTCTTCGAAAAGCTCTAAAACCCCCTCGCTTAATTTCCAGTCGTTGCCAAGAAAATGTTTGCAGAGAATTGGAATATCCCCATCACGCTCGCGAAGTGGAGGAAGCTTGATGCTCAATACGTTGACCCGATAATACAGATCCTCGCGAAATCGCCCAGCTGCAACTTCTTCACCCAAGTCTTTATTGGTTGCCGCAATCAAACGCACTGAGATACGCCGCTCTTTCACAGAACCCACGCGACGAATCACTCCGTCTTCTAATACGCGTAGTAACTTTGCTTGCAGCGCCCCAGCCAGTTCGCCAAATTCATCAATGAACAAAGTGCCGCCATCGGCCAGTTCGAACAGACCGATCTTTGATGCAATGGCACCAGTAAACGATCCCTTCTCATGACCGAACAACTCGCTCTCTAACAAGTTCTCTGGCAATGCGGCGCAGTTAATTACAACGAGTGGCTTGTCGGCAAACTTGCTCGCCGAATGAATGCCACGTGCGACCAACTCCTTACCTGTGCCGCTCTCACCTTCGATCAGTACCGGCTTGTCACTGGACGCAATACGCTCGATCAAGTGAAGCACTTTCTTCACCGCAGGAGATTCGCCAATGATGGTTGCGGTCGAACGTTGTCGTTCAATGACTTGACGCAACTGCGAATTTTCACGCATCAGTTTTGCGGTCAAAGATGCCTTGTAAATCAAGCGATCTAAATCGGCCAAGCGAATAGGCTTGGTTACATAATCGAGTGCACCGGCTTTCATCGACGCGACGGCGGTTGGGATCGTCGCACCGCCAGTCAACATAATGACCTGGACCGAAGTATCACCTTCGCGGAACTTTTCCAGTAACTGCACGCCATCCATACCGGGCATATGCACATCGACAACCGCTACGTCGAACTGCTGAGTCTGCGCAGCTTGAAGAGCTGCTGGGCCGCTATCAACGGCAACCACTCGATAGCCTCGTTTGGAAAAATACTGAAAAGCCGACTCTCGGAAATCGGTTTCGTCATCCACCAACAGCAAATCG
The DNA here is from genome assembly GCA_031412515.1 of Planctomycetia bacterium. Lineage (GTDB taxonomy): Bacteria > Planctomycetota > Planctomycetia > Pirellulales > Pirellulaceae > Aureliella. The sequence continues at coordinate 6,216 of JANODD010000246.1, read as the reverse complement.
ATATCAGTTATGTCATAAGTCATCTTGATGTTCCCACGCTGGAGCTCTCGGACGATGCAAAGTTAGTCCGAAGCCCAATGCGAACGCAACTGCCGTACCGAACGCGATTTGTGACAAAAAGGCGCCGGCCGGATGGCCTCAAATACCTTAGGAATTCCAAGGATTCATCACATGCTGGCGAATTGACTCAAATTCAGAAATCGCCTGACTGGATTTTCGAAACGGCGAGCGGAATTCCCATGTTTGGTATTGTACTCGGAACGCACGTCTGTGAGCGAATCCGCACCATGTTAGTTTCGCCGATGGTCGCGAATATTCTCCGGATCTAGCGTCTGATCGCCCTTCGAAACCAACGGGAGAATCAAAACGGCCGTCGTTCCATGGACTCCAGATTTCAGCTCCAGCGATCCTCCGTGAGCCTCAGCCAACCGACGCGCAATGGGCAGTCCCAAGCCAGTGCCCCTGGAACGCGTTGAGAAAAAGGGTTCGAAGATCCGATCCATGATTTCCGCCGGAACGCCGGGGCCTTCGTCGATCACTTCAATCTGTAAGTAAGGACGTTCGCCTTGCCGTACAGACGAGATTTCAACCGCGACCGGCTTGCCTGCGGGGGAAACCACCAACGCATTCTCAAAAAGGTTACGCAAGATCTGCTCGACAGCGAATGCGTCCGCAAAAATGGTGCGAGTTGAACCGTGCGCGCAAACCTTAAAGCAATCACCGTTAATCTTTGCCGCTTGAAGGATATGACGGCAAGTGGCTTCAGCGATTTCAACAATGTCGCATTGCCGTAAGTCCAAACGCACCGGCTTGGCGAACTGCAACACTTCCTCATACAAGTGTAGCAAGTGGTCGTTGGCACGTTGAATTCGCTCCAGCAATAACGACGCGTTGGGTCGATCTTCCAATTCGAGCGCCAAAGTCTCAAGCGCCGCTTGGCTGCGCTGAAACGCATTGCGGCTCTCATGAGCCAGCCCTGCCATCGTTTGACCGATCGCCGCCAATCGCTCTTGTTGAACGCTTCGCTTCTGAGCATCAATCAGGTCAGTCAAGTCATGGCCAACCAACAATTGGCGGCGCATGTCGACTGCGTCATCCGGATTATGAAAATGCGATACATTTCGCGCAAACCAGCGAATGGTTCGTTCTTGCGAGTTGCTATCGACCAGCTTCGTAATCAACGGTCCGTTGGGAACGGTCGAGCAAGTTCTCGCAAGGAGTTCATGGACCTTCCCTGAATCTTCATTGGGAAACAGATCACCAACGGTACACACATAGGACGGCAAGGCATCTTGACAGCAGATCAGTTGCGCGATGGCCGTGTTGCCCCTTTCGATTTCGCCACGAGCGTTGACCAGCAGGACGACCGACTGAGTCGTATCAATAATGGATTCGTTAAGCTCTCTTTCCTCTTGTAAATGCAACGCTACAGCTTCAGTATGGTAGGCGTCTTGAATGAGCGCCAAGTCAAGATCCATTAGTCGGGAAACGGCTGATGACAAACTATGGAAGTTCTCTACGGTATCAGTCCAGTTGATCGCTATCGCTTTCAGCAATCGATCTCGCATTCGGCTCATTGCGGTCGCAGTCCAAACTTGCGACAAGCCAATCTTCACATGCCGCCAGCCCACTAACCAGCGTTCGCGCACAAACGATTCGTCATATTTGCCAACAAAGAGTTCCGAAAGCCAGCGTTCAAGCGTTAGCTTCAATCTTGCTACTTGCGGTTCGCCTCCACGTAGCACTTCCGCCGCGCTTGGCTGACTTAGAATGGTCGAATAGAAGTCATCCACCAAAGCGCGAACGTGCGGTTGGACTATCGGCCAGGCTGCCGCAGCGATCTCGACATCTTTATCTACGAGCGCAACGTACTCTCGCAACGCGATATACCGCTGCATCAATTCCTGATCAGACGGTATAAATTCAGACTGGGCCTCGAGGGCTTTCATTGTGTTCGCTTACATTTCATTTGATTACAGGTGCCAACGCGATCCCTGTCTCTTCGGGCGGACTTTCGAAGGATCGTACGAAGTTAACCAAATGCCATATATCCTCGGGTGGAACGGCAGCGGCCGGCATTGGTGTTCCATCAATTCCCTCAGCGATACGACGATAGATTTTTTCGGGCTCGCTGCCACCGCGGAAAAGGCCTAAGCGAAAATCGCGAGCCAAAATGCGGCGAGGCGGAAGCGCTCCGCGAGCTACCAATGGGATCTGTGATTCTTCATCTGTCGGCTCAATGCCGATGCGCATCGTCCACTCTTTAGTCCAGTCGTCGTAATCGACATTCGTGCCGTTTCCATAACCTTCTTTGCCGTGGCACTTGCCACACGCGGCAGCCTCAGTCCGAAAGATCTCTCCCCCTCGCTCAATCGATTTCTTCAGTGGAGAATCATCGGGCGATAGCTTGGCGGCCAATACTTCGGCCCGTGTCGCTGGCACAGGAATGCCCTCAGGAACCGCTGGAATTGCCTTGACTCGATCGACCGCTTCCACCCAGTTCTCGCAAATCTCAGTCAACGCTTCTTCGACGGTCTTCTGTTGCTCCTCAAACAGGGCTTTCTTTTCAGAGTCGGTTGACGTCTCTAAAGTTACATCGAAAAGATTATCGCCAGCATCGAAGTCAATCTCCTCAGCTTGTCGCAAAAGGTTGCGTTCCAGTTCGCCTCGAATGGATAAATAGATGACATAGTCGGTCAACACTTTCACGTCATCAGGCTTCAACTCTGGAATCGCCTTCATCGATGTTCCATCGATTCCATGACCAATCACGTATTCAAGATCTTCGCGAAGCGGTTTAGCGCCGCGCTGTGTAGTTTTGTACTTGAATTTGCCCGCTCGATAGTCGCGAGGATACGGGTCCAGGAGGGCTGCCGTTGTGCCGCGACCATTGCCGACAACTCCGTGGCAAGTTGCACAGTGCTTTTCATACAAGCCGACTTTGCCAACGATATGTCCAGCCGCTTTAACTCTTTCAAAACTGATCAAGTCCGCATATTCTTCTGCCTTCAGCAAGTCAGGCAGCTTTGGATCCGTAGGAGTACCAAACAGTCGCTTCAGCACAACTTGAGTCTGATCGAGCCCTTTTTGCATCGAAGATCCGGTCTGAATCTCGATACCCTTGGCAAAGACCATGTTGGGTTCAAACTCGATCGGTCGCTCGGCTTTGCAACCGCATAAAGCCAGACAACCGACCAGCGTCGTAGGTACAACAAAAAACTTCATTGGCTTCATTAAACTGACTTCACTAAACAACGCTATGTAATCAAAAACACAATTTACCCTGAGGCGACTTGCCCTGAGGCGACTTGCCCTGGGGCGACACGATCCTCAACCACTATTCTACTTCGGCAACCCATTCTCTGGCTGCCCTACAGTCTTCTGATCGTCAATTAGTATTCGAATGGATGGCGATTCGAGATCTTCGTACTGCCCATCCCAAATACAACGCACGCACGCATACATGCCAGCGGCCCCCAGCAACAGTGCGACCGGCAAAGCGACATAAACGACACTCATCGATTCGACTCCTCAAACGTTCGAGTGGCCAGCACAATGGCTAACACGCTCACCGAACTAATCGGCATCAGCAGCGCCGCAGCCAGCGGACTAATCAATCCAGACATTGCGAGCGCCACCGCCAGTGTGTTGTAACTTAGCGAAACGGCGAACATCGCATAGATGACGCGGTTCGTTCGCCTCGCCCCAACGATCAAATTATGGATCGTCGTCAATTGGCCCGATGCAACAAAAACAGGGGCTGCCTGCAAACTGACTTCGGCCCCGCCGCGGACTGCAATTCCAACATCCGCAGCAGCTAGTGCGGCTGCGTCATTCGCTCCGTCGCCAACCATAACGACCGTCGAATCGCTCCGCCGCGATGCACGGACGCAATCCAGTTTCTCTTCCGGCGATAAACCGCCGTGACAATCCGCGGCTGGTATTCCCAATTGCTGACCAACGCGAGAAACAATCTCCGCATGGTCGCCCGATAAAATCCCAAGCGACCAACCATCACGGACCAGTTTTGCAATCGTCTCGCGAGCACCTTTGCGCAGTGGATCCGACAAACCAAGCAGAGTGCATATCACCCCATCAATCGCGATTAACAAAGGAGCCTCACCTCGGCTCAGCAAAGCCTCGATCTGATCCATCCATGCTTGATCAACGACGATATGCTGACCTTGGAAAAAATCCAAATTGCCAATCGCCACTCGCTGACCCTCCACAGTTCCAAGCACTCCGCCTGGAACCGCTTGGTCGAGCACCGCTGAACCGATCAAAGGTAACTTTAAGAGTTCCGCTTGCTTCACGACCGCACTAGCAACCGGGTGAACACACTTGCATTCGATCGAAGCCGCTAACTGTAAACCGTGATTCTCGCCAACCAAAGTGCTGACTCGTTGCCGGCCTTCGGTCAGAGTGCCAGTTTTATCCAACCACATCCGTCCGCCTGAAGCCAATTTTTGCAGCGACTGACCATCGCGAATCAGTACATTGCATTTTGCCGCACGTCCCAGCCCGACCGCAATCGCCAGTGGAGTCGCCAGAGCCAGCGCACACGGACACGCCACAATTAACAGCGATGTTGCATGAGCGGTTGCTTCACCCAAGCCCGACGGAAGCCATAACACAAACGTCAATGCGGCCAACGTCATAACAACTACAACAAACACACCACCGATTCGATCCGCTAACTGCACAATGGGAGTCTTTTCTGCGGCCGCCGACTCAACGGATTGCATCACGCGACCGATCCGACTTTCGCGACCGACGGCTTGCACATCCACATCGATCGGCGCTGTAATGTTAATCGTTCCCGCCGATACCAAATCACCGCAATTACCTGAAACAGGAACACTTTCACCCGTGAGCAAGGAACGATCGATGGTCGTCGCGCCGTCGACGATCACACCGTCAACGGCTACGCACTCACCTGGCGCAATCCGAATGCGGTGACCATGTTGCAAATTTTCTGCCAACACTAATTCAGTCCGTCCATCTTCAGCGATTCGCGTCGCATGACGAGGCGTAATTCGCAACATCAGATCCACCGCCCGAGCCGCCCGTTGTTGCTGACGGAACTGGATCCAGCGTCCAATCAACAACAGAAACACTAGCGCCGCAAGCGAATCAAAAAAGATGTGCCCCGATCCGCGGATCGCATTGATAATCCCAACTACTGTTCCCACAAACAATCCAATCGCAATCGGCAGATCCATGTGCGGAGTGCGTGTTTTTAGCGACGCTAAAGCACCTACAAAGAAAGTCCGGCCTGGTCCAGCGACAGCCAGTGCGCCCAGCGCCGTTCCTATCAGACCTAGGAAATAGCGATATTCAAAAACGACTCCAGTAAATTCACCCGCGTACAACGCCACTGCAATCCACATCGAATTTGTCGCTAGAAACCCTGCGCTCGCGATCTGCACCAGTAAACGTTTGCTTTCTTGCTGAATATGCTGGTCGCGGGAACGATCGAGCAGTGACAGTTGATATCCCATGCGCCCCATCAACTGAGCAATGGTGCTCAACTTCGTTCGCTGTGGATCAAACATCAAACGAATCGAATGGTCGCTCATCCGCACCCGAGCTGACAGCCAACCAGGCGTCGACGTAGACACATTCTCAATCAACCAAGCGCACGCGGCACAATGCAATCCCGCCACAGCGAGCTCAGCCGAACAAGTCCCATCGGCTTGCACTTGAGGAGCTGATTTGCCTAGAAACGCGGCCTCGTCGAATTGAAGGTAATGATCTGGACCGGCAACAACAGCAGACGCTGAAGCAGGGCGCAACTGTTCACGCAGCGCGTAGAACTCATCCAAACCCCAGCCGTGAATCAGTTCATATGCACTTCGACAACCCGAGCAGCAGAAAACTCGCTGCGCATCTTCGCTGACTAAAGATTCAGTCGACTGCCCACAGTGGATACAGGGTCGCGAGATCACTTGCTCACGATGAATCGGACACACGGGTGCTGTGCATGCCTAACGGCCGTTGGTTGAACGGCAACATTCCCGTCGCGCGAAACCTTGTTCTCAGGGCAACGGCCGACGACGCAGGACGTGAAAGCGATGCCGAACAGGTCGCGACCAGCGCTTCGGCGCCCGTGCGCCGCGCCACGTCGATCGCATGCCGGGCCATGTCCGCCGCGACCTGTTCGGCATCGCTTTCACGTCCTGCGTCGTCGGCCGTTGCCCGGAGAACAAGGTTTCG
>JANODD010000245.1:0-1873 GCA_031412515.1 Planctomycetia bacterium | reverse complement strand
CTGTGGTTGCTACAGTGGTTTAGACTAATCAGCCGGAAGGCGTTAGCCTCCGGTTGGGTATTGAACCGGAGGCTAACGCCTTCCGGCTGATTAGTCACCGGCAATTGTGAGTTTTCTACTGGTTCCTATGCGAAGCGCCCTCCAAGCTAGGATGGTGGCGATCAGCGAGGTGTGTCGTAGAGAGTTGTTTGGATTGAAGTGAAATTAGAAATCTAGACTTTTTATTTTTTTGCCCAGCCATCTTTTGCCCTTCCTGCACTCTCTAGAAAAGTACAAGTAAACTATTGACTTTCTTGTGCACCCGCTGAAGGAAGAATATGTCATTTGGTTTAAGCTCGCTTGCGGAGTACATTGCCAGCGGAATTACGCTCGCGGTGATTTTTTACATGCTTCGCGGGGCGATCGACCGCAGGAAAGGTGCCTTGGCGGAAGTGGCCGCGGTTACGTTGCCCATCGCCGTGGGCGCCGCGATCTTAAAAATTACGTTACTCGACCAGTCACTGCTTACTTTCGGAAATTGGCTCTCTTTAATCATCCAAGCCGTTTTTATCGCCCTGCCAGTTCTCGTTGCAGCTCGTTTGATTGAACGGCGTCGAATGGGAGAACAATTGCAATTGGCTGACCTGTTTCGTATTACTACGGTCACGTCCCTAGTAGCTTTCGTCTTCTCATCTCTCGAGGTATCCAACAACGGCTTTTTGCTGGTCATTTGCCTTTGCGCTTTTATAGCAAGCGATTGGGCGAGCAACACGCAATCTCGAAACTCGAACCTTGCGATCGTCTTTGTCGGCGGATTTTTGGCGATGGTGTGTTTATGTATTGCATTGGGTGTTCGATTGGCGCTGGTTGGCCGGCCAAATAGCTGGACTCTGTTCGACCGAGCCGCGATTAGTGAAAGCAGTGCCATGATTGCTTTGGTGCTACCGCAGATAATCGTGTCAACCGTAATGGAAGCGGTCATTCAAAATTCAAAGTGGTTTCCTAAGCTTGCTTTGCGACTGGCCTGCTTGCGTCAGTCAATGGGACGCTCTCAAGATCTAATTTATGTCCGTACCTTATTCGATTTGTGGCGATTTAGAAAGAACGTCGTTTATTTGAATCATGGCTCGTTCGGCGCTGTCCCCATCGCCTTGCAGAACACGCAAAGTCAGCTCCGCAAAGACTGCGAAAGCGAACCAATGGACTTTCTCGTGCGCAAGCTCGAGCCATTATGGTTTGACGCACGTTTTAGATTAGCGGTTTGGCTTGGGACTCAACCGGAGAACATTGCCTTCTGCGAAAACGCGACGGCCGGCATGAACGAAATCGCTAGCTGGTTTCCATTGTCCGAAGGCGACGAAGTTTTGATCAATGACCATGAATATGGAGCTGTTCGTCGGATCTGGAATCGTCGCTGTGAAGCAACCGGTGCGAAGCTGGTGACTGTCACGCTACCATTGCCGCTCACCGATCCACAGCAGATCACCGACACGATCCTTGCTGGCTGTAGCGATCGAACACGTTTGGTTATCGTCAGTCATATCACATCTCCAACCGCCATCATTTTGCCTGTTGAAGTGATCTGTCCGATATTGCGAGAACGAGGCATCGCAAGCTGCATTGACGGGCCGCATGCTTTGTTGCAAGAGGCCTTTAAGCTCTACAGTCTGCAATGCGATTTCTATACCGCCAGTTGCCACAAGTGGTTATGCGCACCGATCGGCAGTGGGTTTGTGTACGTTGATCCTCGCTGGCACAGTCAAATCAAACCAGCGAGGTTGAGCTGGGGGCGACTGAATCCAGCCAAGCCTGAGAAGTGGTCTGACGAATTGCTCTGGACTGGTACTCGCGATTACTCAGCCTACTTGACGGTTCCCTATGCGATTGAGTTCTT
>JANODD010000244.1:0-69492 GCA_031412515.1 Planctomycetia bacterium | reverse complement strand
CTTGCCGCTTCTCATTTCCGAACTGACCGACTCGGAAGAGCTGCGAGGAACTCTGCGACAGGCGGCGCAGAGCCAAGTATCGGGCGGTACGTGGGACGAGCAGAATCTCGCGCGCCGCAGAGCAGCTGTGGCCGGACTCGGGCTGGCGCAACTGGGGGAATGGCGTTCCGTTTGGCCGCTGCTCAGTCACCAAACTGACCCTAGTATGCGTTCACTGTTGATCGAATGGCTGCCGCGTACGATCCACGATCCTTCCATCGTTCTGCAGCAGACGAAGTCGCTGTTGAGCGGGCGTGCTCGACATTTGGAAGCGCTGAACGCAAACTTGGACGCCGAAAGCGCCGTACCGAACCGATGGTTGTTCGATGACCCGAGTAGCCAATTGCGCGCATGCGTTCAGATTCTCGGAAATTATTCAACCGATGTCCTACGTCGCCATAGCAACGACAGCTATTGGGAGTCATTGGAACAAGTCGCAACGGTCGATCCCGATCCGGGCGTCCACGCTGCTTGTGAGTGGATGATGCGGCGACATCATCGACCGCCCATTGCCGAGACCGTCGCAAAAACTCAGCAGGCGAAAGTGGTTAACAACGTGGCCTGGAGAACTACAGCCAACGGGCACTGCTTGGTCACGCTGCAAGGCCCAATTGATTTCGTCGCCGGTGCGAACAAGAGGGATCCAGATCGCGATGCCGGAGAAACGCTTGATCCGGTCGATCAATCCAGGGAGGTGTGGAGTGAAGATCATCCCCACCCAAAGTACATTCCGCGTTCCTTCGAGATCGCAGCCCACGAAACGCAATTTTCGCAGTTTCAAAAATTCGATAAGGATTTTCATATTAGTCAGAACAAGACGCTGGGTCCAACGCTTCAACATCCCGCCTGCCAAGTGACATGGTATCGCGCTGCGGCATACTGTAATTGGCTGAGCGAACAAGAGAACATCGATCAGGATCAATGGTGTTTTTTACCGAATGCTGCTGGTGAATACGCGGAAGGCATGTCGTTGGCGCCAGATTATCTGCATCGAAGTGGTTTTCGCTTACCCACGGAAGCGGAGTGGGAATACGCGTGTCGTGCAGGGACGGTGACTCGCCGCTACTTTGGCGATACCGACGAATTGATGGATCGTTATGTCTGGTACATCAACAACTCACACGAAAAGATTCTACTGGTGCCGGGTACTCTGCTGCCCAATGAGCTTGGATTATTTGACATGTTTGGCAACGTGATGGAATGGTGCATGGATGAATTCTACACAGCCTCCCCCGGTTCGCGATTTCGCAAGTTTGATATCGAGCAGGCGGGGGCGATAGCTGCACGCAAACGATCGCACTTGCTCCGACTGCTGCGGGGGAGTTCCCTCTGGGATCATCCGTGGGAAGTTCGTGCATCGGAATACGCCTCTTTTTCTCCCTCGTACCACGATGGCAATACCGGCTTTCGCGTGGCCCGAACTCTGACGAACTTCCCAACTCGGTGATCCCGAATCACGCAAGCAAATGCGCTGATCCAGCGAATCCCAAAATTAAAGTTGGATGAAGCATTAGTCAAAGCAAAAACGCGAGCATAAATGCTAGGACGATACGGTTTGCGATCGCAAGCTCATCGTGAACTAAATATTCATGCATAGTCGCGGTGCGTTTGTGTCGGGTTGCTGCGACGAATGGGCCTTTCATCTACAGAGCTATTTCATGATAGTTCAACTGAATGGTCCCAAAACAGTCTGCTGCAGCCCCATTCGCGTGATTCTCTCTATGCCGCTTAAACTTGCTCATTCACATTTGGTGAAGTTTGGTGTCTTGGGTGCGTTGGTTACGATCGCCTTGGGTTAGAGTCGCTGTTGCAGCTTAACCGAATCCGCCAAATTGAAACTGGGGATGCTGAGATCGGCGCTCGTGTTGCGAATTATGAACTGGCATTTCGAATGCAAACCGCCGCGCCTGAGCTATGTGAACTTTCTCGCGAGACGGATGCCACGCATCGCGCGTATGGAATCGATCGAACCGATGCTGAGGAACGGGACTTTGGAAACAATTGCCTGCTCGCGCGCCGCCTGGTCGAGCGAGGAGTGCGCTTCGTTAATGTGTATTTCGGTGATTGGGACGCTCACGTCGATTTGGTTAGTAAATACAAACGCTTGTGCAGAATTGTCGACCAGCCTATCGCGGCACTGCTTGATGATCTAAAGCAACGCGGTTTGCTGGACTCTACGCTGGTGGTATGGGCCGGCGAATTCGGACGCACACCTGTAGGCGATAATCGTATGCATGAGGTCGATACTAGCGGCCGCGATCATCATCCAACCGCCTTCACCACTTGGATGGCAGGTGGCGGTATTAAGCCCGGCTTTGTTTTAGGACAGACCGACGATCTGGGTTGGAATCCTATCGCCGATCCCGTCCATGTCAGTGATTTCCACGCCACGCTGCTTCATTTGTTCGGTCTGGATCATAAAAAACTGACCTACCGTTACCAGGGGAGAGACTTTCGCTTAACCGACGTCGGCGGCAATGTCATTCACAAGATTTTGGCATAGCAAACCGATGGATGTGGAATCTTGCTCCAGACTTCCCCAACTTCGCTTGAAGAAACTGTTCACAGATTTGTACGTAATCTAGTTTCGAGCAGTAAGAGCTATTGAAGTTCAATTTGACTGCGGCTACCCAATCCTGTTGGGCACTCACCGCAAATAGTTTGTAATAATCTTTGTTTTTGTGCAGCTTATAATCACCGATTAACGCTATGATCATAAACTAAGCGCCGACTTGCACCGCGCAAACACCTCATCGCACGACTACTCGCAATCGAAACATTGGCGACGCCACGCCTGACCATCTTTTCAAACAGGGCGACAGATGCACAAACACACACTGTGTTCGTCAGTTCGTATTCGAATTCTTCGAGTTACGTTTTCGGTTTTGTTTCTGCTCCCAATTAGTCGTCACATTTTTGGTCAAGCCCCTGCGGTAAACGCTCCTCCTCCGAAAACGGAGATGGAGTTAAAGATGGAGCCGATCGTTGCGCAAGCTCGGCAAGAAGTCACTGCGGGACGGTGGGACGCAGCCATCGCGACTTGCAAAAAAGCTATGGAAATCGAGCCCAAATACGCGGCGTCCTACTTGGTAAGCGCCATCGCCAAAGATGGCAAAGGGCAATTCGATGATGCCATGAAGGATCTCGACCTTGCACTCGCCCAAAGCCCACGCGACGCCGCTGCAGTCGCTACCCGGGCGGATACTTTTTACCAAAAGGCGTCGATGTTCTACCGTCGCGGTGAATTTCTCAAAACGATCGACAACGCTTACTTTGCGACCCTTGAAAAAAACGACCACGTCGAAGCACATTGTATCCGAGCTCTCGCTTACCTCGAACGTCAAGAGTTTGACAAAGCCATCCAAAGCGCGAATCGTGCGATCAACGCCGATGCCAACAACGCTCAAGCTTACAGTCTTCGCGGCGCCGCTCACGCATCAAAGAAAAACTTGGATCAGGCCATCAAAGACCACGAAAAAGCGGTTGGGTTGGGGGCGAAAGATCCTGCCATGCTCGAACGCCGCGCGGCTGCACTGTTGGCTAAGGGTGACTTCAAAGGAGCCGCTCAGGACATCGAAGCAGCCCTGCGTATGAAGCCTGACTTTGTCGAGGCGCTTTGCGATCGAGCTTATCTGTACTCGCTGATGAAAGACGCAGGCAAGGCTCAAGCTGACCTGGATTCTGCACAAAAGATAAATCCAAAATTCGCTCGAGTCCATTTGCTTCAAGGATCGGTGCACTTGAATGCCGAACGGTTTGCCAAAGCGATCGCTTGTTTCGATCGAGCCATTGCCATTAGAGACTCCGACGCGGTCGCCTACTGCTCACGTGGATATGCGCAGCAGGGACTCGACAAGCACGATTTGGCTGTGCAGGATTTCACAAAAGCCATCGACTTGGATGACAAACTGGTTCCTGCCTATCAAGGACGCAGTAAGAGTTATCAGAAACTGAAGAAGGTGGACGAATCGCGGGCAGACCTTGCCGCCGTCCGAAAGCTGACCCCTGAACCTGAAAAGAAAAAGTCCGACAAAGATAAAAAGAAAGAAGAAGCCAGGAAGGACGATGACGAACCAAAGTTTGTCTACGGCAGCAAAGCAGTCTCTCCCGCAAAACTGGCTCATGTTCGCGAAGCGGCTGGCAAGATCGATAACTTGATCGCCGCCAACTACAAAAAATTCAACGTTCAACCTAATCCCAAAACCACCGACGAGCAATTTGTCCGACGCATCTATCTCGATGTGACAGGAACCATTCCATCCTTCTCCCAGACCGCTTTGTTCTTGACTTCGAAGGACCCAGATAAGCGTTCGAAACTGATCGATCAATTGCTCGGATCAGACGGTTACGCAAGCCATTTTTTCAACTACTGGGCCGACGTCCTTCGCTACACCGACAATTTAAATGGTAACGTCAAAGGCGATCACTATCGGCAATGGATCAAGCAATCGTTGGCCGAAAACAAGCCATGGAATCGCATGGTCTACGAGATGCTGACCGCGGACGGATTGATCTGGAAAAATCCAGCAACCGGATATCTTCAGCGCGATGCCAACATGCCGCTCGACAATATGAACAACACCATTCGCATTTTCCTCGGCACTCGCATTGGCTGTGCGCAGTGCCACAACCATCCGTTTGATCGTTGGACTCAAAAAGAGTTTTATCAGATGGCTGCCTTTACGATCGGAACGAAAGGACAAGCCGGCGCGACGGATTCGCGGTTTTTCAAAGATAATCCGAACGAGCGATTGAAAGAGGACTTTTATGCGATCGAGCAAGAGGAAGAAGACCGCCGCAACAACTACTATCGCTTTGAGCGAATGTTGACTTACAACCGTATGATGGTCAACGATCAAGCCGATGTAAAAATAAGATTGCCCAAAGACTACGGTTACCCAGACGCGAAGCCCAACGATGTGGTTGAACCCAAAGTCCTTTTTGGCAAACCTGTTTCATTGGGCAAGAACGAATCGCCTCGTCAAGGTTTTGCACGTTGGGTCGTTCAAAAAGACAACCCTCGCTTCGCTTTGACGCTAGCCAATCGTTTGTGGAAACAGTGCTTTGGTATCGGTCAAATTGAACCCGTCGATGACATGATGGATTCGACAGTTGCCGAGAATCCAGCACTGATGACTTTCCTCGAAACTGAAATGAAAACGCTTGGCTTTGACATGAAAGAGTTTTTGCGAGTCATCTACCATTCGGAAACCTATCAACGTCAGGCTTGTTTTGACGAACTGCAAACTGGCCAGCCTTATCACTTCCCCGGACCAGTGCTGCGCCGCATGACCGCCGAACAAGTCTGGGACTCATTCGTTACGCTCGCTTCTCCAAATCCTTTTGAGTATCGCGAGATGCCGGCCGAGCTGGTCACCACGCCGATGGACGTCGACCTGAATTCAACTAGCGCAGAAGAGATCCTCAAAGCCGAGCGCGCCATGAATCAAGCGGAAAGCAACAAGTCGAAGCGCCAGAAAAAGTACCTCTACAAAGGTGTGTTGATTGCCCGCGCTTCTGAATTGCCATCGCCGGTTCCTCCGAACCATTTCCTCCGCGTCTTCGGGCAATCTGATCGCGAACTGATCTCAGCCTCATCAACAAGTGGCTCTGTGCCTCAAGTGCTCTTCATGTTCAACGGCCCGATCACTCACATGCTGCTAGAGAAAGATTCAACGATCTATGGCAATATCGCCAAGCGCGACGATGTGGCAAACGGTGTGAAAGCGATGTTCATGACAATCTTAAACCGCGTACCAACCGCCGAAGAATCGCAGATCGCCGTCGAAGAAGTCAAACGCACCGGCGTCGCCGGCTACGGGAACGTCGTCTGGTCGTTAGTCAACACCCGAGAGTTTTTGTTTGTTCAGTAACCCGTAGCCTAGGCTTCCAGGAAGTGGCGTATGCTTCCAGCTTGCGATTCTTAAGATGCTTCCAGCTTGCGATATTCGACCTATCGCAAGCTCGGAGCATAGTTACTGGTCTATCATCGCAAGATAAAAGCATATGCCACTTAACTATCGCAAGCTGGAAGCATACGCCACTTTAAACACCCTCCAACGCAGAGATTACCCATGAACGAACTCGCCGCAAAGCTCGACCCAACCGAGCGCCGCGCCTTCCTGGAAAAAGCTGCCAAGGGTCTGCTCGGTGTCACCCTTTTTCCCACGCTCGACCGAGTTGTGGCTGCGGCGCCCGCAACTCCAAATGCATTAGGTGGCCGCGCCAAGCGACTGATTTATCTGTTCATGAATGGCGGGATGACTCATCTCGACACCTTTGACCTCAAGCCAGGTCATGCGAACCAGGGTGAAACGCGGGGCATACCAACTAATGTCCCCGGTCTACAGATCAGTCAATTCTTGCCCACTATAGCCGGTCAATTTGATCGACTGGCTGTCATTCGGTCCATGTCAACTCAGACTGCTGATCACGAGGACGGCGAGTACTTGATGCGGACCAGTTACGAAGAGATCGCAACTGAGCGTCATCCATCTATCGGTCCTTGGATTCAGCGTTTTCGCGGCCGTCAAAGCAAATCACTTCCCGACACGGTTCTTATCGGCGCACCGGCTCGCCACCCAGCCGCTGGTTTTCTCGATCCAACTTATAGTCCCCTTCCGATTGCCGACGCCAATCGAGGTTTAGAAAACACCACCGCACCGCAGTACTTAACCCTTGAGTCATTCGAAAAACGAGTTGACTTGATCAGCAAGTTCGATCGCAAGTTTCAAGAGAAATTTAAGAGCCGCGAAATTAAATCGTATACCGATTTTTATGCTGAAGCGACCAGTTTACTTTCGAGCGGTGAACTCAAGGCTTTTGACCTGAATCAAGAGAAGAACGAAGACCGAGATCGTTATGGTCGAGATCCGTTTGGCCAGGGTTGCTTGCTCGCTCGCCGCTTGATCGAAAGCAACGTTCGCTGTGTAGAAGTTTCGTGTGGTGGCTGGGACATGCACAACAGCATCTATGGCCCCGGCGCAATGCCTGGTCGTGGTGGAGTGCTAGATCGCGGCCTCGGCAATTTACTCAAGGACCTTGCCGCTTCTGGTTTGCTTGAAGAAACGCTTGTCGTTCTGGCGACTGAATTCGGAAGATCACCGGAGCTCAACTACAACGCTGGCCGCGACCATCATCCTGCTGCGTTTTCAGTTGCGTTAGCAGGCGGCGGTATACAAGGAGGCCAGATGTACGGTGCATCCGATGCGGCTGGCCATTCCGTTGATAAAGATGGCGTATCTCCAGCGGACTTCAACGCTACCATCGCCACTGCCCTTGGGCTTCCCTTAGACCAAGAGATCATATCTCCAACAGGTCGCCCATTCAAAGTCGCCCACGACGGCAAACCAGTTGAGAAACTGTTTGGCTGAGGCACAAGTCCGTATTGTGCAATCACGCTTACTCACAAACTCGCTTACAATATCTTTGCCTCCCTCGCCGCGCGTTCACTTTAAACTTCAGGTAGCTGTCGATTTTACTTCGCGACTTGTGAATTTACCCAACGCACTCGACCACACGTCAGTTGAATTCAAAACGACCGGCAATTTGTGCCATTCGTGGGCTAGTTACAAATCCCTAGCCCGCGCCGAGTTTACATTTTACTCGTTATGTTTAGACTCATTACATCCTAGGGAGGGGCTCCGTAAGTCAACTTTAAAAACAATCGCCTGGAACCGTCAAAGCTTATGCAAATTAACAAAGCGATTATCACTGCGGCTGGAAAGAGCCAGTCACACTTACCACTGCAAACGGTCGTCGACCGAAACGGCGAAGTTCGGACCGCACTCGATTTATTGCTCGACGAAGTTACCGGCGCGGGTATTGACGAAGTCGCGATCATCATCCGACCTGGTGAACAAGATCGCTACCGTCAGTCGCTTGGCGGTGCAACGCCGAAGCTGACATTCTTCGAACAGAGCGCGCCGCGTGGTTACGGCGACGCGTTATTGAGAGCTCGGGAGTTTTGCAATGGCGATGCCTTCTTGCATATGGTCAGCGACCACTCTTATGTCAGCAAGATGCACAAATCTTGCGCGGCGCAGTTGGTGGATGTCGCCCGGCGCGAACAATGTTCCGTGTCAGCGGTGCAACCGACGCGAGAAAATCAGTTGGCATTCTTTGGAGCTATCGGAGGCCGCCCCGTACCTCGCGCGACTTGCCTGTACGAAGTCAATATGTTTCTTGAAAAGCCAACGCCAACCATCGCTGAACAAAATCTGATCGTGGCAGGTCAGCGTGCCGGACATTACTTGTGCTTGTTCGGCATCCATGTTCTAACGCCAACGATTTTTGACCTGCTCGACAAGTCGGTGAATCAGCTAAAGCCCGGTGAGAATGCTAACCTGACCACCTCACTTCATCAGCTCGCGCAAATGGAACGTTTTTTGGCGACGGAGCTTCAAGGAGTGCGTTATAACATCGGCGAGAAATATGGTTTGCTGATTGCCCAGTTGGCCATTGCACTTTCTGGGGATGATCGCGACCGAGTGTTGACTGAGTTGCTTGAATTACTCGCGAAGAATTAGTTTCGTTTGTAGCTTGTCTGGTACGTAGCTTGGGACCATTTGTCCCGAGCTACCTGCGAGTTAATTTTGGATGTGAGATTAAGTCGAACAAAGAAAAAGGGGGATGGGACAAATGGTCCCATCCTACGTAAAAGAACATGTCAGAACAAACCACGGTTCAACGAACTGCTTTGATTGAGATCATCTGCTCGGATGATCCGGCAGTCCGCAATCAGTCACTCGATGAACACTGCGGATCGCTGTCTCGCGAACAATTGATGACCGCCTGCGCGGAGCTGGATTTGTTTCGACGCGAATGTGATAACTTGTACCAACGCGTTCGTGCGCTCTTCTTTTTGTACGCTATTCATCGATTCCATCTGCCGCGTGAACTGCAAGGCCGCGAATGCGGAGTCGTTCCGTTTGCGGGTTATGAGAATCTGCTTTCACGAAGATTCTACGAAGCAATCAGCGAGTTTTTGACCGAACAGGAAAAGAGCGGACCAAGTATCACATTGTCCAGTGCGCTCGCGACGGCTTACCATCGGCTTGCTTTTCAAACCTTAGCGGATCAGGTTCGCAAAAGTGTTCGGACGGTGAAGGGGAATCAGTGGATGTTTCGCACAGGACATCCTGAGGACTTGCCGCTGCGAGTGTGCCCGAGTTTGTTGGCTGCAGATGCCAACGGCCAGTACCCCGTGCTCCGCGAGCGAACCAGTGTTCGAATGGATTTTTCACACAGCGGATGGAGCGATATTTTTTTTCTGGGAATGGATTTTCCCGAAGGCGCAAAAGTTATCAACGCCTCGATCAACTTGGCGGTCAAAGGCCGACATAAGTTGCCCGAGCCTCCGATCGAATCGGCGCTGCGAGTGATCGACGAACCGGTGCTGAGACTGACGAGTATCGATCTAGAAGTTACTGCCGATGTTCGCACGATCAGCGAAGTCTATGATTTCGCGCGCGATTACCTAGGTTTGTTGAAAGCCGCAGTGATTGCATCAGGATTGGTTCCGCCCGGTATGGAAGGTTGCGATTTAGGGATCGAAGCGGTACTGACCAAGTTGGTTGGACCGGGCCGCGGCCTTGAGATTGTCTGTCGCGTCAATGACATTCCCAAGGGCTCGCGATTGGCCGTCTCGACAAATCTACTGGGATCGTTAATTGCGATTTGCATGCGGGCGACAGGACAGGTTTCGCAGTTAACAGGTACGCTGGCCGAAGATGATCGACGAATCGTGGCCGCACGAGCAATTTTAGGCGAATGGATCGGTGGATCGGGTGGCGGGTGGCAGGACTCGGGGGGCGTGTGGCCCGGTATAAAACTGATCACTGGTTCAACTGCGGAAGAGAATGACCCTGAGTTCGGTGTTAGTCGTGGTCGATTGTTACCGAGGCATCATGTTTACTCGCGCGAGGAAATAACCCCCGAAGCGCGTCAACTGCTGCAAGATTCGTTGGTCTTGGTGCATGGCGGCATGGCACAGAACGTTGGACCCATCTTGGAGATGGTTACCGAGAAGTACCTGTTGCGATGCGGAGACGAATGGAAAGCTCGACATGAAGCGCTTCAAGTACTGGATGAGATATCGACTGCGCTTCAGAAAGGCGACATCGAGCAGGTTGGTAAGTTGACTAATCGCAACTTTGCGGAACCCCTGCAAAAAATCATTCCCTGGTGCTCGAATCGCTACACTGAGTCACTGATCGAGCAGTGCAAGGCTCAGTACGGTGACAACTTTTGGGGCTTTTGGATGTTGGGCGGAATGGCTGGAGGCGGGATGGGGTTTCTATTCGCGCCGGCCTGCAAAGCGGAAGCATCCACATGGTTAGAGCAGACGATGCTGCGTACCAAACGTGAACTAGAGAGTAGTTTGCCGTTTGCGATGGACCCAGTCGTGTACGAGTTCGCAATTAACGATGCAGGTACGACGGCTGAATTGAAGTCCGACACGTCGATGCCACGAGGATACTACGAACTGGTCGTACCGGCTTTGCTTCGCAAAGACATTCAGTCGCTCAGCCCTTCGCGGCGCAGAGAACTGGAGCGTGTGGGGCAGTTGTGCAGGAATAACGAACAGGGTGACAACGAATTGGCAGAGCGCCTTTTAGAGCGGATCCTGCCCGGCGTCGCACACAATAAAGCGGATGCGAGTGTAACCGTTGAATCGTTGCTGGCTGACAACGGTTTTGATCGTATCGCTCATGAACAGATTCGAGAAGATCTGCTGGGTGGACGTTTGGGACTGTCTCAGAATCGTTTGCCTTCGACGGCAAAGATCGAAGATGTCTATCCAGATGACATTGTCGATGCGCGTCGCACTCCGCCGAAAGGTTTGGTCAAGACTGCTGAAGATGCGTTGGCGAAAGGTCAAGTCGCTGTGCTGACACTAGCGGCTGGTGTAGGAAGTCGCTGGACGCAAGGTGCGGGTGTGGTGAAAGCCCTTCACCCGTTCTGCAAGATGGCTGGGCGACACAGGACTTTCCTTGATGTGCACTTGGCCAAAAGCCGGCGGATTGGTGAACTGTATGGAAAGTATCCGACGCATATCATCACCACGGGGTATATGACTGACGCTCCCATTCGTAACTCAGTGAAATCGATCGAATATCCAGGATCGATCATTGTGTCGCGAGGCAAGAGTGTCGGACAGCGAATGATTCCAACGGTCCGAGATCTTCATTTTGCGTGGGAAGAGATGCCGCAGCAGTTGCTCGATGAGCAGCAAGAAAAGATGCGGCAAAGTGTTCGCGCCGCGCTGTTGAACTGGGCTCGATCAGCGGGCGAAGCGAACGATTACGTCGACAACCTGCCGATGCAATGTTTGCATCCAGTGGGGCACTGGTACGAAGTTCCGAATCTCCTACGCAACGGAGTGATGCAAAAGCTGCTCCGCGATCAACCAGGCTTGCGTTACTTGCTATTGCATAACGTTGATACTCTGGGTGCCGCAATCGATCCGCATGTGCTGGCATTGCATATGACTAGCGGCGCTTGCTTGTCGTTTGAAGTCATCACACGGCGCATTGAAGATCGTGGTGGTGGGTTGGCACGCGTGGACGGTCGTGTGCGATTGGTCGAAGGACTCGCTATGCCCAACGAAGAGGATGAATTTAAGTTGTCGTATTACAATTCGATGACCACATGGATCGATATCGACCGCTTGTTAGAAGTCTTTGGTCTGTCGCGCGGCATGCTCGACAATCAGGAGCTTGTCGATGAAGCAATCCGTCGTCTTGGTCGCCGCATGCCAACTTACATCACTTTGAAGGATGTGAAGAAACGTTGGGGCAATGGCCAAGAAGATACTTTTCCAATTTCGCAGTTCGAGAAACTGTGGGGTGATATGACTGCCTTGCCGGAAGTTGATTGCCAGTTCATTGCTGCCTCCACTCTGCGGGGCCAGCAATTGAAGGAGCAGGCCCAGCTGGACGGTTGGCTCCGCGACGGTTCGGCGGCGGCCATTGAGAAGCTCTGCAGTTGGTAGTGGGGTATGCTTCCAGCTGGGATGGCTGAAAGTCGGTAGCGGAATGCGTCAAGCATTTCGTTCATGCGACTTCGGCCCTGCAAATTCAATCTCCGAAAGCCTTGACGGCTTCCGCTACGGTATTCATCCACGACTTTTATCCATGCCAGCTTCCAGCTTGCCGTAGGAGATGGGACCATTTGTCCCGTCCGGTACGATCGGGCAAGAGTGCTAGACGCTCGGGACAAATGGTCCCAAGTTACGGTGTTTTCATAGCAAAACACTTCAACACGCCCGCAGTTAGCCGTAACTCAAATTTTTTTCTTCGCCTTGACAAAGACCGTAGCGTATAATTAACGTGGAACATGGTGGTAGGGTAATCAACTCTTCTATGAGGATTGCCGCATGGGTACTGATGACACAGAGCTGACGCTGGACCGTTTTTTTACTGGCCTGAGCGAGCACGTTTTTCATTCGCAATTAGGCGTAGTCGATACGCAATTGGTGGACTACATCAGCAGTCTCCTCGTTCGATTCTCGCGTTTTGACGCAATGAATCGCGTCCGGCAATTGAACGGTCAACCGGCTGTCGAAGTGGTTGTGATGGTCGCTGAAGCGGAAATGCGTGTTGGAGAAGCCCGTCGGGAAGTTCACCGTCACATTGGCGATTACACCTTGTTTTGGACAGGTGTCTATCCTGAAGCTCTCCGCGACATGAAAGCGCCGGATAAGAAAGACCAATTTGTTAGTTACTGCGCCCAGGGCAAGCGAGCTTATCGGATTGCCGGATCGATTCGATCGGAAGAAGCCAAAGCGTCCAACGATTTGCTGCAACGACTAAGCGATCAATTCGAAATGTGCGCGTATGGCTTGCGCGAGATCCGCCGGGAATGGGAACGCCGTGATGGTGACGGCGAGAGCGTTCCTTACTTACTGATCTAAGTGTCCAATCGCAAGCTTTTGGAATTTGTGTGCAATTGAGAAGGCCAGTGAGCCGAAGTAGGAGGGTCTCCCAGCCCTTTCGACCAGTTGGTTGATGTAGAATAAAAAAGAATTTACGGGCGCAGGCGCCCGAGAATTACTAGTTACCCGATTTGCTCATGACACTGAATCCCTACCAACCACCATTGGAGCTCGGTTCTTCCCGCGTCAAACGCAATACGAACGCTTGGTGCCAAGTTGTACGTGCTTTCCCCTACAGTGTTGCATATGTTCTAACGCTGCCCGCAATACTTGCACTTAGCGCGACATCTTTTTGGGAAGTTCACGGTATGAAACCAATGGTCTTCTTTTTCGGTCGACTTTACGTTCTACCTGCGACAGTGGGTGCTGCTTGCTCTTTATTGTGGCTATCTCACACTGCGATCCTTACCGCTTACGTATTCGCGAATCCTTCGGACGTTGGCGTTCTTGCTGGTGGTTTTACTTCAACTTCTATTGATGACCCTGCTTTTCTTGCAGCCAGAATGGGCTCATCTACATTTTCGAATCGAGACCGGCATTGCTTCCTTCTTCGGATTCACTTTCTTGCATGTGGGTGTTGTGTTCGTCGCCTCCTTCGTGACTGTACTAGGGCTGAAAGTGAAAAGAAACATTCACGTGGGAACCGACTTAGCTGATGAAAATAGCTAAAATGCATTATTGATAATAACGGGCACAAAATCTTGTGCTTCAGCTGCAATTCAAAGATCATGCTGGCGAATTGAGGATAACAAGCAACTGCACCGAAGTTGCGAGTAAGGTCAGTCGCCTATGGTGGCCCAATCCCTCGCAACATCGGTGATTTTAGAACGTTCGTGCTGCAACCAATGCTCGTTCAGAACTCGACTCAAATCCGAACGAAACGAAGACGGGCTTTCCGTTCCGGGCTTGCCCCGGCGGAAGCACAACTGAGAAGCTACCAGCATCAGACTGCGTCGAAACGCGACGAGGGCTTATGCAACCACGGAACGGATCATGAACGATGTGGCAACGTCACTGATCATTGTCCTTCGATGTGACGAGACCGCTTATCATCGCAACTTTGGTAGGACTTGGGAGGTCATTCAGTAGTTGCGGCGTCGATTTATCGCGCCGAATTCGAGCACACGAAGAAGAGCCAATGGGAGATTCTGGGGACGCCGGGAAACAGTTGGGGTTGGAGACAGGTGAGGTTTTGGATTTTATTGATTGAAAGATTAACTCTAAGTCCAGTACTCTGGCCCCTCACCCCCCGGCCCCCTCTCCCCGAGTACGGGGCGAGGGGGAGCCAGAGCCAGGGCTAGGATAGCACATGCCGCAGCTTAAGGCACTTCGACTGTCGATTGTTTACGAAATGCAAAATGCCACCGCTTGAGAACAAGCGGTAGCATCAAAGTTATTCTATCGACTTGCTAGTGAAGTACTCAACTTAGTAGCGGTACAGGTCAGGCTTGTATGGGCCTTCAACTGGCACGCCGCGGTAGTCAGCTAGAGCTAGGGTCAGCTTGGTGAGCTTCACGCCGAGCTTTTCCAAGTGCAAGCGAGCGACTTCTTCGTCGAGCTTCTTAGGCAAAACGTATACCTTGTTCTGGTAAGCACCGGTGTCACGCTCGGCCCATAGTTCTAGCTGAGCGAGCACTTGGTTGGTGAAGCTGGTGCTCATTACGAACGATGGGTGACCGGTTGCACAACCAAGGTTCAGCAGACGGCCTTCAGCAAGAACAAGAATGCTCTTGCCAGTGGCCTTGAAGCGGAACTGGTCGTACTGTGGCTTGATCTTGATGCGTTCGACTTCGCCAGCTTTTTCAAGCTTATGCAAGCCAGCCATATCGATTTCGTTATCGAAGTGACCGATGTTGCCGATGATGGCTTTGTCTTTCATCAACTTCATGTGATCAGCGGTGATGATGTCTTTGTTGCCGGTGGTGGTAACAAAAATGTCAGCAATTCCGATGACGTCTTCGATTGGCTTGACTTCGTAACCTTCCATCACAGCTTGAAGAGCACAAATCGGATCGATTTCGCTGACGATCACGCGGCAGCCTTGGCCACGTAGTGATTGGCAACTTCCCTTACCGACTTGACCGTAACCGCAAACGACGGCAACCTTACCACCGATCATTACGTCGCTGGCACGATTGAGTCCGTCGATCAACGAATGACGGCAACCGTACACGTTGTCGAACTTACTCTTGGTAACCGAATCGTTGACGTTGATCGCTGGGAACAACAGACGCTTGCTGCGTTCCATTTCGTACAGCCGCTCAACACCGGTTGTGGTCTCTTCGCTTACGCCGCGAATCGCCTTGGCCATCTTGGTGTACTTGCCTGGGTACTTGGCCAGTTCATCGCGAAGCAGTTCGAGGACAACGCCCCATTCTTCGGATTCGGTCTCTGGGTTGAAAGCTGGCACTTTGCCGGCAGCTTCGTATTCGAGTCCTTTGTGGATCAGCATGGTTGCGTCACCACCGTCGTCGACGATCATGTCCGGGCCGCTTCCGTCTGGCCATACGAGTGCTTCAGCGGTGCACCACCAATATTCAGGCAGCGTTTCGCCTTTCCAAGCGAAAACAGGAGTGCCCTTAGGATTGTCCAATGAACCGCCACGACCTGCGACCACTGCTGCAGCAGCACTGTCTTGAGTCGAGAAGATATTGCAGCTGACCCAGCGCACATCGGCGCCGAGGTCAACCAGCGTTTCGATCAACACGGCAGTTTGCACAGTCATGTGCAAGGAACCCATGATCTTCACGCCTTTAAGCGGAAGAGTCTTGGCGTTGCGTTGACGCAGAATCATCAAACCTGGCATTTCATCTTCAGCCAGTTCGATTTCTTTGCGGCCGAGTTCAACCAGCGTTTCAGCTTCTTCGCGCTTGCCAGCAGCGGCAAGATCAAACGCGCGAACCTTGAACGGCACGCGAGCACCTGCAGCAGGCTTTGCAGCAGCAGGTTTTGGAGGGGTAACAGTACTCATTTCGAAAACTCCTTAAATCGTTTTCAATCCAGTAAATTCAACAAACACATAGTTAACAGTTTGAAATCGTGTGCCACTGGTTTGCCAGTGTATCGAAGCGTATAAGTTTGTATCAGTTAGATCATTCCAATGGGTGCGTGCTTTGCACAATGCTCGCCGAAGTAATAAGCTTCGAGTATCTCGTCGCAAACGATACCGTAATCCACCGCGGTGATTGAGGCATTGATATGTCATACGGCTCACTTGCTTTAAAACTTCGGCAACTCACTTAGCACGTTCAACGACCAGTAATCTCACCAACTCCGTTTCACTGGCCAAGCCAGTGGCACACGAAATCGAATTAGCGGCGCTGGCCGCGAGTCCCGACGTTTTACACTCTACACACTTATCATTCGTTCCAATGCCAATCGATCATCCGCAGCTCGCGATCTTGAGTAACACTGGTTGGTTGCTTTATTGGATATTGTTTGGTTCAAATAGGATATTGATTTGGACGGTTCACTTCTTCGTTCACCCGCGGCTAGCGCCGTCGGCTCACCTACCCGCGGCTAGCGCCGTCGGCTCACCTACCCGCGGCTAGCGCCGTCGGCTCACCTACCCGCGGCTAGCGCCGTCGGCTCACACTCACGCGGCTAGCGCCGTCGGCTCACAATCATAATGCGCATCATTGCATTGAACATTCAATGTCCTGCATAGTTGCGACGGCGGAAAACAGGGCAGGTCCCTTCGCCTGCGAATCAGGTGGTAACGGATAATAACGCGTCAATTTCAATCCAGCTTGTTCAATCCAATGACTCAATTCATCGCGGTCCACCCCTAATCGCAAGTGGCCCATCTCAACCTTGTATGCCGACCGTTCATGCGGCAACAAATCTACAATCACCAGCGAACGGTTAGGCTTTAAAACGCGTGCCGCTTCGCGAAATGCCGCAACCGGATCCGGTAAATAAGCCAACACCAACATCAACCAAGCTGCGTCGAGCATATTGTCGTCGAGTGGCAAGTCGGTTAGCGATCCGGATCTCAGGTGCACGTTGTTGTATTGCGCCAGCGAGGCTCGCGCGGCAGTTAACATCGCTACCGAGTTGTCGATCGCATAAGCAATTTCAACAAACGGCGCAACCAGTTGGCAAAGTGGAGCTGATCCGCATCCAAGTTCACCTACCACTGCGTCGCTTGGCAAGCACGCCGCCATTGCGACTGCGTCCAACTGCCGGCCAAACAACTCGACCCGTAACTTGTCCCACTGCTCGGCCGCTGAAGAAAAAAAGACTTCGCTGCGAGAACGCTCGGCAAGAACGCTCGCTAACCGCTGCTGGTCAAGTTCGGTCGTGGGCGAGTCAGCTTGCTGGCGAACCCATTGCCACAAGTTGATTCGGTTTTCGTCCCAGATTGAGCGATCTACGCGGTACAAGTGATTTGTTCCATCACGTCGGCTTTCCAACCACCGATCGGCAATTAGTACCTTTAGGTGGCGACTTACGGTGCTTTGTGGTAGTTGAACCACAGTGCACAATTCTGACACCGACAGCTCTTCTTGCTCCAATAAACGCAGCAACCGAACGCGAGTTGCGTCCGCAAGCGTCTGAAGCCAATCGAGAGAAGCCGTCGCAACCACAAAATATGCCTCAAATTGGGAGAATTCTAAGATCCATCCGTCCATCCGGATGCAAGGCTATTATGCACGATTCTAGATTGGCGTCAAGTGCTTGCTGTTTAGCTAATGCAGCTTTTGGTGCATCGGCGGGGCACCGCACATTTGTGGAAAAATATCGTCGTCGTCGCGACATTTATGGGTTAGCTGTATTACTCAGCGTTCAAGCGAGTAAAATCAGACCCCTGTTACTGCAACCCATTGAAGCACTTAGCAGCAAATGTAGCTGGTTTCGTAAGAAACCGGGCGCCGAAGACAACGACATCGGTGCGGCCGGTTCCTCACAAAACCAGCTACCCTGACTGGAATAGTTTGCTTTTCAGCGTTGCCGGTAAGGGCTTCCAGTATCTAACCCCTTGTAGCCGAGTTGCTTTGCGACTCAGGCCGCGAACTAGTGATTGAGGACTTCGTGATGCGAAGATTTGCCGTACTTCAGTTGTTACCTTTGATAGCCTGCGTTGGTCTGTTTAGCTTGTCAGCTACACAAGTCCGCGCGGACGAAAACCAATTGACTCGCTCCGAGTCGCTAAGCGGTTGGCAGTTGTTATTCGATGGAAAATCGACGGACAACTTCCGTAACTACAAAAAAGACGGGGTCGCAAACGGTTGGAAAGTCGTCGATGGTGCCTTGGTTCGACAAGCGGATGGCGCGGGCGATATTATTACGAAAAAGAAGTACAAGTACTTTGAGCTTTCGCTGGAGTACAACATTTCCGAAGGCGGTAACAGCGGACTGATGTTCCATGTAACTGAAGAGAATCCGCAACCTTGGAACAGTGGTCCTGAAATTCAGATCCAAGACAACGCAAAAGGACATGATCCGCAAAAATCAGGTTGGTTGTATCAGTTGTACAAACCGACAACACCTCCAGATCTCGATGCAACACGTCCCGCGGGTCAATGGAATCAGTTGTTTGTACGCATCAGTCCAACGCAAAGCGAAGTGTCGGTCAACGGCGCGTTGTACTACAAGTTCAATATCGGCGATAACACATGGCGCAAAGCGGTCGCGGAAAGCAAGTTTGCGAAGTTTCCAGGCTTCGGCGCCGCTGGCGAAGGGCACATATGTTTGCAAGACCACGGTAACTTGGTCTCATTTCGCAATATCAAGATCCGCGAAGTGGCTAATGACGGTTCTGTACAACAACCCATCGATGGCAAATTGAATGTTCGAGGGACACCGGCATTTCCAAAACTAAAGTGGCAAGGCTGGGAACCGATCGATGAAGATGGCAAATTGAATAAGCCACTGCGGATCCTTGAATTGACTTATGCAAAGGGGGACGGCAACCGCCTTTTCGCGCTCGATCAACGCGGCATGATCTTCTCGTTTGAGAATCGACCCGATGTTGAAGAAACGACGCTTTTCTTGGATGTACAGGAAAGAGTGAGCCGTTGGTTTGATCAAGGGGCGAACGAGCAAGGCATGTTAGGCTTGGCAATGCACCCGAAGTTCAAAGACAATGGCGAGTTCTTTGTCTGCTATACAAAGCGCGACAATCACCACTCGATCGTTTCTCGTTTTCGAGTTTCCAAAGACAACCCAAAGGTCGCTGATCCGAAATCAGAAGAGATACTGTTGGATATCGAACAGCCTTACCAAAACCACAATGGCGGCGCGATCGAGTTTGGTCCCGACGGATACTTGTATGTTGCCTTCGGAGACGGCGGTTTACGAAATGATCCGAAAGCGAATGGACAAGACCGGCGTCAATTGCTGGGGTCGATTTTGAGAATTGATGTGGATTCAAAGACGAAGGACTTGCCATACGGCATTCCCTCTGACAATCCGCTGGTCGGCCAGCCTGGCTTGCGAGCTGAAATTTTTGCAAATGGACTGCGCAACCCGTGGCGAATCGCATTTGATAAAAAGACCGGATTGCTGTGGTGCGGTGATGTTGGACAAGAGTTGTGGGAAGAGGTAAATGTGATCAAGAAGGGTGGCAACTACGGATGGAGCACTCGTGAGGGAACGCATTCGTTCGGCAACCGTCCACCTGTTGAAGGAGTCGGGCCGCTCATTACGCCGACTTGGGAATATGATCACGGCGTTGGCGAATCCATTACCGGCGGTCGCGTCTACAATTCAGCTCGCGTACCTCAACTTACAGGCAAGTACTTGTACGCCGACTACGTGAAGGGCTGCATCTGGGCACTTACTTACGACGCGAGCACTGGCCAAGCGACTCGCAATGAACAAGTGATTGAAAAAGGGATCCCAGTCTTAGCTTTTGGTGAAGATCAGAGCGGTGAGGTGTACTATATGATCGATAGCGCACGCGGCCAGGGTATTCATCGCTTTGAGGCGGCTGAGTAAGTTAGTCCCAATTTTTCGACACAAGAAAGTTTGACGTTCCCTGATGCAATCAAACACACCCGACGTATCGCTAACGGATTTTCAAGCCAAGATCCGCGACATGTACTATGAAAAGGACCTTCAGCGCGGCATTGACGGCACGTTCATGTGGTTGATTGAGGAGGTTGGCGAGTTGGCTACGGCTCTCCGTCAAGGAACGCATCAAGAGAAGTGTGAAGAATTCGCCGACGTGCTCGCCTGGTTAGCTACTATTGCCAACGTCGCTGGTGTTGATCTTGGTAAAGCGATTCAGGACAAGTATGGGACCGGTTGCCCAGGATGTCGGCGACTGGTTTGCACCTGCCCGATGGAAGAGAAACCTTAGAGCTTTTTCAAATTTAACTTTAGATTGAGAACTAACATTTGGGTTTTATGCGGATTTCCGGATGCACTTCGGAAAGCCAGTGGCACACAAAACCCAAAGCTACCTTGGTTCTAGTTAATGCTAGCCTCTTGTGAGCGTTCACCTGTTCTGCCTTGACCGATGGTACCGTAATAAAGTACTGTTCGGGCCATCTGGTTCTGGACAAGTCATTTAGCAGGGAAGCTAGGATGCAAAGCCATTCTAAGTTCATAACGCGCCGTCGGCTCATAAAACTGCCTTGTTCAATACTGCTCGTCGCTAGCGTCGGCTGCGTAGTTCCTTGGATGCAAAAGCGGGATCCACATTCGCCTGAAGCAAAACAAGAACGTCGCAAACATGTGAAGGAAGTACTCTCCTCAAGTGAACGACCTCGCTTGATCTCCGAGATCGCAACATCGCGATTAATGACGCTAGGACGCATCGAGAATTTAGGCTTAGTCACGCAACTTCCGGGTACGGGCGGAATTGTCAATGCGAGTGACCAGCGCGAGACGATGCTAACTGTTATGCGTCGACACAACGTGACGCAACCCAACAAATTGTTGGATGATCCCAACACCGCGATGGTTGTCGTTTTCGTTAACGTTCCCCCGGCGGCTCGCAAGGACTCTCTTCACAACGTTGGCGTCATCAAGTCGAATCACGCTGAAGCAACCAGTCTGCGAGGTGGTTGGCTGCTGCGTACTGAACTGACCGAAAAGAATCTGTTGGAAGGCAAGGTCCGCAATGGCTTCGACTTTGCCGCGGCCGAAGGTCCGATCGTTACCGAGGCCCAGTGGACTGGAAAAACAGATCCGAGCGCAAGTCTCAATGGGATGATTGTTGGCGGAGCTAAGCTGTTTAAGGAACGTCCTTTAGGCATAGCGTTCACTGAAGAATTCGCGGACGCAGTGACTCAAGCAGCAGTGCTACCCGTCATCAATGATCGATTCACGGTATTTGATGGCCAAAAGAAAGACGGCATCGCGACTCCCATAAAAGACGGTTACATCGAGCTGAAAATACCGCAACGTTACGAAAAAGATCCTTTCCATTTCATCAACGTCGTGCTCAGTCTTGGATTAAAGGGTGAATCAGATACTCGTCGCAATGAACGGATGGAATTGTGCAAGCAGCAATTGAACGAGCCAACGACGGTTCGTAGCGCTGCTTGGCAATTGGAAGCGATCGGCAAGGAAGCTATCCCAATATTGGCCGATGCACTAACACACCCTGACCCTGAAGTCCGTTTTTATACCGCTCATGCACTCGCATACTTGAATGATGCACGCAGTATTCCTGTCTTAAAGAACCTTGCTCCGCAACAAGCCGCTTTCCGCGCTATGTGCCTCACTGCATTGGCAAGTGTTGATCACCACGAAGCCGACAAGGCATTGGTTGAATTGTTGCACGTCGCCGATCCGGAAACTCGCTACGGTGCAATGCTCGCGATCCGCAGTCGAGACGCGCACAACCCTCAGGTGACAGGTATTCCAATCGGCAAAACAGGCTCGATTCTACAAATCCCTAGTAACGCGCCGCCCTTGGTCGCGATTAGCCTTGAACAGCGTCCCGAAATTGTGATATTTGGTGAACCGCCCGCACTCACGTTACCCCCATTCATACAAATTAATCCACGAATCGTGCTCAAGAGCGTAAGTAAAGACGCGGCGACGATCAGTCACTTCGCGCCCGACGAAGAGGATCGTGTCACCCAATGCAAGACCGACTTACCAAGCTTGCTGGCCGCTCTATCGAGCGTGGGTGGCAATTACGGTGATTGGGTGAGCTTTACACGCGAATGCAGCGTCAAAGGCTACATGAGCGAACCGCTTGAAATGAACCCCATTCCGTCCGCTGGTCGAGCCTTTGATCGAACAACTAAACAGTCGGTCGCATCTCGAACCGAGCCCGGTGAACAATTACCCGAATCAACTTACCATGCAGCAAAAAATTCTGATGATGAAAAAAATGAGGTTGCCTGGTACAACCCATTCACGTGGGGGAAGTAGGGCGTGGCACGACTGATTAGCCAGTAACGTTGCGCAATTTAGAAGCTGTGTGCCACTGGCTTTGCCAGTGAAACGGAGTAAGTGAATCGACTTGACGTTGCTCATACCAATGCCAACACTCTCGCCATGGGAATTGCCGAAGTGTGAAAGCTAGTGAACGGTCAGACGCTCCAAAGCATACAGAACTTTACCGACCAAGAGCTGTATCGTGAGCACACGGAGGTGCCATGCTTATTACTTCGGCGACTATAGTGCAATTCGTCCGAGGCATGGGAATGACGCAATTGACTCGAACTGTTACGCTTCGATACACTGGCAAACCAGTGGCACACAAATCCACAATCCAGCTAATCTAATCGCTTCAAAAGTTCTCCTGTAATGCTCACCGCTCTTGAACTCGCTGGATTCAAAAGCTTCGCGGACAAGACGCGTTTCGATTTCCCAGATGGCATTACGGTGATTGTTGGTCCCAACGGCTCGGGCAAATCCAACGTTGTTGACGCAATCAAGTGGGTCCTCGGCGCACAAAGTGCCAAGAGCTTGCGCGGCAACGACATGATCGATGTGATCTTCAAAGGCTCAACGTCTAGCGGTCGAAAACCTGGCAACAGCGCCGAAGCGACGCTCGTTTTCGACAACACAGGTAAACATCTGCCGATTGACGCGACTGAGGTTCATGTTACTCGTCGGGTATTCCGCAGCGGCGAAGGTGAATATCTCATCAACGGCCAAGCCTGTCGGCTCAAGGATATCAAAGATCTATTTCGCGGCACCGGTGTCGGCGTCGACGCTTATAGTTTGATCGAGCAGGGAAAGGTCGATCGGATGCTTCAAGCGTCACCGAAAGATCGACGCGTGATCTTTGAAGAAGCGGCAGGGATCAGTCGCTTCAAGTCGAAAAAAACCGAAGCTTTGCGACGATTGCAACGTGTCGATCAGAATCTCGTCCGGCTGAAAGATATTGTCGATGAAGTAGGCGGTCGCTTAAATGCGCTAAAGAATCAAGCCAACAAAGCGCAACGTTATCGCGAAATGACGCAGCGGTTACACGACCTGCGTTTGCAATTGGGTTGGACCGAATACGTCGAGCTGGAAGAAAAAACCAAAGCAACAAAAACTCAGCTAGTCGAATTGCAATCCGAACTCGACGCACGACAATCCGAACTGGCCAGCTTCCAAGAGAATGCTCAAAAAGCCGAATTTGCACTGCATCGCGTTGCTGAAGATTGCCAACGCGTCGAGACCGATCTGCAGGATTCGCTGCAAAGGATTGCGGTTGGCAAAAATCAACAGTCATCGCTGCATCAACGCGTGGACGAATCCGTCGCGGAACGATTGCGGCTACAGACGCGGTTGGTAGCACTGCGGGTGCGGGCTGGAACTCTTCAATCAGAAGTCGATTCAGTCTCGCTCCAAGTTGCCGAAGCACAGCAGCAAGCCGATGACGCCAAACGGCGAGTTGAGAATGCAACGCTTCAAAGCAGTCAACTTCGCGGCGAACTGGACGCACGTGGTGAGCGTCATGACATGCTACGCAGAAGCCATGTTGCATTGCTCCATCAAGCGTCATCAAAAGCCGCCGAAGCGGCTCAGCATGAAAATGTTCTTGCCGAATTAGCTCAGCAAATTGCGGCTGCAGAAGCTTCACTTCTTGCCAATCAAAACGCCGAGCAAGCAGCGAGAAAGACGGCTGAAGTAGCAGCCGGTCGATTGAAACAGATTCATGGAGAAGCGAAAGCGGCGAATGACAGCCGAATTGCTACGCGAACACACTTAGATGACTACCGTACGCAGTTGTCGGCAAAGCAAGAGGAAGCGGCTGGTTTGCTCGGTCGACTTGAAGGTGCAGCCGAGCGTCTACAAATCCTCGATCAATTGCAACAACATCTTGACGGTGTTGATGCGGGTGCGCGACAACTGGTTGAGATCATACGCCAGCGGACTGAACCAGCTTTTAAGACAGTGCTCGGATTGGTTGCTGAACTGCTTGACGTCGACGCAACTCTGGCACCGATGATTGATACTGCCCTTGGACAGTCTTCGCATGCATTGGTGCTGGCCGACGGACAGTTGGTCCAGTTGATTCGTGGCGGCGAAATGGCTGTTAACGGTCGCCTGAGCTTAATTCGGTTGGACCGACTGACTGCCCGACGCTTTGGTGAGAAGATACAGCTCGACGGCGTTCGCGGCGTCATCGGACGCGCGGACCGTTTGGTGCGCTGCGATGAGACTACCGCGCCGCTGTTTCGCCACTTACTCGGAACAACTTGGTTAGTCGATACGCTGGACACGGCGCTCGATCTCGGGCACTTCCGCGGTGCTGGCCTAAGATTTGTGACCACCGATTGTCAATTGATCGACGCTGATGGAACGCTGACACTCGGCTCGATGCAAGCCAGCGTTGGGCTGGTATCACGACGAAGTGAGATCCAAACCGCCAAGCAAGAGATCGATCAACTGAAATTCCAGTATCAACAATCACAGGGCGAAATTGAACGCTTGCAAGGGCGGATCAGTAAGTTGATCCCAACACTCGATGAGCTTGAGATCAAGTCTAAGGCGCTGGCCGAAGAGTTGGCGCACCAACAAGCATCTGCCCAGACAGCCGTCGGAAAGCTCGATGCCATAGAATCGGAAGCTTACCGCCTGAATCAATTGTTGACAGGATTGATTGCCCGACGCGTCACCGTTGAACCGTCCATCTCGCTATTGAAGCAAGCCATAGGCGAAGTTCATCAAAAGATAAACGCAGCCGAGCTTGAGCTGAGCGAACATGAAGCCATCCGACGCGACTTCGATTCGAAACTGACGCTTGTTTCTGAAGAATTAACCACCAGCCGGATCGCCTTCGCGCGAACTGAACAGAGACTTGAAGCCCTGCAAGCGGTGCTCGATCAGTGCTCACGCAACCAGAGCGAGCGAATCGCCGCAGTTGCGGAAGCGGGCGAAGAAGTGGAGCGATTATCAGCTCGCATCCAAGCCACTGAATTGCAGATTCTCGAGCTAACTTCTCAATTGGCTGACGATTACCATCGCAGCGAAGCAGAAGAAATCGCGTTGGATGAATTGGCCGCCCGCGCTTCGGTGCTCCGCGCGGAACGAACGGCCTCGCATAAGCGATTGGAGCAAGTCAATCGCGCAATTGACAAATTGACTCAAAGAGTCCAAACATCCGACGGTGAATTGCAACGAGCGCGAGAATCCATCGCAACGCTCGTAACACGCATGTTGGAAGACTACCAGATTGGCTTGGAACAGCTCAGGCAATCTGACCGTATCTCCAGTGCCGAACAGCGCGTCAAGCTTCAAGCGGAATCCGCTAAGCTGCGTCAAGACATTGCATCAGTTGGGGAAGTCAATCTCACGGCGTTGAATGAACTTGACGAGCTTCAAAGTCGCTACGACTACTTGAACAATCAATACGAAGATGTGCAAGCTGCTAAAGAGTCTTTGAATCGTATCATTCACAAGATCAACGCAGATAGCCGCAAGCTGTTCTTGGAAACTCTCGAGATCATTCGTCAGAACTTTCAAAAATTGTATCGCAAATCCTTTGGTGGCGGAAACGCAGATATTGTGCTCGAAGATGTTGACGATGTGCTTGAATGCGGTATCGACATCATTGCAACACCACCTGGTAAGACAGCGCTTTCAAATTCACTGTTGAGCGGTGGGGAGAAAGCACTAACCGCCGTAGCTCTGTTGCTGGCCATCTTCCAATATCGACCCAGCCCCTTCTGTGTGCTCGACGAAGTGGACGCTCCGTTCGACGAAGCCAACATCGGACGCTTCGTTAACGTCTTGACCGAGTTTCTTGACTGGACGAAGTTTATCGTCGTCACACACTCAAAGAAGACCATGACCGCCGCCAATACGCTTTACGGCGTTACGATGCAAGAGTCTGGGATTAGCAAGCAAGTCGCCGTTCGATTTGAGAACGTTCGCGACAACGGCGAGATTATCGAAGACGAAGAGGAAGGCAAATTCCCAAGGCGTCACGCGGCGTAAGTACGTAGCTTGGGACCATTGTCCCGAGCAAACGCCGATGAACTCAGCGAACAGAGCCTGAAAGTCGACACTGTTTTCATTAACGTAGCTGGTTTTGTGAAAAACCGGCCGCATCAAAGTGAAGCCTCAGAGTAAATCGTTTTCGCCGAAGACGACCAAACTAGCCGCGCCAGCAAATAGTCGCGCCCGGCAGGACGCGACCCACGAAGAGTTACCACCAGGAGAGAACAAAGCTATAATGCTGTTTTCTGAAGGTGTGCGAGTGAGTGTGGAATTCAATCAGGTCGACCCACTTGGGCTATCGAAAACCTGGAGAGTTTTGTCGGCTCTTTCGGGTTTGGCAGTGCTATCAATTCTCGTCACAGCACGATGCTTGGAACCGGCGAGTGAGGGTTTCGGGACTCATCAGCAGTTAGGTTTACCGCCTTGCACTTCCGTTGCGATGTTCGGTGTTCGTTGCCCCTCTTGCGGCATGACCACATCTTGGAGCCTGGCCACTCGCGGAGAATTTGTTGAGGCAGCTCGAAAAAACTGCGGTGGTCTGCTACTCGCCATAATCGCTCTGGCGTATTTACCGGCAAGTTGCTATTTCACTTGGCGAGGTCGATCTACGCGCGGCGGTTGGTTTTCACTGTCGCTTGGCATTTCGATTCTGACATCGCTAGCGATCGCCATTACACAATGGTTATGGCGTTTATACTCGTAGCACCAATGCAAGGAACGCAGGATGCGAAATCGAATTGTCAACGGATTGAAAGCGGAAAAGCAACTACGATCCAGTGGCTCGACGGCCATGGTGCTTAGTTTTTTGCTATGCGGCGTGCTCGTTACCAGTTCTACAGGTTGCGTGAGATTCATGGCCAACATGATCAACGCAATCCAAGGCAATGAACGTCCCGCCGAATACGATGGCTTTAAAGAGCAACGAGTCGCGGTCGTCTGTGGAACGGATCAGGGCTTAAGTTCGGATGCCACTACAGCACTAATGACTGGCTATATTCACATGGCCCTCAATCAGCACATCAAAAAGATTGACCTCGTCCGACCTGAAGAAATCGAGCAATGGTTAGATGTCCATGGCACCGTTGAATCCGATTATGTTGAAATCGGGAGAGCCGTCAAAGCCGACAAGTTGCTCGCCATAGATCTCTCGAAATTGCGAGTCAAAGACGGCCCAACGCTCTACCGCGGCCGATGCGACGTTGGCGTAACGGTCTACGACATTTCGAACAAGGGCGCCATCGTTTTCCGCAAACAAGTGCCTGATTTTACCTTTCCTAAAGACAGCGCAGCCATCGCGGATACTTCCGAAACAAAATTCCGTAACTTGTTCCTAAAAATCATCGCCAACAAGGTCGCTGGAATGTTCTATCCCGTCGACCCGACGGCCGACTATGGGCTAGATGCAACAGCCAACAGTTTCTAGCCGAACGTAGCACTTCATAACGGCACTCAGCATAACGGCACTCAGCGCACCGGTCCGATTCGACAACTCGAATGGCACATTTCACTTTATAGAATTCAAGATGAAGAAATTTGGTCTAGCGATCCGTGATTCGTTCCATCACTGGCCGTTGCTTGTACTGGCGACAATCTGCTCACTGGGTGTAGCAACATTATGGAGCGTGAACATTGGGGCCATGTTGCCAGTCATCGATATGACGCTGCAAGGCAACTCGATGCAAAAGCAACTTGCCAAAACTGCCGACGAATTAGAAGCAACTTTGGCAGCCAACCAATTGCATCTCGTCGCAGCCCAAGACCGTTTGAGACAAGCAGGTGTTGACCAATTCACCGTGAATGATGAAATCAAGCAACTGGAAGCCGAGGCCAAAGACGTTGCATCGACGTTAGCATGGCAGCGGTGGAAACTCAGCCTCGCTGAAAAGTTATTACCCGCCGATCCATTTATTGCAATTTGCTGGATCATGGGCATTATGCTCGCCAGTACCGTAGTGCGGCACCTGTTGCTGTTAGCGAACGACCTTTTGGTTGGCCGCGTCTCTACGACCATTGCACGCTCCATTCGGCTTCGTGTCTTTGACCAAGCGCTGGCTTTTGATCGCAACACCTATCAGAGCTATGGCACAAGCGGCCTGTTGGCTGGAATAGCCCAAACGACGGATGTCCTTACCAGTGGATTGATCGCTTTCTTTGGTTTGGCAATTCGCGAACCACTTCGGATCGTCGCATGTTTGATCGGAGCGGCACTAATCTACTGGCGTCTGCTGCTACTCAGCGCTATGTTGGCACCATTACTTGTGCTGGTGGTGTATTGGTTCAATGGACGGGTACGCAGTATCGCTCGTTCGATGCTGAACCAGAACGGCGGCTTCCATGAAGTCATCCTAGAGGCACTTAGCAATGTGTTCACCGTCCAGGCTTACACCATGGAGTCGGAGGAACGCAAACGCTTCGCCGGATGTACCCAAGGTATGCAGCGCAACAACATGCGCATGATCCTTTACACGGGTCTAAGCAAACCGTTAACCGAACTGATCGGTGTCGGAATGATCGCAGTTACGGTCTGTGCGGGCGCTTACCTGATTGTCAACAAAGAAACGCACCTTGGATTTCTGCGGATTTGCGATGAACCGATGACTCCTTCACGCCTGATGATTTTCTTCGCAATGTTGATCGGTGCCAGCGATCCGCTGCGACGTATGTCCGGCGTTATGACTGCAATTTACTCAGGCTCCATAGCCGCCGACAGCCTGTACAGCATGCTCGAGAAACCAGCCGTCCTAGTCGATCCAGTTTCTCCCGTCATTGTGCCCGCTCCGCACAAATCGATTTCAATCCAGAACCTATCGTTTGCCTACAACGCAGGCAATCCAGTCCTAAAGCAAATCAATTTGGAGATTCCATTCGGCCGAACGGTTGCCATCATCGGCGCCAACGGAAGCGGCAAGTCCACTTTGATCCAGTTGCTCTGCCGTTTCTACGACCCTGTCGATGGCAGCATCGCGATGGACGGAGTCGAGTTTCAAAAAATGTCCATCGCATCGTTGCGCAAACGCATTGCTTTGGTCAGCCAGCAGACTGAATTGTTCAATCGATCCGTTTTGGAGAATATACAATACGGCAGTCCTAACAGCACTCGCGAAGAAGCAGTCGAAGCCGCCAAAATCGCCTTTGCACACGACTTCATCATGAATTCGTTAGACAACGGATACGAGACGATCGTTGGTCAATCCGGTCAGAAACTCAGCGGTGGGCAGCGCCAACGCATCGCGATGGCGCGGGCCATTCTGCGCAAGCCAGAGATTTTGATCCTCGACGAATCGACTAGCCAGATTGACATGGGTAGCGAATTGCAGATCCGGAAATCGCTGTCCGAACTTAAGGGCAAGAGTACGATCATCATCATCGCTCACCGCGAAGCACTCATGGCACTCGCCGATGATACGTATGAAGTTGTCGACGGTAGATTGCATCCGGTCACCAATCGGTTGAAAGCCAGTGCGTAAGTAACGCGACGGAGCGGCGTTTCACTGTCGCACGGGTAATCGTGACAGCAACCATTGAGAAGTGCATGTTCAGTTGTTCTGCCCCTTCAGGGCGTCGGTCCCATAGTGCCCTGTTCCCAGGGCGGCGCTAGCGCTCTGCCCTGGGCTAGCATGTCTTGGGCCCTTCAGGCCATAACCCGCGAGCACTAAGCACTAAGCACTAAGCACTAAGCACTAAGCACCAAGAACCAAGAACCAAGAACTAAGAACTAAGAACCAAGAACCAAGAACCAAGAACCAAGAACCAAGAACCAAGAACCAAAAACCAAGAACCAAGAACCAAGAACCAAGAACTACTTCTTCTGCCTTCCCTTTGGAATGGTCAGCAACTTAGGTTCCGCTGCTTCGTCCGGAAGTGCGTCAGAGATGATAGAACCCGTGACTGTCTTATCCCAATCGCTGTCGATGAGCAAATCGAAACCAGGGTTTTGATTCTTAACTTGGCAAGAACATGGTCCAGCCATGAACTGACATGCGGTGTCAAGGGTTTCGGCCATAATGCCATCTCCGACCAGTGCATAGAGCACTCGCCCTCGACCAAAAACAGGAAAAGCCATCGGCTGTGTCGAATCCAAGTCTGTCTCACTTTTCAACAGTGAACTCAATAGAAACGATTCACGTTCATCGTTGCGGTCAAGCGTTAAAACGGAGAACTCGATCCGGAGAGGGATACTGTTTTTTGCGAGAACCGACGGCTCGATTTCAAGTTCTTCAGCCGATGGTACCAATAATTTCTCACTATTGACAACGATGCGTTCTTCGAGCACCTTCAATGCGGCGGTATCCTTTGCTTCGTTTCCGGAAGGTACAAAGATCCAAACGGCAGTCTGGCCGCTGCTTAATCGCTGTGCGAGTTGCTTGCGTAATGGTGATTGAAGTAGGCGCTGTGCGTTCCCTTCTGTAAGCGGCAGTGAGGTAATAACCCGGTCCGGGACCTCGTTCGCCGTTTTTGGGAAGAGCACCACCATCAGCGGTTGGCTGCTGTCTGGATGATTCTTCCAAAGTTCAAGTAAGCGTTTGTCGCGCAGATCGTCTGCAGAGGCTAATTGCACTTGGATATTTGTCGTTTCATTTAGCTCCGGTGATTTCAGTTTATCGACAAGCCCTTGCGACGGCGCTTCGAGTGCTCCTTTATGAAGAATCAGTACCTCATATTTGTCAGCACTCCATCGTTCGAGTGCATAACGAAAGACCGGTACCTTGCACGCCATCGCGGTTGTAGCAAGCAAGGCAATGAAAAGAACTGTCAATTGAATACGACTGGCTAGCTTGAGTATCATGACTAAGGTTGTCTCTCGATTTCAATTCCAGCGAGTGACGCTTGTCCCTTTTTAGGAACGAAGCGTAAACGCAATTTGTCGGCGATGGTGACGCCTTCAATCAGCTTCACCGAATATCGATCTTGAGTAGTCCCAGCCGGATCGATCGTGACATCACGACAAATCAGTTGATCCTGCGCGTAGACATCGAACACTCGCTGACCTCGATGGTCGTCGGGTGAAGCGGCGAAGTGTAAGTGGATGTTGTATCGGCTGGCCGCTGGCGGAGCTGCAAGCTCATCCAGATCGACCAGGTCGGCGTCAATGACCAGTTTTGCTGCATCGGCCGTCGGTCCCTTGGACGCAACCGCGATGCGTTTGCCTTTTCCAGTAAACAAGAAAACGATCGAGTTACCGGGCTGCCAACCCGCCTGGTCGACGACCGACTGCACTAGGGCTGCGAGATTCGGTGTTCGCTGAAGTTCAGTCGCTTCTTTCTCTGTTTTCCATTCAGCCGGATTCCAAACCACTTCGGCTTTTGACTTCACGCGTGAACTGATGTCATGCGACGAAGGACTAAAGCGACTCGCGTTCACGTTGTCCTCGACAGTCACTTGAAGTGCAGTCTCCTCTTTGGATGTTTCGTCGCATGTGAACTGCAAATAAGCGTTACGGATCTTAGTGCCACGCCCAACGTTGATCTTGTTGAACCGAACACCGACAGTCTGCGCTCCGTCGTCTTCGACAAACTCCAAATCACTACTTGTAAGATCGACTTCGCCCTTTGCGTTTTCCTCGGCGTCGTCGTCGACATGGTCGACAGGTATGCCCGTCTTAAGCGTATAAGGCTTCTCGACGCGCAGCTTAATGTCAAGTTCGGTTAGGTTGTCGACGCCCGACGAAAGAACCCAAGGTCGCTGCGACTCAGCGGCAAGTGATGAATGATGCTGGAAGTACTTGGCCTCTGAGTTGACTCGAATCTTCATCGAAGCCGTATCGCCGGCCAAAGTAGGATATTCCATCCAAAGTTGACCATCGGAGTCGCGGCGATCCCCAGGTGCACCAAAATTGATTGCCAAGCGGTCGATACGTTCTTCGGGTGTCGCGCGGGTGTTGGCAGAGTCCACGGTCCACACATCGATATCTGGCATGTGAACCAATGCTAATGATGTCTGGTTTTGGTACGAACAACTGCAAGTCCGCGTGTAGTCAGGAGCATTAAGTACACCGTTCGCAACGACTAAATTGGAAGTACAACCGGATTTAAAACCGCCGAGGTTTCCAGTACCACATTCGTTCAGCAAATCATAAAAACCAGCCGCGCCCGAGCGGAACGTCAGCATGTTCTCACTCGCAATAATACTGTTACAACCATAGGCACGCGTGATCTTCCATGGTTGTATCTCGCCGGTCAGTGAGTTCTTGACCAACTTCGGTTGGCCAGTTTCAATGTAAAAAGCACCGGCCGACTCACTGTAGGCGTTAGCATTGGTGATGATCAAGTCGTTGTGCAGGATGCATGGTCCGGAGTAAGCCAACGCGTCGTTCTTCCACTTCACGCTACCATCGGCTCCACGGAATACGGTCATACCGCGTCCGGTCTCGGTCGTCAGTCGATCGCTTGCTTGAGCGCCAGCATGCAACAGCAGATCATGTTGCTCCGAGTATCCCAGCCAAGTGCCAAAGACACCTTTCGTAATTTCCCAGTTGACCTTGCCAGTCAAGTAATCGAGCGCGACCATACGATAACTAGCTGGAAGCGGTTTGCCGCGTCTCCGCATCGCTTCTTCGATGTGACTGGGATATTTGTCCAAGCAAAAGATCTTGTCCGCTCCGGCGACAATGCCGTTATGCCAAAAACTGTATTTGGCGTCGATCGTCCAAAGTTGCTTGCCGGTGTGGCGATCAAAGCCAACTAAGCCGACGCTCGCCGCGCGATCGAGACTTTTCGATCCGAAACCTGCTTTGGAAACGTTTAATCCTTTGTCGGCTTCAAATTCCAAGTTGTGTCGATCACGATACTTGGCAAAGCCCAATCCGCCGATCAAGACATCTTTGTAAACTCCGATATAGCCCCACTCGGCTTGCTCACCAGCAGCATCTTTGGGCAACTGTATCTCAGTCAATGTCTCGCCGGTTTTCGGATCGAGCACCAAGCACTTATTGGCGACCAAGATATAAACACGATCTTCGGTGACGACATAGTTCGTACCACGACCGTTGGCGCCGGGAATATGAACTTGATTATACTTCGGATCGAGCGGTGTATCGTCGTAAGTTGAATCGTAGTAAACATCGAACGTGCCCAGGTTTTCAAACTGCCGCTTCCAAATAACTCGACCTGTGTAAACGTCGCGGCAGTTGAGGCTATCCATGCCTTGAATGTACAAACGACCTCCAACAACTTGCTCCGGAGGACCGTGACCATGACGTGGCAGGACATCCATGTTGCTGTTACCACCAAACCACAGTACGCCGAGCGGAAGCTTGACGCGGGAGTCATTGGATTTGAGCGTATTGGCAACGTCGCCATATTGATGAGTCCAATCGGCTGTGCCTGGCAAGGCTCCTACGCGGCGAACGCAGATGCTGTGCGAGAGAATCTCCACTTCTGCCTTTTCAAGTCCCACAGATCGAATGCGATCAGCCAATTTACTACGCTGTTCCAGTGTCGCGTTCTCGGCGGTCAACATGTGCATTGCACCACCAAACGGTCGCACTGATTCGTAGACTCGCTTTAGCGTGATGTCATCCACTGAAGTTGCAAGTTCGGGGGCGATGAAGACCATGTTCGCAGTGTAGCTAGGCGCACGAAACTCGCCGGCCTTTGCATGATGTGCACTGACGTTACGGATCGCTGCTCCTTCAAACATCTCTCGTCGGAACGCTTGCACGCGCAACGCGTCGTCATCCACCACTGCCAGTTCAACGAACGGAGAATTCTCAGCGATCGCTTCAAGCGCTTTTGACTCCACATTGCCATACCAGTACGCGAAACCTTCAGCACTGGCTGCTGCAAGTAATTCGCTGGCACGTTTGCGATCACCATCGGAAATATCGAGTGGAATAGGCTCATGCTTCAAGGCACGCTGATTGGAAAGTAACTGATCGACTGATTGGCCGAAGGCTAATATCTGTCCGTCGAGCGACACGGCAAACAGTTTGCCGTTGGCGACGAGCAAACGCTCAATTTGAACGTCGACCGGAACTGAAGAGCTGATTTCGGCGGGCTTGCCATTGCGTGGCAAACTTATCGTGACAATTGCATTTTTGCTCGCCGCAACTAATTTATCACCGGCTAGAATCAGATCGCCTCGTCCATCCGCATCGATTTCCCACAGAACTTTTTCGTCGGCAGTGTAGGCTCTGATGACGGGCTTTTCTTTAACCAATTCGGCTGAGTAAATCATTTCACCGGCGAGCACTGGCTCATTGGGCATGAACGCAGTTTTCAATCCACTGACCAGGTCAAACGCACGCGTACCTTTATCACGAGTGTGAACAAAAAAGTACTTATCGTTGGCGGCGACGAATGAACCACCGCTCCCTTTGCCACCTGCGTTGATCTCAAAGTACAGCTGCTCGCCGGTGGCTCGATCGAGTACTGCCGGAACGGAACGACCGCCGGAGACGACCAGCATTTTTTCTGTTGCGACCATTGCGCCCTGCGGTGCAACGCCTGCAAAAGAAGGGGCACTGTGCGGCTGTTTGATGTACTGAGCGCCGGTGCTGTCGTTACGCCATTGAACTTTACCCGTCTCTGCGTCGAGCGAATAGATGAAGGTCCCCATGAAGGGCCAAATGCTGGCTGCGAAATAGATATTTCCATCGCGTATCACCGGGCCACCGCGAGCCGGCCAAGCCGATATGACCCGGCGGTTACCGATCACATGCTGCGAGTTCGGAGCGCCGCGGAATTTCCAAACAAGTTCTCCGTCTTTTGCATTGACGCAGTAGAGAAAACCGTCGTCACTGGAAAAGTAAACGCGGCCTTGGTAACCGACGGGCGGCAAGCGAACTGGACCTTCGGCATAGTAGCTCCACAACTCTTTGCCAGTTTTCGCATCGAGCGCAAGCAATTTGTCGCGGTCGTTAAATCCAATGAACATTCGACCGTCGACCACAATCGGTTCGAATGCCCGATCGTAAGTCATCAGATCCAGATTGAGCGGATCGTCCCAAGCTTGCTGTCTCCGACCATAATCGACTCGCCACAGCAGTTTTAAATCGTCTGGTACTTTATTGGGTGACGCCGCACTTCGTCCCGCATCACAGCGCCACATCGGCCAGTTGTCTTCATTTTTCGCGTCGGTTCGGCTTGGCTTCCCGTCCGTACTGCTGGGTTTTCCATCGGCTCCGTTGGAACTCGTTCCTAGGATTAGCACATTGGCAAGGAGCACAAGGCACTGCAGATGAGTCGATAGGCGATTTGAGCAAGAGATCATAGGTAGACTTTTCCGGTGCAAATCCGTTGGGGGTTACATAGCTGCAGAACTAGCGCCAGAGCGACTCGAGCAACTTGTACATGGCGGGATCGAACACTTCCAATTCGGTGCGATTGTAGGGCTGGAAATCATTCTTGCTGAAAAAGGCTTCGGTGGTTTCAGCAAAATACTCTTGTGGGCTCGTTACTGCGTAAGCTCGATCTTGCGACTTGCGACCTTCGGAGTCTTGTCGCTCAACGCGATTATACTTTCCACCGGCCTTAGCGCGCTCGAAAGTTGCGATTAGTTCCTTATTGTCATTGCCTAAAACTTGGTCGTGATAGGCATGAGCCAATTCATGCAACGCAAAGTTT
Organism: Planctomycetia bacterium; assembly: GCA_031412515.1. GTDB lineage: Bacteria > Planctomycetota > Planctomycetia > Pirellulales > Pirellulaceae > Aureliella. Next base: position 33,606 of record JANODD010000244.1, on the reverse strand, counting down.
GGCATGCGCCGCGTTTCGGCCTCGAAGATCCTCACGTTGGTAAACTCGACCCCTTTGACCATTGCAGGATCACGTCCGTTATCGCGCAGCCAACCTGCTCCAGGATGATATTCAGCTCGTGGACCGATCCCGGGGTACTCAGGCGATATCCAGAGCGTGACGGCGCGAAGTCGTTTCACCGCATCTGATGGAACGACGCGTACGATTTCTTGCAGTTGCTTGCTCAACAAATCCAGCGCAGTCGTTAGTGCCTTGGGATCATCTTTTTCAAGACGTACGTTGACGTTTACTTTCCAGCCTTCGATAGTGCGAGAGGACCACGCGATCGGCGGATCTGTTTTGTCTTGCCCTGAGACGACGATGTTTCTATTGCAAACAACAGCTAAAAAAACACTCAAAGTAATTTTCAACAGAAAACTGGTTCTCAAGGTTAACTTTTCCTGCTAAGACGAATTCAACGTGAGCCTGAGGCGCTAGCCGATTTCTTGCAGCTTTATCGGCTAGCGCCTCAGACTTAATATTTCTTGCTACTTGATCGGCTAGCGCTTCAAGCTCATTTCTGCGTTGCTGCTGACTGTAATTGAGCGACGGGTTCTGAAGCTTGTGGTAGTTCGTAACACGCAGCTTCTTGCGAATTGCGAATGTACAGTCGATTGCCAACGAGGACAGGATGATTCCAAGTTCGTCCTTCAATCGCCTTGATCGATCCTAACTCAGTATGCTTGGTGGGATCGGCTTTCACTAGCACCAAGTTACCCTCTTCACTAGCAACCAGAAGCAGCCCCGAATCTTCAACCAGCAGAACTTGGCCTTTGCCGTAACGTCCGCCTTTCCATTTCGCTTCGCCGGTTGCGAGATCGATGCAAGTAAAAATCAGTGCGTCGAAGCCATAGATATGTCCATCGTACACCACAAAGTCATTGAAGTCAGGTTTCAACTTGCGCGACGTCCACAGATCTTTCGTTGAATAGTTTTCGCCCACTTTTTCAAATTCAACCAAGCGTGTACCAAAGCCCATACCACTGGGGAGGAGTATCGATTTTTCATCGACCATTTGTGGCTGCAATGATCGATAGCCATCGATTTTCCAGCTGTAGTCATGTCGAATCTTGCCGCCTGCCGGATCGAGCAAAATCATGCCCAACTTCGAAATGGCAACGATGTTCTCCTCACCTAGTATCTTACAAAGCTGTGGCGAACTGTAACCGTCGTCCCCACATGCGGCAGACCATGCCTGCTCTCCCGATTCAACATCAAATGCAATGATGCCTTTGTCGCCGGGACCGCCAACTTGAACAACGACAACTTGCCCAACGACCAAGGGCGAAGAGGAAAAGCCCCACATTGGCGGAGTGCGATCTGCAATTTCTCGCATGTCTTTCTTCCATAAGACTTTGCCATCAATTGGATTAATGCACAGCAACCAGCCTTGACCTCCCATCGTAAAAAGTTTGCCGCCAGCCAAAGTCGGCGTTGCTCTTGGGCCGGGTCCGCCCAGCGGATCATCGAAGCGAGACTTGATTTGTTGTACCCAGACTTCTTTACCGGTCTTTGCATCGTAGCAAACTACCGATTCCATATCGATTCGCTGTTCCTGTGTGAACAACCAATCGCCTGCAACTACATAGGACGACCAAGCGGGACCGATGAGCGATTTCCAAATCAACTTCGGGGCATTTGTGCTCCAGTCACTCGCCAGTTTGACCCCGCGTACGCGACTGTTCCCTTCGCTGCCACGAAATGAAGGCCATTGTAGATTGATTAAGTCACTTTCGGCGATTTCGTTTTTCGGCGCGACGCTCTCGCCACGACCAGCCATCTGCTCTTCCGAGTTAGGTGTCCAGCGCCAGTTGAGTCCCATGGCGAAGTTGCCCCACATCCCGTCCGAGCGCAGTAATGTCGTACTGCCGAATCCGCATGCCGCCAATACAAGTGCGATCACGGTTCGCTTAATCGAAAGACTCCTCGAAAATATGATGGCGCCAATTCCAAACAATGCCGTGCCGAGCGGAATCAGTAAGACCATGATGGCCGGACCGATCATCGTTTTGTCCAGCAGTGCAACTGAAATCCCTCCCGCGAGGCTGATTCCGACAAGGCCTAGGATACGTTCGAACCAACGAGCGCGACTCGCAATCAGCCACCACATTACGATTAAAAGGCTCATCAATAGTGGACCGAGTACTCCTACGGCCCATATCATCGCTGGACCGTCCTGAACCATTGTCGGTATGAATCGAGTGACGACCATAGCAACGAGCAACAGCACGACCGGCCAAACTCGTAGTGGTTTCCATTTGCTATCCGAGACGTTTTGTGGGGCGGTTTGCTCAGTGTCCATTACTTTTTTTCGCTTATACTGGTCGTACGACTTAGAATTTGGATATTGAATTTGGACTTCGAATTTTGAAGTTGCCCAGCGCCTAATTCTAGCAGTCTTTTAAGCCCTTCAGAGGGGCGGGTGCAATTTCTAATTTCCTTTGAATATTCAGGTCCCATGAACCCAAGTCGATTGAAAGCCTGCCATTGCTGTGGGTTAGTTCAACATGTCCGTCCGCTTGAATTGCGAGAAGAGGCTAAGTGCGTTCGTTGCGGATCAACAGTCGACACTGGAAATCGCAGCGGTCAGCAAAGTTCCGCACGTTGCTTCGCGGCTGCACTGGCTGCGCTGATGATGTACCTTCCTGCCGTTTTGTTACCAATTCTTGAGATCGAAAAGTTAGGCCACCATCACGCAACAAGTTTGCTCGGAGGAACGATTGATTTGCTGCTACATGGAAGTTGGTTTGTGGGCATAATCGTGTTGCTGTTTTCAATCTTATTGCCGCTGGTGAAGCTCGTCGCGCTGTTAGAGCTGAGCTGGATCGGTTTAACGCACCGTCAGCATCGCGCTTGGACTTATCGACTTGTCGAGCTTGCAGGACGATGGAGCATGATGGATGTGCTTCTGCTAGCGCTGCTAGTAACGATGGTCAAGCTCGGCGATCTGGTGTCTTTTAAACTGGGGCCAGCTGTGTTAGCGTTCGTGCTGTGCGTGGTCATGAGTATGGTGGCTTCGATCATGTTTGATCCGCATGCAATTTGGGAAGAAAGTGAACAGTCGGCATGAATGCGAAAGAAACATCTAGGCCCAGCACCCCCTACGCCACGAATCGCCAAGCCAATATTCCCGAAGCCCACGTAGTTACGGCTAACGAAGCGAGCGCGAATCGATGGCGTACCAACCTGTGGTGGTTGACAGCTGCATGCGCTGTGTTTGCAATCGGTTTAGTGATTTCCAGTTTTCGAACGCAAGGAACTGTGCTGCACATTCGATTCGAAGAAGGGCATGGATTGAAAGCGGGTGACACGCTGCACTTTCGTGGTATCGATGTTGGGAGGGTAACCAAAGTCGTCGTCGCCGATGATATGAAAGGCGTCCATGTTTCAATTCAACTGGAGCAAGGCAACGAAAAACTGGCCGTTGAAGGGAGCGAATTCTGGATTCAACGGGCTCGTTTGCGACTCGGGCAAGTCACGGGCCTGGAAACGGTCATTGGCGCGAAGTACGTCGGTGTCTTACCAGGACCTGATCCAACGAAACCCAAGCGAGATTTTGTTGGACTAGAAACACCACTTGGGATGACCGAAGGAGAAGCAACCGAGATTCAAATACAATTTCCGGCAGGCGAAGGCTTGGAAGTAGGTGACCCAGTCCGTTACCGCGGCATCGCTGTAGGAGAAGTGACTGACGTGGACTTGAACTCAACGGCCGAGGTTGTGATGGTTGGAGTGCGTCTAGTGGGCGCGGCCAAAGGATTCGCTCAAGCAGGTACGCAATTTTGGATTGAGAAACCAAGGTTGGATGTGACAGAAATTCGTGGACTCGAAACACTCCTAGGCGGTCGCTACTTAGCCATCCAACCCGATTCGAGTTCATCGACGCCGCAACGCGAGTTCGTCGGACTGGCTGAGCCTCCGCCGCTGCCGCGACGGAATGGTTCGCTCGAGCTTGAGCTAGACGCGTCCAATCGAGCGGGTTTGGTGCGCGGCGCGCCGGTTACCTTTCGAGGACTTGAAGTTGGGCGGATTGCCAATGTCGGTTTGTCGAATGATGGCGCAACGGTTCGCATTCAAGTTGTCATTGAACCCGAGTATTCAGAATTAGTCCGCGATAATTCCAAGTGGTGGTCGATCAGCGGTCTGCAATTTGATCTTGGCCTCAAGGGTGTTCAGCTTTCCATCGACTCGTTGGCCTCCTGGATTCGAGGCGGAATCGCTTTTGCAACGCCGAATGAACCTGGCAAGCGGGTAGTGACCGGTTATCGATTTACATTGGCCGAAGAACCCAACCGCGAGTGGCTCGGATGGCAGCCTAGAATCGCTGTTGGCCAATCCGGCGCCGGCGAGCGTCGTGACTTGCCCAAGCCAGTACGAGTCGCTGCTACGTGGAAAACGTCTTGGCTCGGATTGTTTCGGCGCCAAAGCGCACAGAGCTGGGGCCTTGCGATGGACGATGGCAAGTTATTGGTTCCGACAAGCGTGGTGCGCGCCGCCGCTGCGACGAAAGAAAGCGTAACCATCGAGGTCGCCGGAAGTAGCTTTGCATTCTCCGCAAAGGATGTGGCCAGTGAAAACGAACTCTCGAGACTGACCGTCCCCGACGCTATCGAGTTCGAAAAGTGGCCCGTTGCTCAGTTCGATAAACAATGGAATGGAAATAGCGTATTGCTGATCATTAATCCCGAGTTGAATGAACCGATCGCCATCGATGCCAGTCGAATATCGAAGAAAGACGACGTTGGATTATCGATCGTCACCTCGATCGCGATTTCCAACACACTCGAAGGTTCCCCAGTGACCGAAGCCGAAACCGGGCAACTCGTCGGCTTGTTAACAAAAGTAAAAGGCATTTGGGTGGTTGCGCATTAGTGGCCTATGCTCCCAGCTTGCGATCTTTTAAGTTTCTGGCAAGCAAGATGCATACCCCACGGCGGCAACGCTGTGAAGCATTTTCTTAATAGGGTAGCTGGTTTCGTGAGAAACCGGATGCATTAGAGAGGTCATCGGTCCGCACCGGTTTCTCACGAAACCAGCTACATTTGCTCTCTAAAAATGCTTTACAGCGTTGCCCTTGGCGGCCTATGCTTCCAGCTTGCAAATCGGTTCTTATTGGACGCTACCAGAACTGCCAGCTTGCGAAAATACACACTCGCACGCTGGAAGCATACGCCACTCACCTCTCCAGTACCTTTACACTCCAAACCGCGGGAGTTCGCACTCGTGGCCTAACCTCACCACTAGCAATAATAATACGGTCGTCCCAGACAACAGGAATTGTAGTGACTTGATTTTGAGGTGTTGCACCAGTCGAGGTCCAGCGGTCCGATTCCGTATCGTACACAAGTGCTTCTTTACGAAATCCTGGATGTTCATCTTTAAGCTCGTCGGTTCTTGAGAACAGCGAACCATCATCGCCGCCTAGAAGAAAGATCTGCCGCTCACCGAATCCGATCCCGGTCCCTGCCGTTAAACAGCGAGGCAGGTTCGCCCGTTGTCGCCACACTTCGGACTCGGGATTGAATTCCCATACATCGTTTAAGAACTGAACCTCTCCGTCAACTTGATATCGGCCACCGATTACATAAATACAATCCTGATCTCCGTTGTGCTGATGAGCTGTGATATTAAAAGCGCGCGAGTGTCTCGGCATTGCGGGTAACTCTCTCCACTGAAACTTGTCGGGACTATCTTCATCCGCAAGATTCAATGACCACAGATTACTCATCGCTGAATCAAGTTGCAGTCCACTTTGACCGCCTGCAACGTAGATCACGTTACCTACCAGAGTTGCTTGGCCATAAGCAAACGGACTTGGCAGCGGTGGATATTCTTCAAACTTCACTCGTTTCAAAGTCGCATCCCACTTTAATAAAAACACATCACGATAGTTTTGATGCTTATCATTGCCACCCATACAGACAACTCCGCGTGCCGTTGAGACCGAAGCCCCATAAGCGAGTGGACGCGGTAACTTGCCACTCATTCGCCACATAAACCCTGAATCTGTTTTGGACAAAACCCAGATATCGTCCAGCCAAGTTTTTTGATTGTCCCATACGGGAAGCTGGAAGTTCGCGCCCCCGGCAACCATCAGTGCATCGTTGTGGACTCCAATAAACGGTCCTGCAACACCTAAGTCGTTGGGGAGATTGGGGAGCGCGGACCATTCAAGTTTTTTAGACGCAACAGAGGGTGCTTGACCAATCAGTGCCTGCAAATTGACAAGTGACCCCACGCAAATAAGCACATTGCAGCTGAAAAAAAGCCACTGAGTAACTTGTAGTTTTGTGGTCATTGGTAGTACGAATTCCAGTTTTGCGTTAGGACGCTACAGTTCGAATTTAGTTCAACGAAAAAAAACGTAACCTAGGCTCCGTTTCTAAAGCAGTCTCTCGCTTCGCGAAAGAAACGAAACACCGATCTTTCGCGGAGCGAAAGTCGACTATTTCATGGTTTAGAAACGAGCCTAGTGCTTCATCCAACTTTAATTTTGGGTTTTATTAAATCAGCGCAGTGGCTTGCGTAATTCGGGTGGTTGCATCAGTGAGCCGTCGGCGCTAGCCGCGGGTGAACGAAGTGGTTGTCGTGCAAGAATAAAAGTCCGCCCAACGTCAATCTGTCGACCGTAAAGTGTTGGTCTTTAGATTGTTAATAAGTCACGTCGAGTCAAGTACTTCGTTCACCCGCGGCTAGCGCCGACGGCTCACATGTACGCCCCCCACATTAAAGTTGATGAAGCACTAGTGCATTGTCCACATTCAATTTTGGGGTAGTCCTGAGCGACCTTTACAAGGTGTTCTTCAAATTGAAAACGGGAGAACGAGGCTCTGCAGAGCTGGTCTTGGCGTAACAAACGAACTTGACTGTACTTGGGAACGTGAACCAGTTTCCGTGCGTTTTTCGTCAAAGTGATGGACGTCGGTAAGTACAGCCATAGTCTAACGGGCTGTGGAGACTCGCTCGGCAGAGCCTCGTTCGCCTCGTTCTCCCGTTCCATGTTGCCGGCTACCATCCTGTTGTTTGTCGCTCCCGCTAACCCCAAAATCTATTGTTAGCTGATAAGTCTTCGCTCCACATAGCAAGCAAGGGTGGTGGCCTTTCAGCAAAAAAGTAGTCGATTTTTCAGCCTGTTTCAACTATATTGTATAGTCCTACCTCGCCTCTGGGCTCCGCCAGGCCGCCCGTCCCACCTTAGATCGATTTCGAATGGTTTCTAGAAAACGAACGCGGTTTTGCATTTTCTTCGCTTTTTGGACGATTGCGCAGTGGTCAACGCAACCAACGCAGGGGCAGCAACCGGATTTACCGAGCCTGGTCCATCCTGACGTCGCCGATCGGCTGAGTCTCACTGATGCACAACGGGTTTCCATTCAGCAGTTACTGCAAACTCGAGCCGAAGCATTAGCCGCCGCTCCAGACGCAGCTACCAAGGCAACCGTGGCAACCGACTCGGCTCAACAACTTCTTGCCATACTGAACGACGAACAGCGAAAAAAATTCACAGAAGCTCCACCACAAACGAAGTTGATGTTCCAATTTCGCGAAATGAAGTGGGACGACGTGCTGAATTGGTTTGCACGCCAACAAGATTTGACGTTGGTCATGGATCGCACGCCACCTGGAACGTTCACTTACAGCGATACGCGCTCGTACTCGCCAAACGAGGGCATCGATCTACTGAACAGCGTCTTGATGACTCGCAACTTCGCCCTGGTGCGACGCGAGAAGATGCTGGTTGTCATGGAACTGAGCGATTCGATACCGATCGAGTTATTACCACGTGTTACGTTGGAACAATTGCCGCAGCGCGGTCGCTTTGAATTGGTCAGTGTCCTGTTTCCACTCGCAGGTCGTCCCATTGAAGCAGTCTTATCCGAAGTTAAGCCTTACTTAAGTAGTTACGGAAGAGCGATTCCTCTGGCACAAAGTGGAAAGTTATTGGTTATTGAAACGGCCGGAAAGATGCAGACGATCAATGAACTGATCGCTTCGGTGCCGCTCCCAAAACAACCTCCTGCACCCGAGAAACCAGCGCCACCGCCGCAACCTGTCTTTGCCGCTTACCCTCTCGGTCAACTTGATCCAACGCAGGCACTTGAGACTGTTCGCAAATTGATCCCCAGCGAACAGATAACGGTTAACGCGAAAACTGGTGTGCTGAGTGCCTTTGTAATCCCCGCCCAGCAGACAGCCATCAAACAGGCGATCGAACAAATGCTCGCCAGCACTTCGGAATTACCGGCAAGCGAGTCTGTTGCCTATCAGTTCTCGGGAATAACACCTCTTGAACTAACCAAACAAGTTTCAACCCTTGCACCCAAAGCGATCGTCACGGCAACGACCGATCGCTTGTTAGTGATCGCTTCACCCGAAGATCAGCAACGCGTTCAGACCAGTCTCGCATCGATCAACATATTGCCGGTCGCCAGCGAAAAAACGATGCAAGTCTTCGACGTCGAACCGGCAAGTGCCACGTTGATCGAAGCCGCACTTAAATCGTTTTTGCCGCAAAGCCAAGTTGCCGCGAATGCGAAAGGTGCGCTGTTCGTACGTGGCTCGAAAGCCGACATCAAAACGGCCACCGAAATTATCGAAGTTTGGCAGAGATTCAAGTCGCCAAACCAAGTGCAACTGCGAGCGTTCGCGCTGGACCGAGTTGCCGACGCAACATGGCTTGCAACGGCTCAAAAGATCGTGCCGACTGCCAACGCTTGGCTTGGCTCCGACGGACGGCAACTGATGATGCTGGGCAATGCGACCGACATTGCCGCCATCGAAGCGATGCTTCCCCAGTTACTCACTTTATTGCCCAAGCCCGATGATCGCAAATTGCAGATTTACACGCTGACCAAAAATCAATTATCGAGGCGCAGTACCTTGGCAGTCTCCGAACTGCCGAAGAGCTTGGCGACAATCAAACTTGTTGATGGCACAAACAAACCAGAACTGCTCGTCTGGGCTTCGGAAGAACAACATGCCGAGTTTTCCAAACTGCTTGAAGGACTCGATGTTCCCGCTCCTCAACCGCTGTTGTCGATCCCAAAAAACTATCCCATTGAAATACAAGAGCACGCTTTAGCAGTGCAAATCCTCACCGCTGAGTTCCCCGAAGCCAAAATCACAGCCAGTACAGATGGCAAAGCCCTAACCGTCATTGCCGACGAAGCTTCGCAGTCCAAAATCGCCGCTCGAATCGCAGTCTTCAATGAGCAACTTTCAAAGCGCGAAGAAAAGACATTGGAAAGTTATTCGGTTCGTGGTTTGACCGCCACCGCCTTGCAAACTGCCTTGACGCCGTTGCTCGCAACAGCGCGTGTTAACGTTGATGCAGAGCGCAATCGATTACTTATTACTGCCGACGAAGCAACTCATCGAGACATTGCAAAACTGATTACCGCGCTCAGTCAAGAAGCAGATGTGGACCAGCAAAAAATCGTGGTCGCTTATCCGCTCAAGCAAGCCACACCAACTCAGTTGAAAACAGTCATCGATCAGTTGTTAACTGGCGCGACGACTTTGGCCGATGACAAACTCAAGCAACTGGTCGTTACGGGAACACTTGCGCAGCAGGCCACCGTCAAGACAACCCTCGATCAAGTCGATCGCGCCGCTGCCGCTCGCGGTCCGGTCAACATCCGTTCTTATGAAACCAAGAAGCTGCAAGCCGGCATATTGCTGCCTACGCTTGTGAAGCTGTGGCCAAACCTGGAATTGGTGGCGGATGCGTCAACAAATCGCATTATCGCATCTGGGACTGACGCAGAGCTCGAACAACTGAATGAAGCCATCGAACGACTCATCGCTTCGCCTGACGGCAAGCCTCAATTTGTGAAGACTTATCCAGTTCCCGCAGGCGAGATGACCACGCTGGCTACCATCCTTGGACAGATTGCTCCCCAAGCTGTAATCAGTACCGATCTTGTCTCGAGGACGGCAACGGTATGGGCGTCCGAAGATCAACAGAACCGCATCCAGCAAGCTATTGAACAGATCGGCAAAACGGCCGCGGCCGCCAAAGAACCCGCTACTTACATCATCAAACCGACTCAGGTCATCGCAGTGCAGACGGCTTTGCAAACTCTGTTTCCAACCATTGGAGTTGCATCTATTCCGACAAGTGGCCAGTTGATTGTAGTCGCATCACCTGATCAACAAAAGCGTATTGCGGAGGTTATCGAGCTGATGACCAATGGACCAAACTCATCTGAAAACACTTTCAAAGTTTTTCATGTCGATCCACAGCGAGTGCAGCTGAGCGGTTTGCTGACTGCACTGCAAGCGACTTTGCCTTCGCAAATTCGACTTGAATCAAACCCGCTGAACAACACGCTGCTTGTAATCGGCACGCCGCAGGACTTGGAAATGGTTTCTTCGAAGGTTGCACTACTCGAACAGCAATTACCAACTCCAGAAGTCCGCACATCGGTCGTCTATCCGCTTCAATATGGCAGCTCAGCGAGCGCACTGACGATTCTGCAGACGCTTGTACCTAGAGCCACACTGGCACAGGATCTGGTTACCCGAACCGTGGCTGCGACGGCGAATGAAGGCGATCATCGCAAGATCGCTGAATTTATGAAATCGTTTGATGTGCCAAAGAAGACTGAGTTGGAAACGCGAGTTTATAGACTGAAGCAAGGAAGTGCTCGCGGCCTTCAAATTGTCCTCGATGAATTGATGCCTGAGGCGGCGATCTATGGTTCGCGCGAAGAACGAGTTCTGATTGCGACCGCAACCACCGAACAGCACACGCGAATCGCGGCCATTGTCAAGGACTTTGATGTTGAGAAAACGGGCAGCGAAACACGTGTTTTTCCAATCGGAAAAGGGAGTGCAACTTCACTACGAACCGCTGTTCAAGAAATGGTCGCCGATGCGAAAGTGACTTCGGATACTGCGTCGAATAGTGTTATCGTTACTGCCGGCGCTGAAGATATGAAACGTATTGCGAGAGTGATTGAAGAGGTTGAAGCCGGCGGCAAGGAACCGCGTGAAACTCGATTTTTAGCAATCACAAATGCTGAACCAACTCCACTGGCCAAAGCTCTTAAAGAAAGTTTCCCAAAAGCAGATTTTTCAGCCGATTCAGTCAGCGGCGGAGTCTTTGCGACGGCGACGTTAGAAGAACACGAAGCCATTAACAAAGTCATCGAGAGTTTAAATTCCCAGCCCACACGCTTGCCTACCCTCAACGCGTTTGTGCTCAAGAATGCTAGTCCTGAAACCGTAGCCGCGGCCCTTGAAACTGCGTTTGGAAGAAGAACGACAGTCGGTGTCAGTTTCAGTCGCGAAGCGAAAAGCGTCTTTGTTGTAGGCAGTAACCAAGAACTAAAAATCGCGGCGCAGTTGGTCGAACAACTAGACCTTGCAAAATCTTCGGACGATGGTCGTAAGATGCGATTGTTTTCACTCAGCGGCGTCGACGGTAAATCGATCGCAACCTCGATCGAAAGTCTCTTCAAGGACTCTGCGTCAAAAGTTTCGGTCAGCTACGACTTGCTCAACGAGCGACTGTACGTAACCGGCGATCAAGAGCATCTCAAGATGGTGGAAGACGCATTGACTCAGCTTACACCTCCGAAACGCGAACTTGAGATCATTCAGCTTAATACGACCGATCCGTATTCGTTCAAGATGGCTGCGGAAGCATTATTCAGTGACGAACCGACGAATAACGCGCCGCAGATTACCGTCGACAGCAACTTGCAGCAGGTGCTAGTGCGAGCTACTAAGGAGCAGCTCGAGAGCGTTCATAAATTGCTCAAGCAGATGGGTGAAGCCTCGGCCGTGAACTCGACGGTGACATCAGGACGATTGAGATTCGTACCTATCCATCGCAATTCGCAACGCTTGCTCGAAGAGATTCAGCGATTGTGGCCGACCATGCGAGACAATCCACTGCAAATCATTGAACCCGCTGGCACTTCACCAAAACAAGAGGCTGCACCTGAAAAGAGTCCGCTGGGTAGTTTTCAGACTGACTCTACACCTGTTGTGCGACTTGCCAGCACTCAGATTGCCAACAATCAATTTACCCGCACTGAGGATTCACCGCAGACTGCCAATCCTTCCCCTGACAAACCAGGGAAATCGTCGCCGATTATCGTGGTTACAGGAGAAGACCAATGGACGCTTGCTTCGGACGACACGGCAGCCTTAGACCAATTTGGCCGCTTGCTGGACTCGTTACTCAGTCCGGCAGTCACTCCGTTTGCCACGACAGGTAATTTCTCGGTCTATTTGCTGCGTCACGCCGGCGCGGAGCAAGTCCAAGAGTTACTGACGGAGTTGTTCAAGTCCGGAGATCGTTCAACGCGTTCGCCGGCAATGGATGTGTTTCAACGTGTAAAGATTGTTGCCGACGCGCGTATCAATGGACTGATCGTCAGTGGCAATCGAGCGGACCGAAAGACAGTTGAAGAACTGCTCGGCGTCATCGACTCTGACGACTTGCTCGATACGCTCCAGCAAGTTACACCCACCATGGTTCAGCTCAATAACAGCAGCGCAAAAAACGTTGTGTCGGTCATTGAAGATGTTTACAAGTCTCAACTGTCTGCCGGAGCGGGCCGACGACCGATTACGATTCCCGAAGGAGTCACCACATCGGTTGCGATTGTCCTTCAGCAACTAAATGCTCAAGCGAATAGTCCGCTGTTGACGGTCGCCGTCGAAGAAACAACGAATATGATCATCCTCCGCGCCCCACTGGATCTCACAACCGAAATTAAAGCCTTCATTGAGAAACTGGATAGACAGTCGATTGATGCCGCAGGGCGTCGCGTAAAGTTGCTGCGATTAGAGTCTAGTAACACCAAGAATCTTGAAAAAGCCATAAAGCTTTTGATGTCTAAGTAATAGCTGAATTGGGGGGGTTCGGTTGTGGTTTGCCGTATAATTCGAGCAGATTGCAAGCGTTACGCTTTATCAAGCCGGACTTCGCTTCATCAAAAGTCGATTATGAGGTATACTTTATCTTGCTTAACCGATAGATATTAACAGCTGTTTAAGCGTTTTTACAGAAACCTTTGAACAGTTCCCACCTTTAACTTCCTGCCTTTGTTTGCACCTGAATCGCCAAAATTGTAGCTGGTTTCGTGAGAAACCGGAAAGCAACCAAGATTTGCAGCTGGTTTTGTAAAAAACCGGGACCTTCCAAATCAAACGATTCTCGCGCGACCACCAGTTGAACTGGTCCCACCTACAGAATTCGCGGAGCGAGTGAATTTGTTGTTTCAACAAAAAGTGTTCAGCGACGACTTCGTTGCTTTTTCACGATGTGGATCGTCGTGTTGCACTGAATTCACTTTCCACGAGTCACCCACCACCGAATTCAAGGATAGAAGCAGATGATTTCAAACACTAAAGCGCTTGAGCCGACTCTGGATTCCGCTCAGTTGCGGCAGCTCGCTGATCGCATGAACATCGGCGAATCGCTGGAAGAGTTGGTAGAGCAGTGGTCATTCAACAGCTCACAAGAGTTGCTTGCGACGAGTGCCCGGTCGATGCGACTCGAGTGGTTGGAATCGGATGATTGTGAAGTCGCTGACAACACATTGGAAGGGTTTCCGGCGAAGCTGATTCACCGTCATGCAGTTTTTCCGATCGAGCGTGGCGATGGTTGGTTGCGATTGGTGGTAAGCAACCCGTTTGATTTCGCAGCCATCGACTCAGTCGCGTCTGCTTTGGAAGTCGAAGTGCGACCCGTTGTAGCTTCGCTAGAAACCGTTCAGCGGCTGATCAAGCGGCATCTCGGCGTCGGTTCGGAGACCATTGATGGCCTGATCGCGCTACAGCGTCAATCGGGCGATGTGGAGATGCTTGAAGGCCTCGATCCAGACAGTCTCGAAGATGCCGAAGAAGCACAGCAAGCGTCCGTGGTGCGACTGGTCAATGAAATCATCAGTGAGGCGATTGAGGCGCGTGCCAGCGATATTCACATCGAATCACAAGAATCGGGCTTAAAGATTCGCCATCGCATCGACGGAGTACTTCAACGGCAATCGACTCCACCTGAGATGAATCAATTTCGCGCCGCGATCATCAGTCGCCTGAAGATCATGGCCAAGATGAACATCGCCGAAAAACGAGTTCCTCAAGACGGACGTATCAAACTGCGAGTCTCGGGGCGCGAAATCGATGTCCGTGTTTCGATCATTCCGATGCTCCACGGCGAAGGCGTCGTGATGCGTATCCTCGATAAAACCAATCTAAAATTCTCGTTGCGCGGCATCGGCATGCCCGAATCGATCTACGAGAAATTTTCAAAGCTGATTCGCTTGCCACACGGCATCGTTCTGGTCACCGGTCCAACGGGTTCCGGTAAGACCACAACACTTTACAGTGCTCTCAGCGAAATCAAATCGGAAGATATCAAGATCGTTACGACTGAAGATCCCATCGAATATCAACTCGAAGGGATCAACCAGATTCAAGTTCACACGAAAGTCGGTTTAACTTTTGCAGCCTGCTTACGAGCCATCTTGCGGCACGATCCAGACGTTGTGCTCGTCGGTGAGATTCGCGATTTAGAGACGGCTGAAAATGCGACTCAAGCCTCTCTGACAGGACATATGGTATTCAGCACCTTGCATACCAACGATTCCGCAAGTGCGTTTATGCGACTTTGCGATATGGGCGTTGAACCGTTCCTGGTTGCGAGCACAGTCGAAGGCGTTTTGGCCCAGCGTTTGGTGCGGGTCCTTTGCGAGGAATGCAAAGAAGCCTATCGTCCTGAGTTAGATGAATTGCCTGAAGATTTCCCAATCGACAATCGACTTGATCCAGCCCTCAGACTTTATCGTCCCGTTGGATGTGAAAGCTGTCGTCGAACTGGCTATCGCGGTCGGCTCGGGATCTATGAACTGTTGGTTGCCAACGAAGAGATTCGACATTTGGCGACACAAGGCGGCACATCGGATGTGCTCAAGCAGGCTGCGATTCGAAGCGGAATGGAAACGCTGCGGACGGATGGTTGGAACAAGGTTCTGGCCGGCGTGACGACCGTTGATGAAATTTTGCGCGTGACCAAAGCGGATTAGTTTGATGAGCGACTTTGCTTACACCGCGAAATCTAGCAGCGGGCAGAAGTGCTCCGGAATCATTGCTGCAGGCTCACGCGCCGAAGCCATGCAACGACTTCGCTCGCAGTCGCTCTTCCCAATGACGGTCGTGGATCAACAGACCTCCATGCCCGCTTGGGCCAACATCTCACTTCCCATTCGGGTGACCAAAGAACAGACTGCAGACTTTTGTACGCAGCTTGCTGATCTGCTGACCAACGGCGTCCCCATGCTCGAGTCGATTCGTATACTGTCAGAAGCGACCGAAAATCCGCGGCTGAAAGAAACAACGCTGCGCATCCATGACGCAGTGTCGCAAGGCGATAGCCTCGATATTGCGATGAGCAAAGAATCTGCGATTTTCTCTGAACTAACGCTGAGCATGGTGCGTGCTGGTCAAGAAGGCGCCTTTCTCGAAGAGGCTCTTCAGCGAACCGCCGTATTTTTACGCAAGCAAGACGAGATGCGGAGCAAGATAGTCGGGGCACTGACCTATCCCATCATTCTTGGTATCGTCGGAACCATTATTACATCCTTGATGGTTGTCTTCCTTGTTCCAAAATTTCAACCCTTCTTCGATCGACTTGAACAAAACGGAACCGGTTTACCGCTGATCACCGTAATATTGCTCGCCGCAAGTCACACCATGCTGAACTATGGTGTCTTCGTTGTAATTGCGATTGTGGCGATCAGCCTCGTTGTCTTTCGCTTGATCAAAACCGACGCTGGATTGCGCATACTGGACCGTGTGAAATTGAAAACTCCGATGGTCGGTGTTATTTTTCACGACGCAGCCGTATCGAGGGCTTGTCGAGTTCTTGGTACGATGCTCCGTAATGGCGTGCCGCTGCTCAAGTCGATTCGAATCAGCAGTGAATCGACTGGCAACGTACTGCTTGCCGAAGCGATGATGAAGTCGGCGGACAACGTGACCGCTGGTGATTCACTATCGAAGCCACTTGCAGCGAGCGGATTGATCCCGCCACAGATCATGGCCATGATTCGTGTCGCCGAAGAATCCAATTCGCTTGATGAAGTGCTCGTTAAAATCGCTGATCGAATCGATAGTCGTATCGAACGTCGATTGGAAGTCATGGTTCGCATGATCGAACCCATGATGCTGATCTTAATCGGCGGTATGGTGATGTTTGTAATCGTCGGCGTGCTGCTGCCTGTGTTTGATCTTAACTCGTCTGTCGGATAAGCTCCGCAACCTAGCCCCTTAAAAACCCTCAGAACAACCCCGCTACTTAACCCACCGCAAAGGAATCCCACTATGAACCGTCGCAACGCAAGACGTGGTCTCACCCTGCTCGAATTGATGATTGTGTTGATCATCCTCGTCGGTCTAATTGCCATCGTTGGTCCCCGCTTACTCGGCACACAAAAGAAAGCTGACATCCGAACCGCTCAAGTGCAAATTGGCAATTTAGTTTCGTGCTTGAAAGCCTACGCTGTCGACATGAAATCCTTCCCTCTGACCGAAGAGGGATTGGAGCTGCTCGTCAGTCCTCCTGAAGATGAAGCCCTCGCCAAGAAATGGGACGGACCTTATATCGAAGGTGGGAAATTACCGGTCGATCCGTGGGGAAGCGAGTTCCAATATGAATATGGCAGCGAAGGATCAGGCGCAGACAAATCAGGCGAAAAAACAACGGAAACTTTCCCCCGTATTTCTTCACTCGGACCCGATCGACAACCGGGATCAAGCGATGACATAAGCAATCAAGCGGCAGAAGGCGAAGGCGAAGAAGCAGGTTCAACGAAAGCTAATGCCAAGTAATCGCTCGCGCGAACGCGGATTTTCTTTACTTGAGCTGATCATTGTCCTGATGGTGATGATCGGCCTTCTGGCTATCGCATGGCCCAATCTCCAGCGACCGCTGCGACGCAATTCGCTTAGTGAAGCTGCGGCAACGCTTCGAAGCGCGATCGATGACAGTCGCTATCAAGCTATTACCACGGGCACGCCAGTGTTCGTGCAGCTGCAACAAGGTAGCGATAGCGTTCAATCGGGCTCGTTCGACAACTTCATGAGCAATGACGTGAATATTGCATCCACGGGCACATCGTTGCAACCAGCAACTTTGACGCAACCTGGAAATCGTTCACTTCAAGCAACACCTCAATCCGCCCTTCGAACATGGACCTTGCCCGCGCCCGTTGTGATCTCCGATGTCCGCTGGACCTTAGACTTACCGTCAGACGAATTAGCTTTGAGCGACCCACTAACAGAGTCGGCTGCTCCCGTTGCAGAAGTGCAGTCGAATACCATGATGTCGAAAAGCGTTGATCAAGCCGGAAATATTGATGGTGGTGCAGGGCAGGCTTGGTGGCTGCCGCTTGTCGCGACTGGGCAAGGACGCGATGCGGCGATTGTGCTGCTGGATACTTCGATTAATCAAGAGATCACTGTTACGTACGCTTCCGCGACAGGTGCCTTGGAGATCGTCAAGTGAAACGAGATGCGTTTTCTTTACTTGAGATCATCATCGCCACAGCTGTGCTCGCCGCCAGCGCGATGGTGCTAAGTTCTTTGATTGGACAAGGATCCAAATTCGGCAATCGTGCTGAAGAGCGAACCATTGCGTTATCACAAGCCGAATCCTTGATGGACGAATTCTTGGCCGGGCTAGGTAAAGGTGATGGTCGACTTGAAGAAATAAGCGGCGAATTGCCTGGACCGCCTGCAAGAGGATTTCGAATCAGCGCAACACCTTTTGACATTGGCCTTAACCAAAGTAGCCTAAGTCAGGCCAGCCCAAACCAAGCCAGCCCAAACCAAGCCGACAACAATGCCGTGGTTCGCGGTGGCGGATTGCTGCGAGTGACAGTCGAATTGTTCGAAACCGCTGGTGTTCAAGTTGCTGGGCAAGGCAAATCACTGATTGAGATATCGCGATTCATTCGCCAACCACGGCCAGCAGTTGGCTTATTAACGGACGGAATGCAAGCCGGCGCCGCGCAAGCTGTTGCTCCCTCACCGCAGGGTAACTTCCCATGAACCATCAAGACACGGATCGAGTTCGATTAAGAAGAAGTGCCGCATACACCCTGCTCGAATTGATGCTGGCACTCGCTCTGCTTGGTGCATTGATGACTGTCGCATGGTCACTTATGGGAACCTTTAGCAGCGCCGAGCAGCGGGGATGGAAGCTAGCGCATCGGATCCAAACGATACGCGCCGCCCGCGAGTGGTTGCAGACCGACGTGCAACAACTTGTTCAAAGCGAACCGATCTCTACGAACTCAATCTCGAAAAAATCAAGACTTAGCGGCAATTCACTCGGCTTCACAGCTTTGATCGCACCATCGATCGATCCGTTGCCCTTCTTAGAGAATGTGATGTCGAGTTCATCGGACGGGCCTGGCGCAACGACCAATGCGAACACCGAATTGGAGCCTGCTGCAAGTTTGTATTCAGATAGCGATGCAATCGTCGCTCAAGCTCAGCAGTCACTATGGCCGGCCGAGACTTTGGAGGTTGAATACAAACTAGCACCCGACGAGAGTTCGAACTCAGCTGGATCTTCTTCATCATTAGTAGCTGATTTAAGCGAGGTGCAATTTTCATTGACGCGGCGAGAGATGATGGATGCTACTGCCGCTATAAATAATCCAAGTTCGCCCACTCGCGCGCAACCAACTAACAATCTTGCCGATCGCGTCCTGACGGCTCAAGACCTCTATCGCCAAACGGACGAAACAACGCAGTCCAGCGGCTTGGCCATTCGCGAGACGCGACTAGAAGGCTTGACCAACGTTCAATTTCAGTATTTTGACGGTGCAAGTTGGAAACGTGAATGGAACAGTGATCAAGTGGGCGGTCTGCCGCGGGCGATCGCACTCTGTTTCGATTTTCCGGCGCGCGCCAATATGAAACCTCCTGAACCCAAGACAACAGGTAGCGACAGCGGTTCAAGTGATCCCAGCGACTTGCTCGCGAGCATTCCCCTGGGTACTGACATGGCATTTGCAGACAGCGCTCTGGCCGCAGAACCCACCGCTGAGACTTCGTCCGGTAGCGAATCCAGCTTGATGCAGTCGCCTACGCACGAAGTCCAAATCGTCGTCTATGTTGGTGGACAGTCGAAGAGGCCGAACGGTAACCAATCTTTTGGATCACCGCGCAACACTTCGGCAGGCGGAGGTTTCGAATGAAGCACAAACCTGCATATCCAAGTTCCAATACGCAACTCCCCAATCGCCCGGGTATGGCTCTCTTAGTCGTCGTAGTGCTCACGATGCTCATCGCTCTCGGCGCTTATCGCTTTTCGTTTTACATGGAAAGTCAGTATCGATTGACGCGGTTGCAAGAAGAACAAGTTCAGGCGAAGCTCGCGTCCCTTAGCGGTATCGAGTTGGCGGCGTCGATCGCCGAGCTATCGACGGCCGAACGAGCAAGCATGGGCGGTCTGTATGACAACCCTGCTCTGCGTCAAGTCGCTGTAGAGGCGACGACCGATGTTGCGTCAGGCAGCGAACAAACAAACACCAGTTGGCGGTTCGGTCTGGTTTCTCCGGTGGCTAGTGATATCGGTGAAACCAAAACGGGTTCGAGTCGTGCGCTTTCAACCAGCGAACCGAGCAACTTTCGATTCGGCTTTGAAAACGAATCTGCAAAGCTGCACATGCCAACACTGTTGGAATGGGAGCGTAAATTACCGGGACACGCTCGCGCATCGCTGCTCGCCTTACCAGGTGCCACCGAGCAACTGGTCGATTCATGGCTGCAAGGTTTGGGAGTTGCCAAGCAGCGTGGTGGTGCAACGGGAGGTAGCTCGCTAATGGATCGACTTGAGGCCACTCGTGAAAACGGCGACACGGAGTCTGACGCCGATCAATTGAAGTCGATGTGGTATGGCGGCGATCTCAACCAAAACTACCGACTCGATCCGCTCGAAGCTCGACTTTCGGAACAATTGTTTAACCAACAACAAGGCGGTCCACGTTCATCGGCAAAGACGTTGTCTGCGACCAGCGTTACAACGTCAACTGCCTTACCGCCCGCTTGGCAACGATTTGTGACTTGGCACAGCGGTGCTCGCAATCAAACGCGTAACGGACAACCTCGCATCAATTTGAATGAAGCCAATCTGCAGTCGCTACATCAAAAAATGATCTCTGTTTGGCCCACCGATTGGGCCAACTTTGTGATCGCCATGCGGCAACACGGACCAGCAACCAGCGCGCCAGTTACGAACGCAGCAACTCCCGAGACAACCGAAACACCAAGTCCTGATTTTAGTAAGCCAGCTTCGTACACGTTCCAGAGCCCTTTGGACTTAGTCGGAGCAGTGGTGCAGATGGCGGTGACCAATCCGCAACCGAGCGCAGGCGGAAAGACCAATGTGACCCCAAAACGGCTCCGCAACCCTTTTTCAAGTGACTTGTCAGAGGTTCGCAACTATCTTGGAAGAGTGCTCGATGCATCGACGACAGACCCGAGTCCATTTACGACCGGTCGAGTGGATGTTTCAGAAGCTTCGGCGGTCG
This sequence comes from Planctomycetia bacterium, assembly GCA_031412515.1. Classification (GTDB taxonomy): domain Bacteria; phylum Planctomycetota; class Planctomycetia; order Pirellulales; family Pirellulaceae; genus Aureliella. The sequence continues at coordinate 13,006 of JANODD010000244.1, read as the reverse complement.
TTTTGTCATGTGTACCCGGCATCGATCCCGCTCTGGCGCAGCGAATTGATCAGCAACGAGCATCGAATTCCGGGACGTCGAGCACCGATCCGCGTGACACAATCGCTTGGTTGTTAGACGGCGGTACAGTCGATCTCGCAAAACTAAAGACAATTGAACCCTACATTACCAGTCGCAACGACGTTTACTCAGTCCAATCCGTCGGTTACCGCGACAACTTAAGCCCCGTTTATCGCTGCACTGCCACGATCGACGCCCGCCAAATTCCCGCTCAAATCCGCAACCATCAAATCTGGCATCCATGGGATCGCGGTTTTACCATGGACCAATTGAATAGTAGTTCCCAATGAAATTTGCAGAATTTTTTCCTCGATTAATGAACATCGTTCAAGTGAACCGTCGTTGGAGTCGTTCCAGTGGTGGCCCTTCACGCGGCAACAGTCGCGTTGCCGTCGTGCATTGGGATCGCGAAAACCTGCACTTCCTGGTGGTCGCTCCCAAGTCGAAAAAACTTTCACTGGCCGATGTGGGTTCTGTCTCACATGGAGATGTCGCCAATCCTTTTGTGGCCCTAGCCAGTCACTTTCGTGAACATGCGATCCAAGTCCAACGTTTAGTCGTGCTTCTAGCGCGACCCGAATTGGATTTGTTGACTTTGACGTTGCCCCCTTCAGAAACAAGTGAGCTTCCAGCGCTGGTTGCAAGCGAAGTAGAACAGCAACTGGGTGAATCCGACGAACCACCCGCAATTGATTTTTTTGTCCTGCCGAATACTAGCTCAAATCAGCCTGAAGGAGCTCAGCCAGCGGCGCCAACTGCGGTGCAGCTGCTAGCGTTCGCATTGCCTGCGAGCGTCCAACGAACACTGCAAGCGCAGATTACTGGTGCAGGATTTCGCGCGGTAGCCATCTGCTCTCGACATTTATCACCACTGGGAATTTTGCGGCGTCGGCAACTGCCCGCAAACACTCTGGCCATTTCCGTTCATCTCTATGCCAGTGAAGCGGAGCTAGCCATTTGTCGCGGCTCGGAGCCGATGCTTCTTCGTTCCATTCGAATCAATCCAGATGACCCATCGCGAGTCGCCGAACAGATTTGGTTGGAGTCGCAGCGATGCCTGGCGCTACTGCCTCATGAAGTTGCCGATCTCCCCTTCAGTTGGTTTGTTTACACTACCTGCGAAGCCTCATATCAAGTCGCGCAGGCTCTCGAAGAGCACGAACACATAACGATTCAACCCGTCGATCCATTGATCGGTTGGGAAGTGGAACCTGAGGTACAGTCTGAAGGTGCAATGAAACTTGCATCTGCGGCCAACGCGGGAGCCGCATGGGAATATCTTAATGATGAGTTGCCCATCAATTTGCTCGCACCTAAGAAACCGCCCCAAGCCGCTAACCCAATGGTCCGCTGGGCTGTAATGGGTGCTGCGACCGCGATGGTGCTCGCCGTTGGAATCTACTTCCTACTGTCAGACATCAATCGGTTGAGTGGCGAAGTGCAGACGCTCGAAGGAGAATTGGCGAACGCGAAGAAACTCACCGCCAAATATCAAGAGAAAGCCGATCAAGTGGCCGCGGTTGAAAACTGGTTGTCAGATCAAGTCGATTGGGTCGATGAATTGAACGCTTTATCTAAACGCTTGCCCGATGGACAGAATGCAACAGTCCGTAGACTGACCGCTTCCGCGAATGCAAGCTCTGCGGTTATTGACTTAGCGGTTCAAGTCGCCAAGCAGGAGACCATTTCGCAGTTTGAAGGAAGCATTCGCAGCGCAAAGTATGGAGTGACGAGCAAACAGATCAGTCAAAACCCCGAGTCTGCCGAATACCCCTGGCAGTTTGAAACTCGCATTGTTTTTCCGGTTGAAGCCGTAAGACCTTCGAAAGAGTACCAGCCGAAAGCGAACCTCGCATCGACTCAAGCCGCTGCAACATCACCAAAACCAGCAGTTGGGCCAGCTTTAACGGAGAAACCGCAATGACTCCGCGAACGAAGTGGTTAATGATTGCTGGACTAGCCGTCTTTGGATTGTACGGGGCTGATTCGCTATATCGCTCATGGATCGAGCAACCGACCCAGCAGCTCAACGCAAGACTTGACACGGTCGTGCGCAGTATTGCCGACACGAAGAATGATCAGTTGCTCGCTCAGAAGCTGGGCAAACGTCTTGACGGTTACGCTGACCGCGCGCTCCCGTACGACGCTCAGCTGGCTCGATCGCTTTACCAAGAGTGGCTCTTAAACTTAGTTGAAAAGCACCAGTTTTTATCAACGGCTGTCGACGCGGCTCAACCCGTTGCAATCGAGCTGCGGTCGCGCACTAAAAAGGGCAAACGCGTTCGAGTGGGTAATAGGATCGCGTACTCGCTGCGCGGTCAAGCTTCCCTTGCGAAACTCGCTGCATTCTTGAATGATTTCCGAAGTGCCGGTCACTTGCATAAAATTCGTTCCATGTCGCTCAATCCAATCGGTAATGAAGGGCAACTTGACACAAGCCTTGCCATTGAAGTCCTGTGTCTTGATGCATCGCCGAATAAAGATCAACTGAGCGATCTGCTTTTGGTAAAAGAATCCGAGGGCTCGACGAGCGATTACAGCGATTTGGTTCGACGCAACCTATTTGCGCGAGGGTTTGCGAAAGCCCTGAACGATATACAGCTTAAAGCGATCACCTTCAATCGCGATGGCAAGGCCGAAGCTTGGTTCAAAGTCGACCGAATCGGAACAATCAGAACCATTACTGCAGGCAATCAGATACCCGTTGCGCTGCATGACATTGCCGTCGTCGAAGTCCTGGCCGATAAAGTCCTAGTTCAAGTCAATCAAGATCCACATTGGATCACATTGGGGCAATCGATCGGCGAAGTCTGTTCGCCCGCTGCGGATGTGAATTTAGGAGTGAAGTTATGATAGGTTCGCAACAATTAGCATTGCGATTGTCCGGAACGCTGCTGGTGCTCGCATTTCTTTCGTCATCAAGCCATGCGCAATTATTCGGCAATCAAACGATTGGGGCTTCGCCCACTCAGTTACGAAGTCCATTTGGCAACAGCCAAGGAGCACGTGGCACAACATCGCTGGGGGCGCCAACAGGACAATTAGGACAACCAGGTCAGCCAGGGCAACCGGGTGGAACCGGACAGGGGCTGCTGGGTGGTAACGAGCGTTTCGTTCGTGGCAATCGTTCTCGCCAAGATTTTGTGGGGACTGGACGCAACGATCTCACTGGGTTCGTTGGCGCTGGGCAAGCGCTTGGAGTCGGTCGAGTACCCGCTGCATCGGATAGTTTTCGGTTAGAAGCGGCTAGCGCTGCCAAGGTCAATAAGCCATTGCCCAAGCAGCCAACCAAAGGCATGTACTATCCACGTTTGGTGCTGGAAGTGGAACCTAAGCCAGCCGACACGAGTGGACTGACTGTGGCCGCGACTCCTGAAATGCAACGCCGTGTCAAGAACTTGGGTGGTGAGAACGTTCAAGTGGTACTCGCCGGTAGCACAGCGATCTTAAAAGGATCCGTTGATTCGAAACGAGCTGCCGAGTTAGTAGTCAACGTTCTTAGTTTCGAACCTGGCATCGATCGTGTCGAGAACAAGTTGACGGTGCCTTGAGCCTGAGGCGCTAGCCGATTTCTTGCGGCTCAGCCGGCTAGCGCCTCAGACTCAGCCGGTACTTTTCCATCTGCCGCTCGCCTAAGTGGTTGATTAAGCTTGCGGCGCCAAGCAATCGGATGGTAAGAAAATGGAGGTAAGAAGATTCTTGCATTGTTTTTACTACAATCTTTTTACCTCCATCTTCTTACCAACAGATTTTAGCAACTACAGTCTTTCATTCGACTCTCCGGGTGGGTGAAGGTAATGGAAGCGTCTTTGAACTTTCCAGTCCCGGGGTGAAGCTTGTCTTCGCTAAAGCTCGCTCAGCTCCAGAACATCAGCCGAATACCGGCCTTCAGTTTGCTATAACCGACGATCGGGTTACCAGACAGGATGGCGGTGCCAAATCTTACTTTGTGCTTCAGGGAGCAGTTTGTAGATTGTCTTCGCCAGGGCTTCGCAAATCTCCCGCTCTTCCACCGTTGCTTGACCTGCGTTGTGTGCTTCGATTTCAGGATTCATGGTCTTTAAGTACTTAAGTTAGGGTGCGGAGGTTGCTTGGCAAAGATCACTTTCAAATTTGGACAAAATCCAACAGTCTCACATTCAGTCAGCACTAAATGCAGCACGAACCTCGGCAGGAATGGCAACTAACTGCAAAGTTTCAAAGTCTACAAAAACCCAGCGAGTTTCGGCAATCGCGCAGACACGGCTATCCGACTGGCGAATGATCTCGTACTTTCGAATCGAAGTGACTTTGTCAAACGACTTGATCCAGGTGTGAATGGCGATTTCATCGTGCAGCTTCGCGGGCACCTTATATGTAATCTTATGGGATCGCACTACCCAACCAGCACCAAGTTCAAGATATCTTGACGACGGCCAGCCGACTTGACTCGAGTGAGCCGACGCTGCTCTTAGAGTCCAACGCAAGTATTGAAGGTTGTTGACGTGGTTCAAGGCATCGAGATCCTCTTCAACCACCGTTCGAGTATCGATGAACTTGGCGCTCAATGACATTCGCAAATCCTAATTAGTTTTCTATTCGCGTTCCCCAAACGATAACGAATTTCGGCTCGGTGCTCATTCTGTCTGCTAGGTAATTGTTTGGGAAGTGTTGATCGGCCAATCGGTGCAGGCTATGTTGTTGAATTCGCGTTGAAACCGATGGCGGCAAACTAGATTTTCTTCAACCCAGGTAGAACCACAATGGGCAGAACCACAATGACCCTAATCCGACGAACGTTTATTGCGATGATCTTAACAGCAGCCTGCTCGCAGTCACTGACATTGTTAAGCGATGAACCACCAGCAATTCGTCATTCGTACCTCGTTATGGGCGCCAAGACGGCGATCATCGACGAAGCGGGAAAGGCAGTGTGGGAATACACCGGGGGATCGCGAGACGGTTTTGTCCTGCCCAACAGCAATGTGCTGATCGCTTTCTCGAATCGAGTCGAAGAAGTCACTCGCGATAAACAGGTCGTCCTGACTTATACGCTCAGCAAAGAGAATCGTGAAATTGGCACCACCCAGCGGCTTTACAATGGCAACACACTCGTGACCGAACTGGGAAGTCATCCGCGATTGCTGGAAATCAACTTAAAAGCCGAAATCGTGCAGGAAGTTGTTCTCCAGCCCGAGACAGAAAACGCGCACATGCAAACCCGGATGGCGCGGCAGCTTCGCAACGGAAACTTTTTGGTCCCTCATCTGCTCGCCTTTGCGATCAAAGAATATTCACCCAAAGGTGAAGTCGTTCGTACTTTTAAAACGGATTTCGACGTGTTGGGCGGACGCCCGGCAGAGAACTGGCCCTTTACAGCGATTCGTTTGGACAATGGCAATACCGTCGCATCGCTGACCCACGGCAACAAAGTAGTAGAGTTAAATCCTCAAGGTGAAATCGTTTGGAAAGTGACGAACGAAGACGTAGGTGGTCTGTTTAAAGACCCGTGTGGCTCACAGCGGCTAGCTAACGGCAATACTGTCGTTGGTAGCCATGCCGCCAACACCGGCATTTCGATGGTTGAAGTCACACCGGAAAAGAAAATCGTTTGGACCAGCGACCATCCGCTTGCCGCTGGTGTCCATCATTTTCAAATCTTAACCACCAACGGCATCGCCGAGCCCGGAATGCCACTCAAGTAGCCTAGTGCTTAGGCGGAGGCACGTTATGCGATGGTTTACACTTCGACCGACATTCGATATTCAGCTACTCGAAACGAGTGACCATGCAGTCCAGAAAATAGCTCGCGCCTACCAGTTTGTTGAAAATAAAAAGCTCTTCTTACTGTTTGGTGAATACGGTGAACTCCATTTACCAACCAGCGAACATCGTGTTTGGTCACCGCAACTTTCCTTTAGCGTCAATCCAAAGGGGGATCATTCCTTCATCCATGGCCGATTCGCTCCGCGATTAGAGGTCTGGACGTTTGTGTGGATCTGTTATTTGGCGTTAGCGTTCACCGCATTCTTCGGATTCATCCTAGGATTTTCGCAGTTTATGATTGGTTCGAACGCGTGGGGGATATGGATAGGCATTGTTGCGATGATGCTCTGGGGTGCTCTGATCGCGATCGCTCACGTTGGACAACAGTTAAGCGTCGATCAAATGCGAACTTTGCAAAGTCGGCTAGTTGACTTCATAAGCCAGGCCGATTTGCGACTTCGCGAATAAGGAACACCTAGCGGGTTTCGCACGTATGTGGCTGGTTTCGTGAGAAACCGGAGTGTTGTCTACCTTCCTATTTTCCAGTTTCACACAAAACCAGATACCTCCACTGTTCGAGTACTAGTACTCCGTAGCCCGTGGTAACTTGCGTGGAAACGGAACGTCTTCGGGACTGGGCAGTGGTCCTTCGTTGTGCTCTAGCCACTGCAGTCGATCAAGTTCCGTTGCGTAGTATCGCAGCCAAGTGTCATCGTCCGCTTCATCCAAGCAACGCCAACAAAGGTAATTACCTTTGAGGTTCACTTGCTTCTCACAAGCCGGCAGAATGTCCCGATAGATCAACGTATAAAGCTGACGATCGGTCAAATGCTCAGTCATTTCGAGCACGACGCGAACTTGGAACAAACGATCGACGGTATCATACAGCAGCTCGCGCAGCATGTCGTTATCGAGTCGCTCAGGGCTGGGCACGATGAGTGGCGGAACCGACCAGCGACTGATGGGCAGCGCCGGGGCGCGTTCCCAAGCGAGCATCGATTCCAAGAAGTCATTCTCTTCGCGGAGGTTCATCTGCCGAAAACTGACCAGTGCAACGGACTCATCCACGTAGGGCTCAAGTTCATCGCGAAGTCGTGCGTTGCGTAGCAGCAATTCGACTTCTTCAGGTGCGGGTGAAAGGTGGCTCATAAGATTTTGTTCTGTAGTGTGTGGCGTCGTTGAGGCTCGGAGTCCAATCCGAATTCCCGGACAATCAACTTTCGCTGACAGGTTCGACTTTATCCGGCTCGCGCAAAAGCTCAATACTTTTCTTTAGCAATTCCCCTGTTCCAAGAAAAACTGAATAAAGCCACATCGCAAAAACCACACGACCCGCAACATTTAACAACGAAAACCAATGGATTTGATCAAGTCCAGTGCGCTTCGAGCAACTGCGATCGCAAAGTTGCCGGCTTTGCCGAGCCCCGAACAAGCATAGTTGGATTCCCGCCAGTTCGACTCATGATCAACGCTGTGTACGGACAATCGTTACGATCGTTGCAAGTTTCCTAGCCCGTGCGATTTTACCGTTTCGGCAACCACTGGAATAAGCATGGTGATCCGTCGGCGTTGGCCGCGGGTGACCGAAGTGGCCATCATCCGCAACCAATGGCTCCTCCGATAGAGTGCGGTCGCAACGAGTTGTTTGATATTGGCCAGCCGATGAACAAGTCACTTACTTCGGTCAACCGCGGCTAACGCCGACGGCTCACCGGGGACTCTTTCATGACCCGCGGCTAGCATCCCAAGCCTTGCGATGGTGGCGTGTGGATTGGGTATGACGCTCTGCTCGCCACTAGCAACTATTTTTGATCCGAATCGGGATGCGTAAGTTCATCGCGCATGCCGAGCAACTTCATTTTCTGCTGCAAATTCTGCCGATGAATGCCCAGGCTGCGAGCCGCTGCGCTGACGTTACCAGATTCCTGCTCAACGGCCCGTTCAATCGCCGCTCGCTCAAAATCCTCAACCAGTCTATTCTTCGCTTCAGTGAGCGGCAGATCAAAATACGCTTGAAAGCTCGCGGCATCGACTGTGGGTAAGACTTCAGCCAAACCGAGATTTTGCGGTGAGATGAACTCATCGTCGGACATTGCAATGGAAGACTCCACCCGCTGTTTCAACTCGCGTACATTCCCGGGCCATGGATGACTTAGCATCGCAGCAATTGCGGCTTTGGAAAACTCATGTTGCTCGCCAAGTATGCGGTTGGCAAGTAACAGAATGTCTTCGTTGCGATTCCGCAGTGCCGGCAGCGTCAACTCGATCCCGCGCAGTCGAAAATAGAGATCTTGCCGAAAGAGCTTGTCGATGATCTGCTGTTCAAGATCTTGATGAGTCGCGCTGATGACACGCACGTCCACTTGAACACCTTCCTCGGATCCGACAGGTTGCACAATTCCTTCTTGCAATACGCGAAGCAAACGCGTTTGCACAGTAGTTGGCATATCACCAATCTCATCCAAGAACAGAGTGCCTTTATGAGCTTTGCGAAACACTCCTTCGCGTGGCCGATCCGCACCGGTGAACGCACCTTTCACATGTCCAAACAATTCGCTTTCAATCAGCGACTCAGCGATCGAAGCCGTGTTGACAGCGACAAAGGGTTGCTTCGCGCGTTCGCTCCGTTCATGCAACTCGCGAGCGACGAGTTCCTTGCCGGTGCCACTCTCACCGCGAATGAGAATGGGCAAATGCGACTTCGCAGCTTTTGGAATCTGGAGAAAGAGTTTGCGCATCAACGGGCTGTTGCCATACAGTCGACCGAATCCAGTCTGCAATTCGGAACGTTCTTGTAGTTCAGCGACTCGTTGCTCAAGCTGAACTCGCTGCTCGGCTCGTGTCGCAACGGCTCGGAGATGGTCGACATTGAATGGCTTTGCAAGAAAATCGGCAGCCCCACGTCGGATGCATTCAATTGCATTAGCGATCGAATCGTTGGCCGTAACAACGATAATTTCCATACTAGATTCTGCCGGCTTTTTCTGGAGTTCCGCAAGCAACTGGAGCCCATCGAGCTCCGGCATATGAATATCCAAAAAAACTAAATCCGGACGCTCGCGATAAATGAGTTCGAGCGCAACTCGACCATTTTCGGCTTCCAAAATCTCGCGACTATCTCGCCTGAGGGCCTTAGTCATCCCGTAGCGAGCGTTCGATTCATCGTCAGCTATCAGTATCTTCATGAAGTTGTTTTGAGGGGTTGGGCTCGCGGTTCAAATCGCCGACAAGCGGCAAGTGAAGTTCAAAAACGGTACCAGTTTCGGGTGTCGACCGGCACTCGATCTTTCCATTAATGGATCGTACCCGCTCGGCGGCGATGTACAATCCAAGGCCTGTTCCAAATTCTTTGCTGGTCACAAAGGGTTTGTAGATATTATCACGAATGGCAGGGTCGATGCCGGGTCCATTGTCAATTACTTTTACAACTACCTCAGAATCGCAAAATTCCGTTGAAACCGTGACGCAGGCGTTGGGTGTTGAACGGGTCGCTTCAACGGCGTTGCGGATTAAATTAAAGAGTATTTCACTGAACGAAGCATCGGAGGCTCTTACCAGCCGCGATACAGGACTGAACTTAAAAGTCAATTTGACTTGCTGTTGTGCTCCCCAGGGTTGCAGAATGTGAAACAATCGTTCGATGATACGATGCACATCAATGCCTACAACACGGGCATCGGATGGTTTTGAATAGTCAAGAAGGCGCTGCGTAATGCTGGTCAACCGATCGATCTCATGAACAATAATGCCTACCTCTTTGGCATGAGCCGGTTGATCGGCAAGATCTTCTCGCAGCAAACTCGCGATCGTCCGAATGGAAGAAAGTGGATTGCGAATCTCGTGGGCGAGGGAACCTGACATCAGGCCTAAAACAGCCAGCTTCTCTTGCTGTGCGGCTTGACGCTCGGCTCGCAACCGATCTTGCTCGACCATGCGATTAAAAAGCGTTGCCACAAATTGATCGAACAACAGCGACAGCGACGCGCGCTGTTCCTCAGAAAATCGGTCGCTACGAATACGCGGCCCCAATAGCACCAATCCTTGCAGATCGCGAAATTGACAACGAAAAGCGATCTGTACGTTCAGCCGCTCGCACAGTTGGCTAAGTTGGCGTTCGCGGAGATTCGCGCGGCCTAAGTGACTTTCATTGCGATTAAGGAGTAACTCGTAAATGGATCGCATCTCAGCACAGGTAATCTCGGGCTCACAAGCGGATTGAGCTCCATTTTTCCAAGATCGAGGTTCGCCCGTTCGAGGGTCGCTAAACCAAATCCAAACTTGTTCCAAACACAACAACTCGCAACTACTACGTGCGAACCAGTCGCATAAGTCGCTGAGTGACCTCGAATCCTGTTGACTGATTTGCAATGACAGTTGCCGCATGGCCTCGCGAACTTTAAAGATATTGCGACTGAGCAGATAACGTAACGACTCGCGAACGCGGTTTCGAAGTGGCGGCCAAGCCACTACGATTGCAACGAGGATGATTCCTTCGACAAGAATTACATCGAAGCTCGACGTGCGTCGCATCGACTCCGCGAAGGGAATTACCAGCACCCGGTGAAACAACATGATTAACACCAGCGAGCCGCCGTACACTAGTGCGCGTTCGAAAACCAGCGGTAGCAGCTTGTCTCGCACCGCGTACCATAGGAAAAGCGATATCACTGATAGTGGAGAAAGGATCACCGCCATTCGAATCGGAAAATCCAAGGCCGTGTCGCGAGCGAACCAGCCGTAACTTGCAGCGAGCACCGAAATACCAACCAAGAGAATCGCTAACTGCGAAAAGAAATTTCTAGTTGAAGCGGCTTCAATAAATGTACGATAGCGCAGAAATAGAACTGCCGCGACGACATTCATACTCAGAAGCGTCAACAGATATGCGTGTATAAACGGTTCAAAGCTGGTACTCAAAACACGACTATCGCTTGTACACGCTTGGAAAACGACTAGTGGTGCAATTGAGCAGGGCAGATAGGCGATCGCATATCGCCAATCCCAGTTTGGGCGTAGGTTGTGGAGTGAGTGGTTGAGTCGGATGGCGCCATAAAGCATTGCCGAGGGAATAGCCAAAAGGGATACGGCAATCAGTGCGACATTGAAGCGATCGAGCGTCGCAAACGGCTCGATGTCGGCATCGCGAATCAGCACATGACTAAAGCCGCTCGCATGCGCAAGCCATGTGGCCGCGACCAGTGTCGTGATCCAGATAGCGGTGTTGGGTCGATTTACACGTTCGAGAAGCGCCAGCAGTAAGGCACTATCTACAACGACGGCGAAACCGAGCAGTATCAGTTCCAGTTGATCGACCATCGTTTAAGCATTTTCCAGTTTTCAGAATGTATTTATTCGTGGCCGACGCAGCCTGCGTCGGCCCGGAGGCTAGCAGTACCCGCCACATTAACCCGGATGCTAGCAGCGTTCGCCGCGGTTAGTCACTTACCTCAATCCACAGCGCGATCCCTGGCCCCGCTTCATTTCTGATCGTTCCGCTATCGCTTTCTCGTGTTCGAACCAGCGTCAACGATTGATCCAAAGGATACCATTGCGATTCAAATAGGTGGCTGGCACCAGTGGATGATTTGAAGCGTGAAGCGGGGCGATTTCTAGGCACGTTGATAACTTCTTCACCATCCACGGACACGGTTAAATTGCCTGGCAACTCGTTCAACAATACTTGTCGAGTGCCACCAGCGATAGTTACAGACATTTCCGGTATCAACGCCTTGTCGTAAAGGGAGAATTCTTTGCTCCAGAGAAGTTGTAGTTTGTACTGATGGCTGCGCGGCAAGTAGCATTGGTATTCGCGAATGTCATCAGTTCTATCGATTTGGAGACATGCATACTCGTTCTGATTACGAACTAGCAATTCAGGTGCTAGAGCATGAATGGCTTTAATGGCTGCAAGATCGCGTTCAATCGACTTGCGGCCGGTATAGTATGCAGTCCAAACCGCCGTCACGGCGATCAGAAGCATAATTGTTCGAATTCTAAATTGCGGCATCTAACGCCCTCTGACTGATGCTTAACAGATTCACTGCGATTTCGCCTTTTCAATAACCGACTGAGTTGCTAGTCCGACTCGAAGCATTCCATTCCGCGTGGTTGCATCATCCTTTTTGGGTGGCTCGATTGCCAGCAGACAGACCATTTCCTCCACTGAAAAGATTTCTACGCCACTCTGGCCCGCGATTCGCCAGGAAGCTGTATCGTTGGTTTCGACCATCTGCTGTATGGTCTCGTCATGCAAATACATCCCTGTTGATCCACGCGAATATAAACTTCGGGTGTGGACGCGTATTTCCATGTTGGAGTTGCTTTCCGAGGGTCGTATTGTCGCGGTAACTAAGCCTTCGAGCGCCGGATCAGTGTCGCCTGAAAAACTGGACGTACCACTGCTCGAGCCAGACGACGAGCGGCACTCCGTCGAGAGTTTCACAGAGGTTTTTGCAGGAATATAAACTCGCCAGCGAAATTGGAGCGGATTATCGCTATCAAGTAGAAGCACGTGATACTTCGTTGGATCTTTGATCGGCATCTCTCCAACCCGACGCTGCAATTCAAGTCGCTTCGCATGCAAACGCCCCGCTTCGCTTTGGATCGGCCAAGCATAATTTGCACCAATGATTGCAACTATCAAGAGAGTTCCATCGACGAGGAAAGTCGTCCATGAAATTCGGGCATACTGTTTCGAATTTGGTCGCGAACTAGTTAAATCCAAAGTGTGTTTACCCGCTAAGTTCCATTCAACTAAAGCTCTCAAAACGCTGTCTTTTCAATCGCCACGACCCAGGACGAGCCGACGTACAAGCTCTGAATTGTCCTGGCAATCTTCAGCGTAATAGTTCGATTAGATTCTATTTTACCGAACTCTACAGTGATGCATCTGCGACTTTTGGGGGCGAAATCGCAAAGAATCTGAAAAGTCAAATTGAAATTTGAGCGAATACCGCAGTCTGGTACTGCGGATTGTTCTGTTTCTTACTAAAAGAGAACCAAGCAGATGGAACAGTGGCCGAACGGTTGAGCCAACAAATCGCTGGTCAAAGGCTGAGGTCGCAATGCGGTTGAGCTGAGTGTAAAAGGGTTGCGACTCGGCGGAGATCAACGTGCTAATAACATAAACCCTCGTCGCCGTACTTCGTTAACGACCGACTTAGTTAAAAGCCGAACGATCCGCAGGGTAAACCTGCGGGAT